>CAZVRE010000053.1:0-1742 GCA_964629465.1 uncultured Ruminococcus sp. | reverse complement strand
CATAGTACTGTGTACAAGCTTCTGTTGTGATTGTGAAGCCCTGTGGTACTGGAAGACCTAATTTTGTCATTTCAGCAAGGTTAGCACCTTTACCGCCTAGAAGTTCACGCATTGAAGCGTCGCCTTCTGTAAACAAATAAACCCATTTGTTTGCCATTGGAAATACCTCCTAAAATAAGTATATATTGTGACAGATTTTAAAAATCTGTGCGACTATACGTCGTCCATCGCTTATTATACCAAAAAAAAATAAAATTGGCTACATTATTTTAAAAAATATTGCAAGAATTTTACAATTTTTTTTGTATATTTATGTATAAAACAAATAAAATGTGAAAATTTTACAAATTCATCTTGCAAATTTGACAATTTATGCGATAATTATAATATCTATTGCTTGTATAGGAGGCGCTTATGAACAACTGTGCAGTTATTCTTGCCGGTGGCGAAGGCAAAAGAATGAAAATGAACAAACCAAAGCCACTTGCAGAAGTGTTAAATCAACCTATGCTTAAGTGGGTTATCAACTCTGTTAAAAGAGCAGGTGTTGACAAGATTTGCATTGTTAAAGGTTTTGGTAAAGAACATATTGATGCTTTTGTTGAAACTTTAGATTTTACTGTAGAAACTGTATATCAAGCCGAAAGACTTGGCACAGGTCACGCAGTAATGCAGGCAAAAGACTTTTTGAAAACTAACAAAGGTAACGTTGTTATCCTCAACGGCGATGCTCCTTTTATGGACAGCGAAACAATCAATTCATCTCTTGCATATCATACCGAAAGTGGTAATGCTGCTACAGTAATTTCTGCAAAGGTTCAAGATCCAACAGGTTACGGCAGAATTGTAAGAAATAAAAACGGTGATGTTAAGGCTATTGTTGAACAGAAAGACGCTGACGAAACTGTCGTTAAAATTAACGAAGTTAACTCCGGTGGTTTCTGGTTTGATACTGAAAAGTTACTTTCTGTACTTGATGAAATTAAATCAGATAATAACGCAAAGGAATATTATCTGCCTGATGCTTTAAAACTGTTATTGAGCAAAGGTGAAAAAATCGGCGCTTTCACTGCTTCTTCCCCTGATACTGTTTTGGGTGCAAACGACCCACAACAACTTAAGGAACTTGAAGATATTGCTATCAGCAAGGGTTATAAATGTTGATTATTATTAGTGTAAATATATAAAAACAAGGAGAGTTTAACAATGAATTTTCACGGAAAAGATATCAAAATCTTTACAGGTAGTTCAAACCATGATGTTGCACAGGGTATTGCAGGTTGCTTAGGTTTACCTTTAGGTAAATGTGATTGCAAGAAGTTCTCTGACGGCGAAATCGCAGTTTCCATCAACGAATCAGTTCGTGGTTCTGAATGTTTCATCGTTCAGTCAACTTGCACTCCTGTAAACGACAACTTAATGGAAATGCTCATTATGATTGACGCTATGAAGCGTGCATCTGCAGCAAGAATTATTGCAGTTATGCCTTACTTTGGTTATGCTCGTCAAGACAGAAAAGCAAAACCTCGTGATCCAATCTCAGCAAAATTATGTGCTGACCTTATTACTGCTGCAGGCGCTGACAGACTCTTGACAATGGACTTGCACGCAAACCAGATTCAGGGCTTCTTTAACATCCCTGTTGACCACCTAAAGGGTGCAGGTATTCTTGCAGACCATATGAAAGAAAAAGTTGCTAACAACACAGATGATTTCGTTGTTGTATCTCCTGACCTTGGTTC
>CAZVRE010000052.1:0-1790 GCA_964629465.1 uncultured Ruminococcus sp. | reverse complement strand
TATGGTCGAGGTGACATACTATCATTTAGGTGAAAACTTAGATTTCGCTTGTGGGGTTCACGTTTTTAGGAAGTCTTACATCTGCGCTCCTCTCTAAAAACGCTCCCCCGGAGCGTTTTTACCTGCGTCGATGTGTTCCACATCTCCTTGGCACGTTCGGCTTCAAGTCCTGTCATCTCTCCGTTTTAGGTAAAATAAAAACAAGGTATCCTAATGGATACCTTGTTTTTCTATGGTCGAGGTGACAGGACTTGAACCTGCGGCATCTTGGTCCCAAACCAAGCACTCTACCAAACTGAGTTACACCTCGTTACGTGTCTGTTGACAACATTGTTATTATATAGTAAGCAAGAGTAAATGTCAATACTTTTTTACCTAAATTTATTATTTTGTATTTGAGTCATTTTCTTGTGGGGATGGGGTGGAGTCTGCAGATTGTGTGGAAGTTTGCTCGTTTTTTATTTTGTTAATAATGTCAACGAGAAGTTGCTGGTCGTCGTTCTTTTTCTCTTGAATTTCGTTGAAATTACCTGAAACAGACATAATCATACAACCAACAAAAACGCAGAAAAACCATACAGGCAAAGACACAACAAGGTTGAGAACTTCGTGTTCTGATGCAAAAACAAAGCCAAGCAGTGCGCCTGCAATTATACCTGCAACTACAATGCCCAAACCTGTAAAAAGTAAAATTTTAGATATTTTACCGTATTTCATAACGCATCTCCTGATATTTTTCTTAACTTAATATTATCATATAGTTTTACTCTCTGCAAGGATAAAAATCATTAAAAGTAATTTTGTTTTAATGTTACATACTAAAAGTTTGATTAGTATGCTCGATTCCTTCTATTGAGTGAGTCAAGGGTTATTATATACACCAAGCCTCATTGTGTAAAGGATAGTTATAGCAAGTCAAACTACAAAAGCCCCCCTTGTGTAAAGGGGGGAAGCAAGACGAAGCCTTGCAGGGGGGATTGAGCAAATAAGTAAAGCATAAGTTAGGGTGCTGATTAAACTCTCTCAATCCCTCCGTCTTTTCGCTATCGCTCAAAGCCACCTCCCTTTACACAAGGGAGGCTTTCTCTTTTCCATAGCAGGAAAATTTCCTTTATACAATGGAGGTTTTTAAGCAAATGCCTTTGGTATATAAATAAAAAGAGCAACGGTTTTCCGTTGCCCTTGATTTGTTGTGAATATCTATTAAGCCTTGCCGATTGAACCGAATAGTTCCATCTTTTCCTTAACAGTTTCTTTGATAGCGTCAAAGCCAGGAGCCAAAAGTTTACGAGGGTCAAAGCCTTTGCCCTGTAAATCTTTGCCTGCTTCAATGTACTTTCTTGTAGCATCAGCAAATGCTAACTGACACTCTGTGTTTACATTGATTTTTGATACGCCAAGGCTGATTGCCTTTTTAATCATATCAGCAGGAATACCTGTACCACCGTGAAGTACAAGTGGCATTGTGCCTGTTAACTGCTGAACAGCGTCAAGTGTTTCAAAAGAAAGACCTGCCCAGTTTTCTGGATATTTACCGTGAATATTACCGATACCTGCAGCGAGCATTGTTACGCCCAAGTCAGCAATCATCTTGCATTCTTCAGGGTCAGCACATTCGCCTGCGCCTACAACGCCGTCTTCTTCGCCGCCGATAGAACCAACTTCTGCTTCGATAGAAAGACCTTTTTCTTCGCAGATAGCAACTAATTCTTTTGTCTTTTCAACGTTTTCTTCGATTGGATAGTGAGAACCGTCGAACATAATTGAACTAAAGCCTGCTTCGATACAAG
>CAZVRE010000051.1:0-1884 GCA_964629465.1 uncultured Ruminococcus sp. | reverse complement strand
TATCTTTCCAAGTTGCGTCATAGGTGTAAGTGTTCGTTGATTGCAACGCGCCTTTACCCATAGGACTTGTTAAGGCGTAGGTTTTTACAGTTGTAATGTTACCTGCATTGTCATAACTATATTCTGTAAAGGTGTTTGTATTTTTGTCTGCACAGGTTGATAATTGGTTTAAACTGTCGTAAGTATATTTAGTTTTTACTGTATTGTCTACTTTTACCTGTGTTATGTTATTATTAGCATCATATGTATATTCGTAGGTATCTCCATAATTCAGGTACTCATAATCTAATTTACTGATGAGATTAGTTGTTGAGTTTTGTGCAGTACCATTTGCATATTCATATGTAGCATAAAGTGGGGTAGAATCGTAATCTAATTCAACGTCTGTGCTAACTGACGCAATTCTGCCGAAATCGTCATATTCCGTTGTAACTATTGTACCATCGTTACTTACAAAATCATTTATTTATATTATTGCGTTCTCCAATCATAACTATCTTGTATAACATTTAGAATGTTTTCATTAATTTTTACTGTAACTTCATCTATCCAAACTATATCTGCCTTCTCGCAATGATACTGCCAATAAATATTACGAACATAACCAGAAGAGACCTCTAACACCTCGCACCTTATCGAAAAATCTGTGGTTGCATTACCAGAGACTAAATAAGCATTAATTTGATAATTTCCTTCTGGTGAACAACTTGATTGTATTAATTTGCCTTCAGGCAAATTGTCTAAGTTTGCAAACAAGTTACATGAAGACAATCCAATAACGATAAAAAAAAGAGCACTAAGTATTTTTATTTTATTTTTCACATTTTCTACTCCTTGCGTAAACCAAATTTACCATTGATATACCCAGCCTCTAAACAAAGTTCTCCACAGCCCTCTGCCAATTAAAATACATGCAGTATCTCTTGGGTCATCAAAAAAAGAATACCAAAACTTCCAAGAGGAAGTCTTACTGTATATTTGGTAGATACCAGCTCCTAAACATAGTGTTTTTGAAGAAAAAATAACTGAACCTACATAACCAAAATGGATATTTCCAATGTCTGCGACTGTTACTTTAGAACCCATAAAAGTATAATAGTTTCCTGACTTTAATTTCCAAGAATTTTGATTCTTAAAGTCCCATTTTCCTCCTGTTTTTACTAAAGATATGAATTTATTAAGTAACGCTAATTTGCCAGCGGAACCTGTATAAAGCGATAATCTAGCTAACGAATATAAGTACCAAGCATTACCGTACATTGTTGCCAATAATTTTACAGTTATATTGATTGCCTTATATCCCATTGGGTCAACATTATTAACCACATTATTCTCACAATAAGCAAACAAGTTACAACTCAATGCTGTGCCTGTTGCACCAAGATAATCGGTATCGTCTGCATTTAAGAATCTGCCTGTTTGTGGGTCATAATAACGAGATTGTAAGTAGTAGAATTTTGTGTCCTTGTCGTAAACATAACCACGATAACGGAAAGGGTTAAGGTTTTGGAAGGTTGGCGCTTCTGTTTCTTCTAAAATATTGCCCCATGCATCATAAGCGTAGGTTGCGTATACAATTCCGTCTTTTTTATATTATATCCTTAACACTTTTGACATTCAATTGACATTGTTTATAATGATTTGGTTTGCAAATTGTTTGTTTTGCCAATATAATGCAAATCAATTTATGCTGAAACAATGTACACAAACAAAAAGAGAGTAGCGTTTGCTACTCTCTTCTTGTTTGGCTCCCCCAACTGGGCTCGAACCAGTGACATCATGATTAACAGTCATGCGCTCTACCGACTGAGCTATGGAGGAATATAAAATGTTGGCATCTCCCTATTTTCACAGGCCGTCACCAGCCAACTATCGTCGGCACCA
>CAZVRE010000050.1:0-1899 GCA_964629465.1 uncultured Ruminococcus sp. | reverse complement strand
GCTAACAGGCTTTTTTCTGGAGCTACTTTTGAAAGACCGGAGTAGTCTGTTACCGACTTGTTTCTCATAGAGTTAATGGTCGGTTTGTAAACTTTAATAGCCATTAAATTCACTCTCCTCATGATGGCTTTGCGGGGAAATGGCGTTCCCCATACATTCTGCCTTTATATATTAGTATATAAGGCTTACATCATGCCTTCAAAAAATTCGATTGCTTTGCTGTCCTTTGTTAAGGTAACAACAGCCTTTTTCCAAGACTTAGTGTAGCCACCGTTGTTCTGACCCTGACGACGGAACTTACCGCGTACATTTACGGTGTTAACTTTTGCTACTTTTACTTTAAAGATTTCTTCGCACGCTTTTGCAATTTCAATCTTGTTTGCTGATTTTGCAACTTCGAAGGTGTACTTTTTGTCTACAGCACCCATCATGCTCTTTTCAGTGATGATTGGGCGAATAATAATATCCTGAGCTATCATGCGTATACCTCCTCAATCTTGCTTACAGCATCTTTAACGATAACAAGTTTGCCAGCGTTTAAGATGTCATATACATTTAGTTCGTTAACCTGTGCAGTTTTAACACCCTGAATGTTAGAAGCGGACTTGATAACCTTTTTGTCTACCTCAGGTAGAACGATTAAAGCCTTCTTCTCAACACCGATAGCGTTAAGCATGTTAACCATTACTTTTGTTTTGTAATCATCCATAGTAATAGCATCAACTACGATAACGTCGTTGTCTAGTACTTTAGAAGAAAGTGCAGACTTCATAGCAAGTCTCTTAACCTTCTTGTTAACTGAGAAACTGTAATCTCTTGGCTTTGGAGCGAATACTACACCACCGTGTGTCCACTGTGGAGCACGAGTTGAACCCTGACGAGCACGACCTGTGCCTTTTTGTCTCCATGGCTTTTTACCACCGCCAGAAACTTCGCTTCTTGTTAGAGCAGACTGTGTGCCCTGACGCTGATTAGCTAAATAACTAACAACCATCTGGTGCATAACTGCTGTATTTGGTTCGATAGCAAAAACTGAATCAGCAAGTTCAATTGTTGAAACCTTTTTGCCTGTCATATCTACTACGTTAATACTTGGCATTTAAAAGTCCTCCCTTCTTACGCTTTAATAGCATCTTTGATAACTACGATGCCTTTGTTTGGACCAGGGATAGCACCTTTGATAGCAATTAGGTTGTTTTCAGCATCAACCTTAACAACTGTTAAGTTCTGAACTGTAACCTTCTCTGCACCGAGGTGACCTGCCATTCTCTTACCCTTGAATACTCTTGAAGGGGAAGAACACATACCGATTGAACCACCGTGACGTACGCAAGGACCAGTACCGTGAGTTTCCTTAAGTCTGTGGAAATTCCATCTCTTAATTACACCTGCTGTACCCTTACCTTTGCTTGTGCCTGTAACGTCAACCTTGTTACCAGCCTCAAACACGTCAGCCTTAACGATGTCGCCTACGTTGTAAGCGTCTGTGTCGTCAAAACGGAATTCTTTAAGAGTTTTCTTTGGAGCAACATCTGCCTTTGCAAAGTGACCCTGCATTGGTTTGTTAACCTTGTGAGGTTTCATATCACCATAGCCAAGTTGTACTGCTGCATAACCGTCGTTTTCTACTGTCTTCTTCATTGAAACAACGCATGGGCCTGCTTCAACAACAGTAACAGGAACGACTTTACCTGTTTCGTCGAAAATCTGTGTCATACCGATTTTCTTGCCGATTAATGCTTTCTGCATTTTTATATCCTCCTTATTAGGTTATTGGTTGGGATCTCCCCAACATGACCCTGTCTGCTTGTAGGTTGGTATCGTATTATAATTTAATCTCGATATCAACGCCGGCAGGGAGCTCTAAGCTCATAAGAGCCTCGACTGTCTTGTTTGACG
>CAZVRE010000049.1:192-2314 GCA_964629465.1 uncultured Ruminococcus sp. | reverse complement strand
TCAACGCCGGCAGGGAGCTCTAAGCTCATAAGAGCCTCGACTGTCTTGTTTGACGGTCTTAAAATGTCGATAAGACGCTTGTGAGTTCTCATTTCAAACTGCTCACGGCTATCCTTGTACTTATGAACAGCACGAAGGATTGTAACAACCTGCTTCTCTGTAGGTAGAGGAACTGGGCCTGATACTCTGGCGCCTGTTCTTTTTGCTGTTGCAACGATCTTCTCAGCAGATAAATCTACTAACTGATGATCATAACCCTTTAATCTTATACGAATTTTTTCTTTGACTGCCATTTTCGTCGCCTCCTTAAAATAATTTGGCGGGCGTTCCTTGAAGTCTTCACACTAAGCCGGGTGTTTCACGGCTTGCATTTTTAAAACCGATTAACTTGTGACGTTAACCGGGTGACTTAAGGACATACTTTAAGCTTATAAGGCATAGCAACCCCTTGCCTCTGCTTAAATACTATTCTTTCGCCCGGTTTAAAATCGGACATACTCCACGGAAAAACCAGCAAAACTTGCTGCAACCTCCCGCTTCTACGCATATCAAAATATTGCAGTCGTGACCACGATTTGGGCGCAAATATCCCATTGGTCGCAGTCGTGCAAGTGTTATTATACTATATATGTCAATGATTTTCAAGGAAAATATTAAAATTTTGAAACTTTTTATTAGTAGAAAAATACAGAAATTTAAAATAAAATTTTGTTAAATTTGACGAATAATTTTTGTGACAAATTTAGTTGTATTATCTATTGCAATTATTCCCAATTATATATTATACTATTATACATAGAATACACACCATCAGAGGTGAAATTATGATACACGTTTATTATGGAGACGGCAAAGGCAAAACCACTGCCGCTATAGGCTTGGCTACAAGAGCAGCAGGTAGTAGAATGAAAGTACTATTTGTGCAATTTTTAAAAACTGAATTTTCAGGCGAACGACACACACTTAGCCACACTGAAAACATCAGTCTTACCTTTTGCCCATTAGAATTGAAGTTTACATACGATATGGACGAAGCAGAAAAAGCCAAGGCTTCCATTACTTTTAGAAAATTATTTGATGATGCAGTTACAACTGTGCTTACACAAAAGTACGATATGATAGTCCTTGACGAGATTTTCTCTGTTATTAATGCAGATATGATTAGCGAGGGCGATGTTTATAGTTTCATCTCTAATGCGCCAAAAAATCTGGAGATTGTTATGACAGGTAATGAACCTTCAGAAAGAATAATTGATATTGCAGATTACGTAACCGAAATGAAATGTATTAAGCATCCTTGCGACAAAGGTGTACCTGCAAGATTTGGTATTGAATTTTAAATTATAATGGCAGTTCGTATGAACTGCCTTTTCTTTACGCACAAACACCCCATCTTGAATGATGGGGTGTTTGTTTTATTCGGTAATGATTATTTTACAGTTACTTTTAATTTAATAACCTTTGCTTCGTTAACCTTAATAGATACTGTAGCCTTACCAACCTTTAAGCCCTTAACTTTAACAAATGCTTTTTTCTTGGCTCCACTGACTTTGACTACTTTTTTATTAGTGGTAGTGTAACCAGAATTTTTAAATTCTGTTGCTTTACCACTAATCAAAACCTTTGTGGTCTTGCCTTTTTTAATAGTAATCTTCGTAATGGCCTTGCCTTTGCTATCTGTAAATTTAGGGTTAGTAGTTACTTTTACTTTGCAAGTAAGTTTTGTGCTACCTACTTTAGCAGTAATTGTTGCAATACCCTTGCTACGAGCAGTTATCTTACCCTTGCTAGACACCTTAACAATATTTGATTTGTCAACGCTGAACACAACAGCTTCTCCGTTTGCATTATCCATAACTTGTAGAGTAAATGTATTACCTGCCTTCAGGGAAACATTTGTCTTGTTCAAATATGGCTTTTTAGCAGCAGTTGTTGGCTGTGTAGTAGGTGTTGTTGTATCATCTGGATTTGATGATGGGGTAGTTGGCACTGTTGTATCATCTGGATTTGATGATGGAGTAGTTGGCGCTGTTGTATCATCTGGATTTGATGATGGAGTAGTTGGTGCTGTTGTATCATCTGGATTTGATGATGGAGTAGTTGGCGCTGTTGTATCATCTGG
>CAZVRE010000049.1:0-92 GCA_964629465.1 uncultured Ruminococcus sp. | reverse complement strand
ATTTGATGATGGGGTAGTTGGTGCTGTTGTATCATCAGGATTTGATGATGGAACAGTTGGTGCTGTTGTATCATCTGGATTTGATGATGGAA
>CAZVRE010000048.1:0-3757 GCA_964629465.1 uncultured Ruminococcus sp. | reverse complement strand
GTGACCACTGTTCGAATTCGGCGGTGGTCATTTTCTTTTTCATAAGTCGTGCGTAGTGTGCTTTGTATGCTCTGTTGTAGGTTTGCTAGATTGGGCCGTTTTTTTGATGGCAGGGGCAGAATATGTTCATCTATGAGAAGTTGCACATCTCGTTTGTGGGGTTCACTTTTTTGGGATAACTTCCATCAACGCTACGGACTAAAAACAGTCCACCGGACTGTTTTCTTAACGCCCTTTCGAGTCCTTCTGCCAAACGTATGTAAAAAACAACGGACATCTTACAGATGTCCGTTGTTTTCTATGGCAAAGGTGTAGGGGTTTGATACAAAAGGGTCCATTGGTTTATCGGCCCTTTTTTGTAATTTATTTATCTATAAAGTCTGGAAGTTTTCCGCCTTCTTTTACTGACAACAATACATATCCGTATTCACTGCGAATGTAAGATCCGCAACATTTTTTTAAAGGTATATCGGTTGCTTGGGATAAGTAGTGTATTAAGATGTGTAGAGCTGATATAGCGGTTACAGCATTTAGATAAGTTGCAAGCCTAAAATATTTATCTCTGCTGTGCTTAACTTTTTGATATGCGTCCCACCAACTTAATTTGCCTTCACCCCAGTTTTCGAACGGCTTAATGCTTCTACCTAATCTTTTAATACTAACAGTAGCCTCAATTATTTTGGGGTATTTTCCCAAGATAGTTTCTTTGTATTTGCTCATATTTTCCACATATAGTTCGACAAATCTCTTTAAAAACAGCCTCTATTTCTATACAGGTTAAAACTAATAGTTTTGCAAACTCAAAAGAATATACGTATTCCTGTCCTCTAGGCTCTATATATCTAGAGGTGTTTGACAAATCGTCTTCTAAACTTATGTAATAATCCCAAATACCATTTAATGTAACTTCATCCATAATGACACCTTTGATTGGTTGCTTATTCAGATTGTTGCTGTATTTCTTTTAGAAAGGCATTGTAGCTATCGTGTAATGGGCCTATATCAAAATTGCCCTGCCTTACTTGATTCTCTATTAAGTAAGATAGATATTCTACAGTATCATCTTTCCAGTTTAATTTTTTGATTATTGGAGTAGCTTCTTTGATAAACTCGTCTTTATTATAGGTTTTAGTTGGTTGTGATTTTAATAGTTGCCACTGCAATAAATAATCTAATGCGATTGTATATCTCTTTTCTTTTTTGCAGATTTTGTATTGATATTTTCGTATTTTATGAGTCATATGGATATATTCAAAAGATATACTATTTAAATATTCCCATGCCTCATCATACTGCTTTGTTTTTATATAGAGGTCAACTAAATAAAACACATGAGCTTGAGCCCCTTTTAATGTAGGGTTTGATTTTCGCATTGCGAATTCATATACGGAAATCAATTTATCAATATCTCCGTCTATTTTATATTGTTCTCTTGCAGCCCATACAGATTTTAGCAGTTTGTCTTGTTGAGCAAGATCAAGTTTAGGAGATTTATAGTTAGGCACAGTTAATCTGTTAATCTCATCTGCAGTCTTATTATATAATCCTCCATTTGAAAGGCTGTTTATTGCAGAGGACGAACAGTTTTTGCATCTGCCGAGGTTGTCAAGTTTTAAGAAAAATCCACTTTTCCCACACACTTTACATTTAGCCACATAATCACCTCATATAGTTTTATATACCCATTATAGCATACAAAACGAAAAAATCTATAGGTAATCTGTAATTATGGTTTGGCGGTGATTTCGTTTGATATACAGATACACCTAACGTTGCGATTATTGGGGCTATCGTTGCCGATTGTGGGTGTTTTTGTAACAATTGGGTTGAAATTGCAATTTATAATGCGATACAAGAATTATAATTAGATTGTTTAGCAGTAAATATCGTTGCAAAAACCTGAAAATCAGGGCAAAATTGATATAAAAACAAAAAGAGCACTGTATTTGTATCAATACAGTACTCTTAATATGGCAGGGGCAGAAGGACTCGAACCCTCGGCACGCGGTTTTGGAGACCGCTGCTCTACCAACTGAGCTATACCCCTAAATATTGGTTTTTTACGCAAGTCATATTGTATCATTAAATAAGACCCTTGTCAAGGAAAATAAAGGTTTATTTTCGAGAAAATTTACAGTAACTCAAATCGATTTTTGTTACATTCCAACACCCCTTCTGCGCGCAGTTTGCTGATTTCTGTGGAAAGGCCACTCCTATCAACTTCAATGTAGTCGGCTAACTCTTGACGGTTAAATGGAATTGTAAAACTTTTGCTGTTGTGAAGAGTTGCTTGTTGCATCAGGTAAGCCAGTAGTTTTTCTCTGGTTGTGCGTTTTGAGGTAATTTCTGATTTTTGATTAAACAATATATTTTTCATAGCCATAATTTTTAAAAGATTAAATATTATCTGGTTATGAAAATCGCAAGAATTAGTGCAAGTGTGGGTTATGCGTTTGCAGTCTATCATCATAACGGTGCTATTATCTGCAGAAACGACTTTTACAGGGAGAGATTGAATATTGGCACACGCAAAAGACTCTGCAAATAAATGAGGGGAGTCAATGTTTGATATGATGTTTCTGTTTCCGTAGAAATCAACCCTGATGATTTGTACTTTTCCGCACAAAACAATACCCACATTTTTTGCTTGAGTACCTTCGTCCATAATTGTTTCGCCTTTCCTAAAGGTCAACACCTTAGCGTTAAGGCAGTCCAACATAGGAAGGATATTTTCATCTGCAATGTTATTAAACAAGGGGCATTTTCTCAAAATTTCAATATATTTCCTCATAAAATACAACCTTTTGTTGATTTTTCAACATACATTCTGTGCTAATTGTGCTAAAATATACTCATAAAATCAAGGAGGAAATAATTATGATAAGAAAAATTATAAAAATTGATGAAGAAAAATGTAACGGTTGTGGTGCTTGTGCGTTGGCTTGTCACGAAGGTGCCATTGAAATGATAAACGGCAAAGCAAAACTCACTCGTGAAGATTACTGCGATGGATTGGGAGATTGTTTGCCTACATGTCCAACAGACGCTATTTCTTTTGAGGAAAGGGAGGCTCCTGCTTACAACGAAGAAGCAGTGCTTAAAGCAAAAAGGAAAAAGCAGACTGATGAAAAATTGCCTTGTGGGTGCCCTGGTACAAACTCAAAGAGTATAGAGAGAAAGGCACTTAATAAGGTGAACACCTTTGTGGCAGAAAGCCAACTTTCTCAGTGGCCTGTACAGATTAAACTGGTACCTGTTAATGCGCCTTATTTTAATAATGCCAATCTGCTTGTGGCAGCAGATTGTACTGCTTATGCATACGGCAATTTTCATAACGAGTTTATTCGTAACAAAGTTACTGTTATTGGTTGTCCAAAACTCGATGAAGTAGATTATACGGAAAAACTTACACAGATAATTGCTAACAACGATATTAAGAGTGTAACGGTTGTTCGTATGGAAGTGCCTTGTTGTGGTGGCATAGAAAATGCAGTTAAAAAAGCATTGCAGGCAAGTAAAAAATTTATACCATGGCAAGTTGTTGTAATTTCAACAGACGGAAGAATAGTTGAATAAATAGGTCACTAAAAAATTAACACCCCATCAAATTGATGGGGTGTTGTTGTTTGGAACGATTATTTAACTGTTACTTTTAATTTAATAACTTTTGCTTCGTTAACCTTAACAGATATTGTAGCCTTACCAGCTTTTAAGCCCTTAACCTTAACAAAGGCCTTCTGCTTGCCACCGGTAACTG
>CAZVRE010000047.1:0-4211 GCA_964629465.1 uncultured Ruminococcus sp. | reverse complement strand
AACTTTGACCCTGTTGGCGTTCATACAGGCGACAGTATCGTTGTTGCTCCTGCAGTTACATTATCAAGCAAAGAATATTCAATGCTTCGTTCTGCTGCTCTCGATATGGTTTCTGCACTTGAGGTTGAGGGCGGTTGTAACTGCCAGTTTGCTCTTAACCCTGATACATTTGAATACGCAGTAATTGAGGTAAACCCTCGTGTATCCCGTTCATCTGCTCTTGCGTCTAAGGCAACAGGCTATCCTATTGCAAAGGTTGCGTCAAAAATCGCAGTCGGCTATACACTTGACGAAATCAAGAATGCAGTTACAGGTACAACATATGCTTGTTTTGAGCCATCAGTTGACTACATCGTATGTAAGTTTCCTAAATGGCCATTCGATAAATTCGTTTATGCAAAGCGTACATTAGGTACACAGATGAAGGCAACAGGCGAGGTTATGTCTATTGCTCCAACTTTTGAACAGGCGTTGATGAAGGCTGTTCGTGGTGCAGAAATCGGTCACAACACAATGGACGACGAGATGTTTGACGCCATGACTGTTGATGAGTTAAGAGAGCGCTTGCACGTTTGTGACGACTTGCGTTTGTTCTGCTTATACGCTGCAATTAAGCGTGGCATAACTGTTGACGAAATTTTTGAAATAACAAAAATTGATAGATGGTTTCTTAATAAACTCGTAAACATTGTAAGAGTAAGTGATTTATTACATACTGCAGAACTTACTGACGAACTTTATGTTGAAGCAAAGAATGTTGGCTTCCTTGATGCTACTATTGAAAAGTTTAGTGGTCAAAAAATAAAGAACCCAATTACTCCTGTTTACAAGATGGTTGATACTTGTGCTGCTGAGTTTAATGCTGAAACACCTTACTTCTATTCAACTTATGATACAGAAAATGAGGCTGAACAGTTTATTAAAGAAAAGAACAGCGACAAGAAAACTATCATAGTATTTGGTTCAGGCCCTATCCGTATCGGTCAGGGTATTGAGTTTGACTATGCATCTGTTCACTGTGTATGGGCACTTAAGAAGGCTGGCTACGATGTTGTTATTGTAAACAACAACCCAGAAACAGTATCTACTGACTTTGATACTGCCGACAGACTCTATTTTGAGCCACTTACAACTGAGGATGTAATGGGCATCATAAAGACAGAAAACCCATACGGCGTAGTTGTTGCTTTTGGTGGTCAGACTGCTATCAAGTTAACAAAGTTCCTTGACGACCAAGGTATTAACATTCTTGGTACTTCTTATGATGCTATTGATATGGCAGAAGATAGAGAGCGTTTTGACGAACTGCTTGAAAAATATAATATTGCAAGAGCAAAGGGCGAAACTGTTATGACTTGCGAAGAAGCCCTTGTTGTTGCTAATAAAATAGGTTATCCTGTATTGCTTCGTCCATCTTATGTATTAGGTGGTCAGAATATGATTATTGCCTTTAATGACGAAGACGTTAAGGAATATATGGCAATTATCCTTGCACAGGAAATTGAAAACCCAATTCTTATTGATAAATACTTGATGGGTACAGAACTTGAGGTTGACGCAATCTGCGACGGCGAAGAAATTTTAATTCCTGGTATTATGGAACATATTGAGCGTGCAGGTGTTCACTCAGGTGACTCTATTGCAGTATATCCTGCTTGGAATGTATCTGATGAAATGACTCAGACTATCATTGAGTCAACTCGTAACCTTGCTTTGTCATTAAAGACAAAGGGGCTTGTGAATATTCAGTACCTAATTTATCACGGTAAACTTTATGTAATCGAGGTTAACCCACGTTCTTCAAGAACCATTCCTTATATCAGTAAGGTTACAGGTGTGCCTATGGTTGATCTTGCTACTCGTTCAATGCTTGGCGAGAAACTAAAGGATATGGGTTACGGTACAGGTCTTTACAGAAAATCTCCTTACTTTGCAGTTAAGGTACCTGTGTTTAGTTTTGAAAAACTTATTAACGTTGACAACCACCTTGGTCCTGAAATGAAGTCAACAGGTGAAGTTTTGGGTGTTGCTGCAACACTTGAAGAAGCACTTTACAAAGGCTTAATCGGTGCAGGCTACAAGATGAAGCGTGGTGGTGGCGTATTTATTACAGTTCGTAATTCCGATAAGGCTGAAATCGGCGAAATCGCAAAGAAATACGCTGATATGGGCTTTACAATTTATGCAACTGCAGGTACTGCTGATGTGCTTTCAACATACAACATTGATGCAGTTAAGGTTAAGAAAATTTACGAAGATCCTGATGACAATACACTTACACTTATTGAAAGTGGTAAGATTCAGTATGTTATTTCTACATCTGCAAAGGGTAGAATTCCAAGCCGTGACTCTGTAAAGATTCGTCGTAAGACAGTTGAGAGAAATATCCCTTGTTTAACTTCACTTGATACTGCAAATGCACTTGCTGATTGTTTGCACAGCAGATATTCACAGCAGAGCACAGAACTTATCAACATCAATGATATGCGTGAAAACAAAATGCAGTTGAAGTTTACAAAGATGCAGTGCATTGGTAACGACTACATTTACTGCAGTACTTTTGACCAGGAAATTAACAACCCAGAGGCTTTGGCAGTAAGACTTACTGACCGCCATTTTGGTATTGGCGGTGATGGACTAATTCTTGTTTGTCCATCTGATGTTGCAGATGCTAAAATGCGTATGTTTAACTCTGACGGTAGTGAGGGTAAAATGTGTGGCAACGGTATCCGTTGCGTAGGCAAGTTCCTTTACGACCAAGGTATGCTTGATATTAAAGAAAAAGATGAGTTTACCATCGAAACTCTAAGTGGCATTAAACACCTTAAGGCCTATACTCAAGACGGTATCGTTAAGAGCCTACGTGTTAATATGGGCAAGGCTGAGTTGAAAGCCATTGATATTCCTGTTAAGTGGAACGGTAGTAAGTTGATTAACGAAACTATTACAATCGACGGCGAGGACTACAAAGCAACTTGCGTATCAATGGGTAACCCTCATTGTGTAGTATTCGTAGATAACGTTGACGGTCTTGATATTGAAACTATCGGTCCTAAGTTTGAAAACGACGAGATGTTCCCAGAGAGAGTAAACGCAGAGTTCGTTAAGGTGCTTAACGACCATACAATCAAAATGAGAGTATGGGAGAGAGGTATCGGCGAAACTTGGGCTTGTGGCACAGGTGCTTGTGCAGTTGCAGTAGCGGCTTGTGAAAACGGTTATTGCAAGAAAGGTCAGGACATTGTCGTAAAACTAAAGGGTGGCGACTTGATTATCAATTACACAGATGATGTGGTTTATATGACAGGTTCTGCTTCCAAGGTTTATGACGGCGTTGTAGAAGT
Organism: uncultured Ruminococcus sp.; assembly: GCA_964629465.1. GTDB lineage: Bacteria > Bacillota > Clostridia > Oscillospirales > Acutalibacteraceae > Ruminococcoides. The sequence continues at coordinate 867 of CAZVRE010000047.1, read as the reverse complement.
TTAATATAATTATATGCAGCAAAAAAAGGTGGAGGTAATCTCCACCTTTTTTTGTTGTATAATAAAAGACGGATGCGTTTGCATCCGTCTTTTGCTTTTTAAAATCAGAATTCAATTTTCTTTGCGATGTAATCTTTTAACTCGCTGATTGCAATTCTTTCTTGTTCCATTGTGTCTCTGTCACGAACTGTTACGCAACCGTCTTCAACTGACTCAAAGTCATATGTGATGCAAAGAGGAGTGCCAATCTCGTCTTGACGTCTGTATCTTTTGCCGATTGAACCTGCATCATCATAATCTACCATAAAGTCTTTGCTTAATTGTGTAAACACTTCTTCAGCTTGCTCGTTGAGTTTCTTTGAAAGTGGAAGCACTGCCGCCTTGAAAGGAGCAAGAACAGGGTGGAATCTCAATACAGTTCTTGTGTCCTTTTCGTTTATAACTTCCTCGTCGTATGCTTCTGTCATAATAGCAAGGAACAAACGCTCAACACCCAATGATGGCTCAATTACATATGGAATATATTTTTCGTTAGTAGTTGGATCAAAGTACTCAAGACTCTTACCACTTGTGTTAATATGCTGTGTGAGGTCGTAGTCTGTTCTATCAGCAACGCCCCAAAGTTCGCCCCAACCAAATGGGAACAAATACTCAAAGTCTGTTGTTGCTTTACTGTAGAAGCATAGTTCTTCAGGAGAGTGGTCACGAAGTCTTAAGTTTTCTGCTTTAATATTTAGTGAGTATAACCAATCTCTGCAGAAGCCTCTCCAGTACTCAAACCACTCAAGGTCTGTGCCTGGCTTGCAGAAGAACTCAAGTTCCATCTGTTCAAATTCTCTTACACGGAAAATAAAGTTACCCGGTGTA
>CAZVRE010000046.1:0-4361 GCA_964629465.1 uncultured Ruminococcus sp. | reverse complement strand
CTCAAGGTCTGTGCCTGGCTTGCAGAAGAACTCAAGTTCCATCTGCTCAAACTCTCTTACACGGAAGATGAAGTTGCCTGGTGTAATTTCGTTACGGAAAGATTTACCAATCTGTGCAACGCCAAAAGGGACTTTTTTACGACTTGTACGCTGAATGTTTGCAAAGTTTACAAAAATACCCTGTGCAGTTTCCGGACGAAGATAAATTTCACTTTTGCTGTCTTCAGTAACGCCTTGGAAAGTCTTAAACATCAAGTTGAACTGACGAATATCAGTAAAATTGTGTTTGCCACAGTCAGGACAAGGAATGTTGTGCTCTTTGATGTAGTTCATCATATCCTCGTTGCTCCAACCTGCAACATTAGTTCCGTCAAAATCTTCGATTAGGTTATCTGCTCTGTGTCTTGTTTTACATTCACGGCAGTCCATAAGAGGGTCAGAAAAACCACCCAAGTGACCTGATGCAACCCAAGTCTGTGGATTCATAAGAATAGCAGAGTCAAGACCAACGTTGTATTTGTTCTCTTGTACGAACTTCTTGAGCCAACACTTTTTGATATTGTTCTTTAGTTCCATACCAAGTGGGCCGTAGTCCCAAGTGTTAGCCAAACCACCGTAAATTTCAGAACCAGGATACACAAAGCCTCTGCCTTTGCACAAGGCTACAATATTGTCCATGGATTTCTGTTTGTTATCCATAAAGATTACCCCATTTCTAAATGTTATGAAATATTATAAATATACATATAATAGTAATAAAAAATCGTCAATATGTCAAGGTTGCTACATACATAGTAAATTGAATATTTGTAATATTTTATGGTTAATATTTGCCATAAAGTGGAAATATATAAATTTTTTGCTATACCACAAACAAATTTTATGTAAAATCTCTTGAAAATGGAAAAACGATGTATTATAATATAACTGAACTAAGTCCATTAAATATGGATAGTATATTTTCATTTAGGAGGAAATTAAAATGAAACTTTTCAAGAGAACTTTAAGTTTAGTTCTTGCTCTTGTAATGATTGCTACTGTTGCAAGTTTCTCAGTATCAGCAAATAGTGGTTTAAAATCAATGCCAGAGATTAATGCTGTTTATGCAGCAAACCCAGACGAAATGGCGTATACTGAAGAAATGGGTGGTTGGTGTACATACTACTTCTATATGCCTGAAGAATGGAAGAACTCATATAATGACTATTATGATGGTTCTGCTGATTCTTACTGCGCAGGTATTTACTGGTGGGAAGGCCCATTTGATGCTGACGATTATGCAAACGGTTGGCCAGGTTTCGCTGTTCTTGAGTCAGATGTAGATAATGTTTATGCTGCACAGGTTCCATGGTATGTATCAACTATTCTTTGGAACAACGGTGTTAACGGTGGTAACATCCCAGGCGCTCCAGAATTAGAGATGGCTCGTCAGACAGACGATATCGTAAGTACTTGGTATGATCCAGGTCAGGATACATATGGTTTCTACCCAGAAGGCGTTGCATCATTTGATGGTATGATCTATGTAGTTGACCCTAACGCTGAAGCAGGTTCAACAGAAGTTTCTATTGCTAAAACATCACCTGGTGAATGGTTCTATTATTATGGTAACGGTCAGTATGGCCCATATGCTTCTTTAGAAGAAGCTACTGCTAAGAACGCTGTTTATAGCAATGGTGCATTCCCTAAGTATGGTATTCAGATCTCTAAATCTACTGATTCTATGGCTGTAGGTGAAACTGCTACATTAACAGTTGACACTGCTGCTGAAGTTGCAGTTACAGCAGGTGCTGATAAAGTTACTATCAACAAGACTTCTGTTGCTGCTGGTGGTTCTGTAATAGTTACAGGTAAAGCAGTAGGTACAGCAACAATTACATTCACATACCTAAACAGTAGTGGTGAAGCTGCTACTAAGAATGTTGATATTACAGTTAACGCTGATAAATTGATGAAGACAAGCGCAAGCCTAAAGGCAGGCGAAACAACTTCTATCAGAACTATCATCGGTACTGCTAAGAGTTACAAATCTTCCAACACAAAGGTTGCTACAGTAGATAACAAGGGTAAGGTTACTGCTCTTAAGAAGGGTACTGCTACAATTACTGTAACAACAAAGAGTGGCCAGAAGTTATCATTTAAGGCTACTGTTACTTCTAACCCAAAAGCAAAAGTAAAGGCTACAACTGTTAAGGTTAAGAAGAATGCTGTAGTATTCAACGTTACAGGCGCTGCGACAGTAACTGCTAAATCAAGCAACAAGAAGGTTGCTACAGTTTCTGTAACTGCTATCTCAGGTGGCAAATGTAAAGTTAAGGTTAAAGGCGTTAAGAAAGGTAATGCTAAAATTACTGTAAAAGTTAACGGCACTGCAGTTAAGGTTACACAGAAAGTTAAAGTTAAATAATATTATTTAACATCAATTTCCCCGTCGAGTAATCGGCGGGGATTTTCTTTGCTTTTTGCATAAGAATAATGCTGGTTTTTTATTCAATTTTACGGTTGCTAATAATTGGTAGCAGGAGTATAATTAAAATGTGTAATTATTTTTATAGGAGGAAAGATTATGCGAAAATCATTGAAAAAAGCATTAAGTTTGGTAATAGCATTGATTATGTTAATGTCGATGATTACATTACCAAGCGTTAGTGCAGCAACAGACCCAATTATGGGTGATGTTAACGGCGACGGCTATGTTACAATTTCTGATGCAACAGTTATTCAGATGGCCCTTGCAAAGTTAACAACAATTACCTCTGAGCAAGAATATCTTGCTGATGTTGACGGTTCAGAGGGCGTTACTATTAAGGACGCTACTTATGTCCAAATGTATATTGCAAAATTATTGGGCGATTTAGCAACTAATAGTGACGGATTATCTATTGGCGATACAGTTGAACCAGTAGAGCCAACAGATCCATCATCAAATCCAGATGATACAGATCCATCATCAAATCCAGATGATACAGATCCATCATCAAATCCTGATGATACAACTGCTCCAACACAGGATACAAGTGAAACACCTGCAGAAACAATGACAATCTACTTCACAAATAACTGGATGTGGGATGTACCAACAATCCATTATTGGGGTAGTACAACAGGCACAAACCCAGAGTGGCCTGGTGTTGCAATGACATTTGTAAGAACAAATAGTGATAACCACGATATTTACAAAGCAGAAGTACCAACAGATATAACAGGTATTGTCTTTGTAGGTGTAAATACTGACGGTACAATAAAAGAACAGTCAGTAGACATTAAAGAAGGCTTTGAAGATGGCTTGGGTTATTATATGATATGGAATGATGCTGATGGTAAGATTGTAGGCACATACATATACTCAAATCCAAGTGAGTCATCAGACCCTGATGAAACAGACCCATCATCAGATCCTGAAGATACAACAGACCCATCATCAAATCCTGAAGATACAACAGTTCCAACAGATCCATCATCAGACCCTGATGAAACAGATCCAACATCAGACCCTGACGAAACAGATCCATCATCAGACCCTGATGAAACAGATCCATCATCAGATACAGATCCTGCACCTGTATTGTCAAATGTAACACTAGCAGGTTCATTTAACGGTTGGACACAAACACCTAACATGTATGTTGCAGATGGCGACTTTGTAACTTTAACATTAGAGTTAGAAGCAGGTACATATGAATTTAAAGTTATTAACAACGGTACATGGTATGGTAATACCGGTACTATTTCAGATACAACTGCTGATTCACCAACAGGCTGGAGAATGAGTACTTCAACAGTCAACTGTACTTTGAACGCAACAGGTGGTACATATACATTTAACTATGATACTGTAAACAACAGAATTCACGTTTTATATACTGCACCTGAAACAACACCAAGTGAAACAACTCCTGTAGTAAAAGAATATTCATTGGTAGGTATAATTGACGGAGCAAACGTAGGCTTCGAAGATGACTACGAAAACGATCCATATATCTTTGTTGACGGTACAGTAACAGTAACATTTGAAACAGATAGTTATGTATTTGTAAAGACAACAGACGATACAACATGGTATATGTCAGCAGAAGTATGCACAGATACAACATGTGTATTAAATGCGTTGACAGAAGTAACAGGTGAGAAAATGTTAGTACCAGCAGGTACAGTAACATTCACACTTGTAGAAAACGAAGATGGTACACTAACACTTTCATACACAGTTGAGAGTGAAGATGAGTCAGATGACACACAACCAAGTGAATCAGAAGATACATCAGATGATACACAGCCAAGTGAGTCTGAAGACACATCAGATGAAACAAACCCATCATCAAATCCTGATGATACAACTGCTCCAACACAGGATACAAGTG
>CAZVRE010000045.1:0-4793 GCA_964629465.1 uncultured Ruminococcus sp. | reverse complement strand
AAGAGAACATCCCACATTACCCTTGTACTCAAGGAAAAAGAATAAGGGGAGGTTAAAGTATGGGACAGAAAGTTAATCCACACGGTCTTCGTGTTGGCGTAATTAAAAATTGGGACTCCCGTTGGTTCGCTTCTAAAAAGGACTTCGGCGATACACTTGTAGAAGACTACAACCTTCGTAAAACTTTAAAGAAGCAGTTATACACAGCAGGTATCTCAAAAATCGAAATTGAACGTGACGGCAAGAGAGTTAGACTTCACATCCACTGCGCAAAACCAGGTATGGTTATTGGTAAGGGTGGCACAGAAATCGAGAAACTTCGTCTACAGTGCGAGAAGATTCTAAACAAGCCAGTTGCTATCAACATTGTTGAAATCAAAAATCCTGACCTTAACGCACAGTTAGCAGCTGAGAACATTGCTTTACAACTTGAGAAGCGTGTTGCTTTTAGAAGAGCGATGAAGCAGGCTATCAGAAATGCTATGAAACTTGGTGCAAGAGGTATCAAGGTTCAGTGTTCAGGCCGTCTAAACGGTGCTGAAATCGCACGTGGTGAAACATATCACGAGGGTACAATTCCTCTACAGACACTTCGTGCAGATATTGACTACGGCTTTGCAGAAGCAAATACAACATACGGTATTATCGGTGTTAAGGTTTGGTTATACAAAGGCGAAGTACTAAACGAAAATAAGGCTAAGAGAGATAGAAAGCCTCGTAAGGAAGGGGGCAGAAAATAATGCTAATGCCAAAGCGTGTAAAATTCAGACGTGTTCACAGAGGTCGTATGACAGGTAGAGCACTTCGTGGTAACAAGATTACTTACGGCGATTATGGTCTACAGGCATTAGAACCTGCCTGGATCACTTCCAACCAAATCGAAGCAGCCCGTATCGCTATGACACGTTACTGCAAGAGAGTTGGTAAAGTTTGGATTAAAATTTTCCCTGACAAGCCAGTTACAGCAAAACCTGCTGAAACTCGAATGGGTTCCGGTAAAGGTTCACCTGAATACTGGGTTGCAGTAGTAAAGCCAGACAGAATTATGTTTGAAATCGGTGGCGGTGTAAGTGAAGAGACTGCTCGTGAAGCGATGCGTCTTGCTGCTAACAAGTTACCAATCAAATGTAAATTTGTTAGAAAAGTTGATCAGGAGGTTGAGCAGTAATGAAAGCATCAGAACTAAGAGATCTTACAGTTGAAGAGCTTGCATTAAAGCTCAAAGACCTAAAAGAAGAATTATTTAATCTTCGTTTCCAGTTAGCTGTTAATCAGCTAGAAAACCCAACTCGTATCAAGGCAGTTAAAAAGGACATCGCAAGAGTTTCTACTGTAATGCGTGAACTTGAAATCGCTGCTGAAAAAGAATAAGGAAGGAGGACTAACCAATGGCTGAAAGAAATATGAGAAAAACAAACATCGGTAAGGTTGTTTCTGACAAAATGGACAAGACTATCGTTGTTTTAATCGAAGATAGCGTTAAGCATAAGTTGTACAACAAGGTTGTAAAACGTTCCGTTCGTCTAAAGGCTCATGATGAAAATAATGAAGCTCACATCGGCGATAAGGTAAAGGTTATGGAGACACGTCCTCTTTCTAAAGATAAGAGATGGAGACTTGTCGAGATTATAGAGAAAGCTAAATAAGGAGGAACACACTGTGATACAGCAGCAAACTTTATTAAAAGTCGCTGACAACACAGGCGCAAAAGAACTTATGTGCATTCGTGTTCTCGGCGGTACAAGAAAGAGATATGCCAATATTGGCGACGTAATTGTTGCTTCTGTAAAGAAAGCAGCACCAGGCGGCGTTGTAAAGAAGGGCGAAGTTGTAAAGGCAGTTGTAGTACGTTCTGCAAAGGGCGTACGTCGTGAAGACGGCACTTACATTCGCTTTGACGAAAACGCAGCAGTAATTATTAAAGAAGATAAGAACCCAAAAGGTACTCGTATCTTTGGACCAGTTGCAAGAGAACTTCGTGATAAAGATTACTTGAAGATTCTATCTCTTGCTCCTGAAGTACTTTAATGGAGGTGTCACAAATGAATAAAGTTCATGTTAAAACAGGCGACACCGTTATGGTAATCAGCGGTAAAGACAAGGGCAAGAAGGGTAAGGTACTTGCAGTATCTCCTGAAGAGCGCAAAGTTATCGTTGAAAAAGTAAACATGGTTTCTAAGCATGTTAAACCAAGAAAAATGGGCGAGCAGGGTGGTATCCTTAAGGTTGAAGGTGCTATGTATGCTGACAAAGTTCAGATCGTTTGCCCACGTTGCAAAAAACCAACAAGAATCGGTCACAAAATCTACGAAGATGGCACTAAGGGCAGAATTTGTAGAAAATGCGGCGAAGCACTATAAGGAGGATTTTAGAAATGGCTAGACTTAAGAAATTCTATTCTGAAGAAGTTGCACCAGCTCTTATGAAAAAATTCTCTTATAAGAGTGTTATGCAGATTCCAAAGATTGATAAAGTTGTTATCAATGTTGGTGCTGGTGAAGCTAAAGATAACGCAAAAGTTATCGATGCTATCGTAAATGATTTAGGTATTATCACAGGCCAGAAGGCTATGGTATGTCGTGCAAGAAAGTCAGTTGCTAACTTCAAACTTCGTGAAGGTATGGCAATCGGCGCTAAAGTTACACTTCGTGGCGAGAGAATGTATGAATTCATCGACAGATTGTTCAACGTTGCTCTACCTCGTGTACGTGACTTTAGAGGTATTAATGCTAACTCATTCGACGGTCGTGGTAACTATTCAATGGGTCTTAAGGAACAGTTAATTTTCCCTGAAATCGATTACGATAAGATTGATAAAGTTCGTGGTATGGATATTTGTTTCGTTACTACAGCTAAAACTGATGAAGAAGCTCGTGAGTTGCTAACACTTATGGGCGCACCATTTGAGAAGTAAGGAGGGATTGTTGTGGCTAAAACTGCTATGAAAGTTAAGCAGCAGAGAAAACAGAAGTTTAAAACTCGTGAGTATTCAAGATGTAAAATCTGTGGTAGACCACACGCCTACCTTCGTAAGTTCGGTATTTGCCGTATTTGCTTCCGTGAATTAGCATATAAGGGCGAAATTCCGGGCGTAAAGAAAGCAAGCTGGTAAGGAGGTACAAGTTATGCAGATTACAGATACAATCGCTGATCTACTTACAAGAATTCGTAACGCTAGTTCAGCAAAGCATGATACTGTTGAGATACCAGCATCAAACTTAAAGAAAGACATTTGTCAGATTTTAGTTGATGAAGGTTATATCAAGAGTTTTACAGTAATTGAAGATGGTAAGCAGGGCGTAATTAAGGTTACTCTTAAGTATACAGATAGCAAAACTCCTGTAATTACAGGTTTGCGTCGTGTATCAAAGCCAGGTTTACGTATTTATAGTGGTGTAGAGGATATGCCAAGAGTTCAGAAAGGCTTAGGCATTGCTATTGTTTCAACATCAAAGGGCGTTATGACAGACCGTAAGGCTCGTGCTGAACACGTAGGTGGCGAAATCCTCGCATACATCTGGTAATAGGAGGTGCGAAAATGTCTCGAATTGGAAGAAAACCTATAAATATTCCCGCTGGTGTTACAATTAACGTAAACAACGGCGTTATTGAAGTTAAGGGTCCTAAGGGTACACTTAGCATGAATTACAACACTGCTATGCAGGTTGAAATTAAAGGCGAAGAGATTTTAGTTACTCGTCCTAACGATGAGAAAACTAATCGCTCTTTACACGGTCTTACAAGAACACTTATCGCTAATATGATTACAGGTGTTACTGAAGGCTACAAAAAGGAACTACACGTTAACGGTGTTGGTTACCGTGTTGAGAAGAAGGGCAAGGAATGTATTATGAACCTTGGCTTCTCTCACAAAGTAGTATTTGAGGATAACGACGATATTACTATTGAAGTTCCAGATCCAAACAAAATCATAATCTCAGGCATTGATAAGCAAAAGGTTGGTCAGTTTGCTGCCGAGATTAGAGAAAAACGTCCACCAGAGCCTTATAAGGGTAAGGGTATTAAGTATGCTGACGAACATATCCGCCGTAAGGAAGGCAAGGCCGGTAAGGGTAAATAATTAAGGAGTGAATGACAAATGGTAAACAGACCAGATACTAAAAAAGCTCGTCTAAGAAGACATAAAAGAGTTCGTGGTAAGATCAGCGGTACTGCTGAATGTCCACGTTTGTGTGTATTCCGCTCCACAAATAACATCTACGCTCAGATTATTGATGACGTTAAAGGTGTTACTCTTGCTCAGGCATCAAGCCTTGACAAGGAAATCACTGGTAATGGCGGAAACAAAGAAGCCGCTCGTGCAGTTGGTAAGTTAGTTGCACAGCGCGCATTAGAGAAGAACATCACATCTGTTGTATTCGACAGAGGTGGCAACATTTATCACGGCCGTGTTCAGGAATTGGCCGAAGGCGCCCGTGAGGGCGGCCTCAATTTCTAAGGAAGGGGAGGAATAACTTTGGCTAATTTTGAAACAACACCAGAACTTCAGGAAAGAGTTGTTACTATCAACCGTGTTTCCAAGACAGTTAAAGGTGGTCGTATTTACAAGTTTGCAGCTTTGGTAGTTGTAGGTGACGGCAATGGTACAGTTGGCTTTGGTATTGGTAAGGCTGGCGAAGTTCCAGATGCTATCCGTAAGGGTATTGAAGATGCAAAGAAAAATCTAATCAAAGTATCACTTCGTGGTACTACAATTCCACACGAGTTCATCGGTGAATATGGTGCAGGTAGAGTTCTTATGAAGCCTGCTGCTCCTGGTACCGGTGTTTTCG
>CAZVRE010000044.1:0-4832 GCA_964629465.1 uncultured Ruminococcus sp. | reverse complement strand
GAGCTTTCCGAGATCGAGAAAAGACAGGCAGAAGCCAACAAGGACAAAGCCGATGTTGACGAGTTTATCCGCAGACTGAAAGCCTATATGAAAGTGCCTGAACTCACCCGTGAGATGTGTATGGAGCTGATTGAGTTTGTAACGGTGGATAAATGCCCCGGCAAGTACAGCAAAGCACCGAGAGAAATCCACATCTATTACAAACTCATCGACAAACAACCGATACCCGAAAAGAAATACACCAATAACCCAACTTGTGAGGATTGTTGATATCCACTACTACACACAGATTACTATGGACGGCAAAGTGTATAAAGCCTGTCCAAAAGAGTTGGTTGAAGCTTTCTCTACATATGTTGATGAAAACAGTGACATTTATTATTATGACTATGAATCTATGATATTTATTGTAGATGAAGACATGCCTGTGTTGTTAAACTCTATATTTGGTGACTATGCTGATACATATAATGACACTATAATTCAAATAGAATGTTCAATTTCTAAAGACGAGTTAGATAGTGCCAAAGCGCAAGTATTCCAAAACTATGGCGTAATATACACAGATCATATACTGGAAAATGAAACATCATATTATTCTTTTAGATCTTATTACATTGCTGAAGAAGTTTATGATCAAATAATTAATAGTGCAACTAATTACAAAGAAACTCACTTTGGTACATATAATGAGGATAAAAGTGAAGTTGACTTTAACGGAACGACTTATATAAAAGCACCAGAAGATTTACACAAAAAATATGATGATTATAATAAAAGTATTTTTGATGTAATTGATTATGATGATGAATATGATTGTATTTATGTAAATTCACTAAACGATCTTTCACCAAGCACAATGTATGAGATACACAACGATGGCGAAATTTTGTACTCATATACATGGGATTGGGATTCAGACAACATAGAAACAATAGACGACACATATTACCACTACTATAATGAGGAAGACTTAGAATATTATTACTACGTATATTACTTCCGTGAAGATGTGTATGACGAATTAGAAAATGAACTTATGAAATAACCAACTTAAGCCACTTACAAAATTTTGTAAGTGGCTTATTTTTTTGTTGCAATAAAGCGCAAAATTTGGTACAATAAAGAAAATTTGGGGAGTGGATATAAATGAAGCAAAAACATTTGATTGATTTAGAGCATATGACAAAAGAGCAACTTGATAAAACCATTAAACTTGCAGGAGTTATCAAGCAAAGACCTGATATGTATAAGCATGCTTGTGATGGCAAGATTTTGGCAACTTTGTTTTATGAGCCATCTACTCGTACTCAAATGTCATTCCAGACTGCTATGCTTCGACTTGGTGGTAAGGTTATAGGCTTTGACAACCCTATGAACTCATCAGTCTCAAAAGGCGAAAACCTAAAGGATACAATTACGATGATTAGTAGTTATTCCGATATTATTGCTATGCGACACCCTAACGAAGGCTCTGCCAAAGCGGCTTCATTATATAGCAGCGTTCCACTTATTAACTGTGGTGACGGAGGCCACTTCCACCCTACCCAGACAATCACAGATGTTGTTACATTAAGTTACGAAAAAGGCAGACTTAACAATCTTACTATAGGCTTGTGTGGTGACTTACTTAACGGCAGAACGGTTCACTCTCTTATTAAAACTATGAGTAATTATGAGAACAACAAGTTTGTGCTTATTTCCACAAAAGAATTAAACGTACCACAATATATTAAAGAAGCTATGGTGAACAACGGTTGTGAATACAAAGAAGTTGACAACCTAAAAGACGCTATACCTGAACTTGATGTACTGTATATGACACGAATTCAAAAAGAAAGATTTGCAAGTGAAGAGGAATATCAAAAGCAAAAAGGCGTGTTTGTTTTGGATAAAGAAAAACTCACCTTGGCAAAAGATGATATGATTATACTTCATCCACTACCAAGAGTAGACGAAATTGCAATTGAAGTAGATGATGACCCTCGTGCTTGTTACTTTAAGCAAGCGTTATACGGTATGTACGGCAGAATGGCGTTGATACTGCTGATGCTTCGTGAAGAAGATAGTTTTACATTTGCTTACGAAGATTATAGTATCAATAATGATTCAAAATGTACTAACCAAAAATGTATTACTCATAACCCAAATGAGTATTATCTGCCAAAGAGAGTTTACGAAAAAGAAAGCAAATGTTGCTGCGACTACTGCGACCATATTGTAGAATAAAAATTAAGGCACCATCAAACGATGGTGCCTATTTTTATGATATTGAGATATACTCATTCAGGTGTACCGAATAAATATACATTTCCTTAACTATTTTGTCTGTTGACTGCTCCATAGCAAACTTGTAAAGTTCAAGTTGTTTTGAATATATTTCTTTTAGAGAATTAATATCCTTTACCCTATCTGTTTTATAATCAACAAGAACAAGTTCGTTATCCTCAACAAAAGCAAGGTCAACTGCGCCCTGCATCAAAATCTTGTTGGCTTCATCAAGGGAGTTATCATAGTCCTTTGCACTGATTTTTACCATAAATCTGTACTCACGGAAATACTGGTCGCTCTTGATAACTCGTGACAATAGAGAACTGTTGAGGAAATCGGAGATTTTATCAACATCAAGAAGTGTTGACTGCTGCAAAGTAATAAAACCTGAATCAGTTAAACGCTTAATCTCCCCTACTACATCACTTTTTGCCAACTCAAAGTCACAATGCTGAACAAAAGAATGGAACGCAGTACCAACATCTGTGCCTGTAACTTTTGAACTTGATTCAAATTGAGGTTTTCGTAACACTTTATTGAAAACTGCAGAATCTTTGTGGGCAAGTTCGGAGGCTGCAACCTTTTGAGGCAAAGTGATAAGGTGCTGATTTTTGTAATTAAAGTTGATGTTTGATTTAAATTTACTTAAAAACTCAGTATCAGCCTCAACAGGCTTTGGAGTTGTTGATTCCTCAGGAGTTTCTTGAATTTCATCAACTCCATAATCAAAATCAACCGATAATTTCCAAGGCAATAAATCAGCAGTTCTACGAGGGGACAATGAACTTCCACACTCATCCCTCCACTCTCTGCCTGATGGATGAATTAGTGCACAAGCAACTAACCAATCAGAGAAAGAATTAAAACTCTTAACTACAAAAGAAGAAAGTTTTGAGGAGGTTAACTTTGACTCAACTTTAGCTATATAAGCATATGGATCCTGATGGCCTACAGTTACAATGAGTTTTTCTTTTGCACGAGTCATAGCAACGTACAAAATGCGTAATTCTTCCGAAATCATAGAATCTTTGAGAGTTAATCCCACAGACTTACGCTGGACGGTATCGTACTTTAAGAATTCGTCTTTATACTTAATACCTACTCCCTCTGTAGGGTGAATAACAACTGACTCGCTGATATCTTTGGTGTTAAATGCAGTTGAAGTATCACAAATAAAGCACACAGGAAACTCAAGACCTTTACTTGAATGTATGCTCATTACCTGAACTGCATTTACGATATCTTCTGCATTATCACTGGCGTTAAGAGTCATATCATTTTCCTGCAATTTGTCGATAAATCTAACAAATGAGGATAGATTTCTATAACCGTTCTCACCGTAAGTTCTTGCATACTCTCTAAAGAGATATATGTTTTTGGCAGGTTTTTGAGTCATTGCCATAACGATAGAGTCATAGCCAGTCATTTGCAAAATAATACTAATGAGTTTGTCAACAGTATTAGTAACTGATACATAGCGCAACTTTGTAAGTAAATCAAGAAAGTTGTTGAACTTAGGGTTATCTTTGTTGTTAAGCAAAGATTTATAGAGAGGTATATATCTGTCTTTGCTACGGATAAGTGCAATATCGTCAGCAGTAAAACCACCAATTGGGCTCATAAGAACTGACAATAATGGGATATCGTTAAGAGGGTTGTCAATAACCTTAAGCAAATTGACTAATACTTTAATTTCTTGTGCATCAAATATACTTGTTTTTTCAGAAGCGGTTGCAGGAATACCACATTGCTCAAGAACATTTACATAAACTGCTGCTTTGTTACCTTTGCCCTTAGCAGTACGCAGTAAAATTGCAATATCGCTGAACTGGACAGGTCGTTGAGAGCCATCTTTATCAGTAACGATAAATTTTTCCTCGTAGATAAGGTGCATTATTTTCTTGGCAACTGATTTTGCTTCTAATTCTACTTTGGTTTCGTCATCTTCGTTGTCAGACTTTGGTGTAGTAAATAGCATTAGTTCAAAATCTGCATTTTTAGTATCAGGATATGTTGCACCACAGTTGAGAACTTCCTCTTGATTATACTCAATTCCACCAACTTCAGTTGACATAAGATTAGCAAAAACGAAATTACAAGCATTAAGCACTGTGTTACGACTACGGAAGTTTTTATCAAGTATAATCTTTGCAGGGTAATTATCTGCTTCACTATTATATAATGGATATCTATTCTTATAAGAAGTAAAAATCTCCGGGTTAGCCTGACGGAAACCATAGATACTTTGCTTTACATCACCAACCATAAACAGATTACTCTCATCTTTGCTAATTGCACGGAAAATGAGGTCCTGAACAGAGTTAATATCCTGAAACTCATCAACCATTATGTAGTCAAATTCATTTGCAATTTCATAAGCAAGATCTGTATATTCTATGCCGTTATCTGTTTCTTTGCATAAAAGTTTTATCATCCAATTCTCAATATCTGCAAAGTCTGCGAGATTTTGTTCTGCTTTGAGAGTTTCAAACTCCTGATAAAAACTCTTTACACAATCAAAGAAGGTTTTGATGATTGGATAAAGTTTTTTAGTTTCTTCC
>CAZVRE010000043.1:0-6441 GCA_964629465.1 uncultured Ruminococcus sp. | reverse complement strand
AAGTCATTACGGGTTTCGTTACTTTCGTTGTTTAATTTTCAAGGTCCTTTGGGCTCTGAAAATTCGTCAATTTTCTTGGCGTATTTTTCAGGCGCAAGATGTATTATATCAGTAACTCACTATAAAGTCAATACTTAATTTAAAAAATTTTTAAGATTTTTTGAAAATATTTATATTCAATATTCTTGACAACACTCACGTATAATTATATAATAATGAAAACAAGTAAATCCCTCTAAAAACTGTGAAGGGAACAAGATATAAATTGAGCGCACAGAGAGCCGATGGTTGGTGTAAATCGGTAGTGAGGTTTATATGTATAACTCATCCCGGAGTTTTCTAACTGACATTTAAGTTGGAACGTAAGACTGCGTTAACGGTCAGGGCTTTGTTGGAAGCCTGTAAGGAACATATCGTGAGGTATGTTTGAATTTGGGTGGTACCACGAATTTTACTTCGTCCCTAACTTTTAGGGGCGATTTTTTTGTCATAACACAGGAGGTTATCATTATGAATCAAGGTTTTAAAAAGTACATACCATTTGAACAAATTGATTTGCCAGACAGACAATGGCCAAACAACACCATTACAAAAGCACCTATCTGGTGTAGCGTAGACTTGAGAGATGGCAACCAAGCCCTTATTGACCCAATGAACTTAGAAGAAAAGTTAGAGTTCTTCCACGCTCTTGTAGATATGGGCATAAAAGAAATCGAAATCGGCTTCCCTTCTGCTTCTGAAACAGAATATGAAATCTGTCGTGAACTAATCGAGGGTGGCCATATTCCAGATGATGTTACAATTCAGGTTCTTGTTCAGGCAAGAGAACATCTTATCAAGAAAACTTTTGAAGCAATTAAGGGTGCAAAAAATGTTATCGTACATTTTTACAACTCTACTTCAACTTTACAACGTAAAGTAGTATTCAACACTGATATGCAGGGTGTTATTGACATTGCCGTAAAAGGTGCTGAACTTATTAAAGAACTTACCGAAAAATATGAGGGCGATACAAACATCCGTTTTGAGTACTCTCCTGAAAGTTTCAGTGGTACAGAAATGGACAACGCAGTTAAAATCTGCGAAGAAGTTATGAAAACTCTTGGTTGTACCAAAGAGAACCCAATTATTCTTAACTTGCCTAATACAGTTGAAATGTGCACACCTAACACTTACGCCGACCAAGTTGAGTACTTTATCAAGCATTTGCCAAATCGTGAGGCTGCTATCATTAGCGTTCATCCTCATAACGACAGAGGTTGTGGTGTTGCTGCTGCAGAACTTGCTATGCTTGCTGGCGCAGAACGAATTGAGGGCACACTTTTTGGTAATGGTGAAAGAACAGGTAACCTTGATATCGTAACAGTTGGTTTGAATATGTTTACACAAGGCATTGACCCTGAACTTGATTTTTCTGATTTACCAAAATTAAAAGACATTTACGAAAGATGCACAAATATGAAAATCGATCCTCGCCAACCATACATTGGCGAATTGGTATTCACCGCATTTTCAGGTTCACACCAAGACGCTATCAACAAGGGTTATATGTATATGGAAGACAGTAAGACTAATTACTGGGAAATTCCATACCTACCTATTGACCCTGCAGATGTTGGCAGACAATACGAGCCTATTATCCGTATTAACTCACAAAGCGGCAAAGGTGGCGCTGCGTTTGTAATGCATCATACTTTTGGCTACGATATGCCAAAGGCTATGCACCCTGAATTTTCAAAACTTGTTCAAAAAGAATGTGACTCATTGGGCAGAGAACTAATCCCTGCTGAACTCTTAAAAGTATTTGAGGATAATTATTTAAATGTAACTCAAAAGTACGAGTTAGTAAGCCGTAAAGTATATGAAGAAAGTGAAAACGGAAAAGATTATGTTCACTTCAAAGGAAGAATTCTCATTGACGGCGAAAGAGAAGTTAAACTCAGTGGAATTGGTAACGGTCCTATTGATGCTTTCTTTAAGGCACTTGAAGATGTTGAAATCAAGAATTATAAATTCGTTAACTACAGCCAGCACGCTATTTCATCAGGTAGTGACAGTAAGGCTATATCTTACATTGAACTTGAAAAACCAAACGGCAAACACATATTCGGCGTAGGTATTGATTCAAATATCAACTTTGCATCTGTGCTTGGTGTACTAAATGCAATTAACAGAGCAGAATTATAAAAAAACTCCAATGGTAATTAACCATTGGAGTTTTTATTCTATCAAGAAAGATATTTTTCACCAACAATAGATTGAACGTCCAAACCAATAATATACATCTGTATATGTGTTGCATCCTTAATGTTTATTGTTCCGTCTTTATTGCAATCACCCAATATATCATATATTTGCGATTCTACATTTATCTTTGCAATATGTTTCTGAACAAAAGTTACATCAGTAATATTAACAACTCCATCATCATTCACATCGCCAACAATGCCATCCTCTACAACTTCATACGGTATAATAGTATAGTCCAAAGTTTTTTGTTCACCATCAATATAGAAAGGGAAAGTTTTTTCAGGTTTACAAATTCTTCCTGTGCTATCATCAACAATCTCACAATTCTTAACCGTTAATCCTGTATTATCCGCTGTTGTATCACTGAATTTGATACTCCAAGTATATTCGTGAAGAGTCTCGGGAGTTATATTCGGCACAATATTAGTTAGTGCGCAAACCATAGTGCCATCGTTAGCATTAGTTGTACCATCATAAGAGTATGTACTCGACTGCATTCCGTGCTGACGCTTAGGGCCTACCTCAAAAGTATATTCCTCTTCACCTTTAGTTGCTGTAGCATAAATTTTTCCCTGACTTCTGTCTGAAGTATTTAATGTATAACGAAGATAAAGATCCGTGTCGGTATCATAAGGGATAATCTCAATTTGTGTAAAATCGTGGAAAACCGCAGGACGACTATTAACCGTTGGGCAATCATTTACACATGAAACCTTATTAAGTGCATCATATGCTATCCACATAAACCCTTGGTTATGTCTGTCTGTACCCCAAGAATTTGCTATTTTTAAAGCACCCATTTCTCCATCGTCAATATTACCGTTATTATTTATATCAGTCCAAATATTGTCGTTATACCCCACCAACGCTAAGCGGTGACGTTCACTTGTTCCATCACAAAGTCTAACAACATATTCGTCTAAATATTTGTTATTTTCCGGTGCATCAGTATGTGCTTTAATTCGTCCTACATCCCACGAACTTATATATGTAGTAACCGTAAGCACCTCACCTTGAGCGAGCAACGTCTTAATATTTTGCAAATCAGAATCATCAACGCCAGTTATCTGACTATCTTCCAAGCCAATATCTTTAAATATAGTGTAGTCCTTTATGCGATATTTCATTGCTTCCTGCCAAATTTCTTCCGTAGGAAACCAGTTATTATAATCATTTATATTATGAGGAACTGTACTAAGAGGAACATTACCAATTTCCTTCATAATACCGTAAACATCTACTTCCCAAGTACCTTGTCCTCTGCCACCATTAGCAATATTATAATTAAAAGTAGGAGAAAATGTATTTTCGGATGTTGTTTCAATGCCCATTGAACGATTCATCATATATGTAAATTGGTAGTAAACCTGAGCCCAGCACACACAAGCGCCTTGGTCACCTTGATTACCGATTTTGGGGAAATATTTACTTTGACTGTTATCTACAACATCTGGAAGACTTACATCAAAATCGACGTCTAAATTGTTATTATCTGCTGCAAAAACCATTGTTCCATCAAAAAACAATATTGACAACGCAAAGAACACACACAGCATCAAATTAATATATCTTTTCATTTCAATTCTCCCTATTCTTTATACTTAGAAAAAACGCACCCACAATAATTTTGCCGATATAGATTAAACTCTTTCGACAATTCAATGGAGCGCTTGTATCCGTTTTTCTTTTTAAAGTCAGATGCAAGATACTTAACGCCAAATTCATCTGCTATTTTTTCACCTATTGAATTTATAAGTTCAGCATTTTTTAGCGGTGAAATTGTGAGAGTTGTGGCAAAATAATCTGCGCCAATATTTCTGCACACTTGTGCCGTTTTGCGAAGTCGCAACTCAAAACAAGCCTCGCATCTCTTGCCACCCTCTTTTTCTTTTTCCAGCCCTTTTACAGCATCAAAGAACAAATCGGGGTTATATTCGCAATCTAAAATTGTAACAGGATATTTTGTATCGAGTTCTGCGATAAGCCTTTTTTCTTCTTGCAAACGATAATCGTACTCACTTTGGGGACTTATATTAGGATTATAATACAAAATAATAATCTTAAAATAATTAGACAAATATTCAAGCACATAACTGGAACAAGGTGCACAACAAGCCTGCAAAAGCAAAGTAGGTACTACGCCTTGTGCTTCATTGTCGGCTATCAATTTATCCATTTCTTTTTGAACATTTCTATTCATATATACTCCAAAATTTCCATAGCATTATCAACTACAACTTTTGCACCAACTGACTTAAGTTCCTCGGACCCTCTGAATCCCCAAGATACGCCCAACATATCAACACCTGCATTTTGTGCAGTATAAACATCAACGTCACTGTCGCCAACATACAAACAATCAGCAGGAATTAAGCCCAATAAATCAATCATCTTGAGTAAACTTGTACCGTCAGGTTTATTTGGCAAATCAGGTTTTTGACCCCATGCCAAATCAAATTTATGATTTAGATAAATCTTGTTGAGAATATCCTCGACAAACTCATCTGGCTTGTTAGAAAGAACAGCAGTTTTTATGCCTTGATTTTCAAGTTCTTTCAAAAGTTCAGAGCAACCGTCATAAGAACAAGTATTATCGTTACAATGATTTTTATATTCTAAATCAAAAGTATCATATACTATTTTGTATAAATTGTTATCATCAGATTTGTCACCCATAGCTCGTTTGATAAGCATATCTCTGCCGTTGCCTACAAATTGCTTATATGCAGAATACGGGTGAATAGGAAGTCCTGCCTTTGCTAAACCTTTGTTAACTGAGTCAGCCAAATCTTGTAAAGAATCTACTAATGTGCCGTCTAAATCAAACACAATAATTTTATACTTATTCATTTAAAAACCTTTTTCCTGTTCCAAAAGTATTGCACGACAAGGTGCTGCCTCTAAACCGTCCAAACGAATTGGGAACGCACACAAAGTGTAATCGCTACCGTCTTTTACATTTTCTAAGTTTAAATTTTCAAGCACAGCAACATTGCCCAACGCAAGAATTCTGTGAGTTTTATCTTCCTCAAACGCAGGGGCAATTGATTGTGCGTCTGTGCCGACAAGCACAACTTTGCTGTCAGCAATAACCTGGGCAGCGGAAGACTGGATATAACTTTCACCCTCACCTCTAAACAAAATTCTTGCTCTGCAGTAAGGAAGTATTTTTTCCATATCATCACCTGTCAATATTCCTTTTATGGTAATTACAGTGCATTTTCCATAGAAAGTAGCAAGGCGCATTTGGTCGATAGTTTCGCCATCATTGTCGTAATGAAAAGGCGCATCAATATGAGTACCTGTGTGAGTACACATTGAAAACTCACTCAAATTATAATCATCGTTTGCATCAATGCTTTTTATGAATTGAGTATTTGTTTTTGGGTCATCCTCGTAAGGAATTGACTCAATAATACTTCTGCTAATATCGTAAATATACATATAATCACTTCCTTAGTTGAGTATAACATATTTACATAGGAATTGTACAGTAAAATAACAAAAAACACTCCGTGCTTTATAGCACGGAGTGTTTTATTATAGAAATATTATGCAATAATTATGCTTCGTAATATGACCATTTACCTGTGTTTGAAGTGCTCCATGGGTTAGTAATTGTATAGCAGTTATAATCTTCTGTTATAGTCAAATTACCTGTCTGATTCCATTTTACATCCCAATTAGCAGTTGTTGAACTTGGATTCAATCTAACAAAGATAAGGTTTGTATATTTCTTATCAATTTCTGTAGTATATACGCCGTCGCCATCTTCGTCAGTTAATGTGTACCAAGCGTCACCATCGCCATCCCATACATAAGCCGCAAACCAAGCGTTAGCCTGTTTCCAGTCACTACCAGGTACTAGATAAATAGTATTAGTAGTTTTCTCTGGTTCTGTTGGGTCTGTTTCGTCAGGTGTTTCTGGATCTGTTGGATCTGTTTCATCAGGTGTTTCTGGATCTGTTGGATCTGTTTCGTCTGGTGTTTCTGGATCGCTTGGATCTGTTTCATCTGGTGTTTCTGGATCACTTGGATCTGTTTCATCAGGTGTTTCTGGATCACTTGGATCTGTTTCATCTGGTGTTACTGGATCACTTGGATCTGTTTCATCTGGTGTTTCTGGATCACTTGGATCTGTTTCATCAGGGTCTGATGACTCACTTGGATTTGAGTATATGTATGTGCCTA
>CAZVRE010000042.1:0-6761 GCA_964629465.1 uncultured Ruminococcus sp. | reverse complement strand
ATGGAGCTGGTGGACGGACTTGAACCCCCGACCTGCTGATTACAAATCAGCTGCTCTACCAACTGAGCTACACCAGCGTTTCAACGCTAAAATATAATACCATTTATCGTGAACTTTGTCAACACTTTTTTAAAAATTTTTTACAGTTTTTCAAAAAACAAAATTATTGAAATATATCAGTAATTATGATACAATATTTTTAATTATATACGAAAGAGGTGATCCATATGTATTCTAAAGATGAAATGATCCAAATCTCACTTTTTGACAATTTGGAACTTATAACTGAAAAGAAGCAATACAACAACACGGATCTACCTCAAGTTTCTTTAACACAAAAAATTATTGATAAATTAGATGATTATACTGAAGACAAATATTGTACTGATGTTAAAACTCTTGGACTAGAAACAACTTGGTCATATATTTGTCAATATATACTAAAACATAACAAACTATCTGACGGTTTTCTTAATATAGATAATTTTGGTAAAATATACGAAATTGGACTTGCCATTACAAATAAACAACACAAAAAAAGGAATGGACAATACTATACTCCTGAAGATGTAGCAAATGTTATGTCTTGCTGGTTAGAACAAGTTCCAGGCTACAACATCTGTGATGTTGCCTGTGGCACAGGCAATCTTATTTTATCCTATTTTAAAATTATTGGTGAACAAAAGGCAAAAGAAATATTGTCTGCAGGAAGGCTTTATTTATACGATAGTGATAAAGTTGCATTGAATGTATGTAAAACTTCGATCATCGCCAGATATGGCACAGAATTCACCAATAAAATACATGATTGTTATTGCGATTTTTTATCAAAAAACATCACATTACCTCAAAATTGCAAAGTTATTTGCAACCCACCTTATTCTGTTGTAACTTCTACTCCTGTCTTATGGGATAACACAACGATATTAAAGGACACCAAAGAACTTTACGCTGCATTTATGGAAAAAATTATACGCCAAAGTGACGGTGCTGTTATCATTACCCCATACAGTTTTATCGGTGGAACAAAATTTTATTCTCTGCGACAACTTATGAATAAGCACAACGGATTTATCGTTTCTTTCGATAATGTACCTGGTAATATTTTTTATGGTCAAAAACATGGAATTTTCAATACAAACAAAAGCAATTCCGTACGTGCTGCGATAACAGTTGTTCAAAATAAAGAAAATGTTAAAGGCTTTAAATTAAGTCCACTAATTCGCTTTAAAAGAGAAGAACGCACTGCTTTATTACAAAATAATGTGTTGGAAAGCTTTATACTTGACAAATACCAAATAGTTGACTCCACTAAGCCTAAATATTATAAATGCGACAATCGCCTATCACAAATATGGGAAATGTGGTGTCAAAAAAGCACTTCAACACTTGGTCAATATCTTGTACCATCAGGAGAACTTTCTTTGTTTATTCCTAATACCTGCCGTTATTTTACAACTGCAAGTGCACGCAACTTAGAAAGACAAGGACAAATACAGTTATGCTTTAATGATGTAGATATATATAATTATATTTTTTGTATTATCAACTCCTCATTTGCATATTGGTATTGGCGACTATACGATGGCGGAATCACTTACCCAAAAGGATTACTTCTTAATCTTCCTATATTTTATGACTGTTTAACTGAAAATGATAAAAAGTTTTTTGCTGAAATTGCAAAAGAAATGATAGATAAAACAGATGAATTTATCGTTACAAAAAACAATGTAGGGATACAGGAGAATATCAAATATCCTCGTATTTATAGAGATAAAATCAACCAACGACTTCTTGATATCCTTCAAACAAATAAAAGTTATACTGTTTTTGATCATATTCATTCAAACAGAGCATTAGAGGTGCAGCCGTGATACCATTAAGCCATTTGCAAAAAGAAATTATGCAGGAATTTTACAATCTTCCGGCTACTAAAATTATTTTTAACAAGCAAGAGCGGAATAATTTATGGAGTATGACAAAGAGGAAGAACGAAAGCATAGATTTATCCTATGTCAAAAAAATCTGTCCTGCACTTGCACATCAAATACAGAAAAGTTATGATAACGGAAACAACATACAATCTGCAGTATTCAGCGAGTGTGTATATGCTCAAACATTTGCAAATATGTTGAATCTAAATAAATTTATAAATTGTTTTGAAGTTGATGATTTTTTATCTCAACCTATTGAAAATTTATTGAAATCATATAATTTATCCCCAAGATATGTATACGTAAACAACGATGATTCTCGACTACTAATTCAAGCTGGTGGCTGCAACGGAATTGATAGCGCATTAATTTGTGTTGAGAATCTAGATATCTATACAATTGAATTTAAAGAAGCAGGCGCAAAAATAAGCGAACCTGATCTACCTAAATATAAAGAGGACGGACATCTTCGCATTACTGATGAATTTCTAAGTAGATATCCACAGTTTGAGTCTATGTTAAATGAGCAAAAAGATTTAAACTTTTTTGAAGTAATGGGTCAAAACATACACGATTTTTCACCAGACAGTATTAATATTGCTGTTACAAATAATTACTCAAAAAAATACGCTGATGTTATATGCACCGAAGATACTGACGGATATTTGGTTATGCTACCTGCAAATCAAATCCCACAATGGGCAAAAATTGAAGGTGAAATACGACCTGCAGGCAGAAACCACTATGAAGTTTGGACCCCAAACGCTTTAAGGTCTTTCCTTTTAGAGAAAAATGCTATTATTAAAGATGATATCGTAACAATAGAACTCTCAGAATTAACATTACGTAAAGCTCGTGGTGGAAACAATATAATATCCGGATATAAAATCAATCCATTATTTTTTGTATATGCAGAAAACTGTACAATAACTGACCAAAAAATAAGCTTTAACCTACATTGCGTGCGACAACTTAATCCGACTATTGCCGGTAAAATGTTTTTTGGAAATTTAAAACATCAACAAGTAAAGGAATATTATTTTTCATAACTATTACACCCCAAAACCTCGTTCATAAATGAACGAGGTTTTTCTTTTAATTTCTATAATTTTAATCAAAATCGTGCCAAAAGTCGGTTACGGTTTTTTCGTAGCCAGGGGTATCTACTGTGTAACTCAAACCGTGCTCTGCTCCCGGTACAACAAAAAGCCTTTTGGGTGATTTGCATGCTTTGTAATTTTCGTAAGTCATTTCGATAGGGACAAAATGGTCGTCAGTTCCGTGAATAAACAATACCGGCACTTTGCAATTTTCAAGTGCTTGTGTGGTTGAATAGTCTGTTGTAGACATATTTATTTTTTTACGACACAAACGGTTTGCTGTTGTGCTATAAATATCGTAAGGCAAGTGCAAATTTTTCTCTGTAACATGACGCCAAATACCATCCATTGATGTAAACCCACAGTCAGATACTATACCGTGAACCGTTTGGGGTAAATCAAAGCCAGATGCCATAAGCACAGTTGTTGCTCCCATTGAAATTCCACCAAGATAGATAGGCAAGTTGCCCCCTGTTTGGCCATTCACCCAATTTATCCAATCAAGACAATCATACCGTTCCAACAATCCAAAGCCCATATAATCTCCGTCGCTATTCCCCTGTCCTTGTTGCTCTGCATAGAGCACGCTACAACCACTAGTGTACCAAAAGTCGGCAACAGCGCAGAAGTCGTGACTCCAACTTGACCTCCATCCATGCATAGCAATTATCACTCGCTTGGGGTTGGGGTTCTCATACCAATGACCTGTAAGTCTCAATCCTTTTTGATTTTTAATTTCTACTTTAGTATGTTTTTTGCTCTCTAAAAGCGACGATGCTTTATGAATTTGTTCAGCCAAATCTCTCAACCCTGTAGAACCTGACACAATATTTTTTGTTTTGTTAAGACTTTTGGGAGTTTCTCTATCCATAGCCATTTTCAGTAAATTTTCTGTAAGTTTGTATGAGGTTGCCATTACACCTAAACCCACAGTAGCAAAGCTTGAGCCTATCAATAATTTTTTTGTGCTTTTTTTCATTTTTATCTCCTAATTTGTTAATATCTTATATAATTATTCGCACCAAAGATATTTTTACTCATAAGGAAATGAAGTTTAAAATAAAAATATTGAACAAGTATGATATTTATGTTAAAATAAAGTATAAAATGTTGGGAGGTTACATAATGCCTTATTGTCCTAATTGTTTTCATAATTTAGATGCTAACGCAAGATCTTGTAATAAATGCAAAAGTCCTATAAGAGGTAAAGCCCTTGATAAAACGCCTAAAAGCCTTGAGGCTTTTGAATTTTGCATAGGTGCGATTTTTATTTCTTTTGTTGCTTTTATCTCTAACTTTGCAATCTCAAAAAAGGCAACTGAAGTTTTGGCATCATCTTCAACCGGTAGTGTTTTACAGACGAACTTAACAACAGGTTCTGCAATTGCCTGGATAATTGCTATTATGGTAATTGCCCTTGTTGCATTAGTATTGGGCGTTGTTGCAGCAGTAATGGGCAACAAAGAAATGAAAGGCAATTCAACAAATCATCCTAAAGTAGATTTTTACTCACAACTTGCAATTTTGCTTGGTGTAATCGCTATGATAGTTGCAGTTCTTACTATTGTATTGATGACAAAAATCTTGGATGCAAATTGGGAAGTAATCAAAAATTACTTTGGCACATCAACAATATAATCCAAAAGAAAAAGCCCAATAAAAATTGGGCTTTTTTTAGAACTATTTTTTGTTTTTACTTTCTTTGATTTTCTTTATAACAGTTTTGATGATATCCTCAATAGGAGAAGTCTTTTCTTCTGGTGATACATTAACAAGGTTAACTTCATTCCCCTCAATTACTAGGAACGACATTGGAGTTACTGTTACATTGCCACCACTACCTGCTGGGTACTGACTTTTCTTTTTGCCAACATCATTAATATCTGCGCCACCACCTGCAAAACCTGCAGACACTTTTGACACAGGGATGATTGTCATACCATCAACTTCTATTTTTTCTCCTAGCACAGAATTTGCGTTAGCAAGTTCCTGCACCTTATCCATTGTAAAGGAAAGCACATTCAAAAGATTACTATCGTATGGCTTGTTGGAATTTACACTCATATTAACTCTCCTACTTCTTAACCTGTTCTTTTAGGAATTTTACAACTGCAATCAGCAGATAGTATATTTTTACTGAAATTTCACCCTGAAATTCAAAGATTGACTCATTGCTGTTAAAATCACATCTAACATCAACATCTACTCCCCTATCCTTCACATTTACAGCAGAAA
The DNA here is from genome assembly GCA_964629465.1 of uncultured Ruminococcus sp. Lineage (GTDB taxonomy): Bacteria > Bacillota > Clostridia > Oscillospirales > Acutalibacteraceae > Ruminococcoides. The sequence goes on along the minus strand of CAZVRE010000042.1, from coordinate 1,492 downwards.
ACAAAATGCCCGTAATAGGATAAATTGCACTACAGGCAATTCCGTAGTTGATAGCAACTTCGCCAGGATCATCTCCTGCGCTTACATAAAACACGTGAAGTTTTTGGAGTTTGCAATGCTTTACCAAAGACGTAACCTGTTTTATAATATCAATAACAAGGCTTACGATTTTGCCGATATCTTTTTTGTCTTTGACTTTTTTCTCTTTTTTATTTACGCCTGTAGCACCAGACAAAGTATCTGCAACTTTGCTTTTTTTGTTTTTTTTCTTGCCAAAGGTTAAAAACAAAAACTTAAAATAAACTCCTACTTCTTCTACCCCTTGAAGTTCAACAACAACTTTTACAGGAAGTAAAGCAATTATAAATAAAAATAATATGACTGCAAGCAAAACTATGCCGATAATTTTAAGAACTATCATATTTGCCTCCAATCACTTTAATTGAACATAATTTGATTATAAACTATACAAAGCCAAATTGCAACATAACTTTTAGGAGCATACTATGAAATTATACACCTTTAATATCAATAGCTTGACTGAAAATGAATTTGATAAGTGGTACAACCTGATGACTCTTTCTCGAAAAAGCAAGGTGGACCGTAAAAAACTGCAAACAAGCAAATATTGCACTGTTGCAGGTGAAATGCTTGTTAAAAACGCAATATCACAAGAACTGAATATTGTTCCTGATAGTATAGAAATATATGCTGACGAAAAAGGTAAACCCTACGCCAAAAATATTAACTTACACTTTAGCATAAGCCATAGTGATAATATGGTGGTGTGCGTTACAGATAGCGAAAACATTGGTGTGGATATTGAGAAAATTCGCCCTATTGACCTTGCAATAACAAAGAAAGTTTGCACTAAAAACGAACTGTTGCATATCTTCAACAGAGAGCCTCTGCCAGAAGACTTTGATTACTGCGAGGATACAGAGATGCTTAAAAAATTCTTTGAAATTTGGACTGTTAAAGAGGCTTATTTCAAGTGCATAGGAACAGGAATCACAAACCTAAAATCTATAGACACACTTAACCTCAAATGCAAAAAAAATATGCAAATAATTGATAAATATATTATTCATATTGTAAGCCTTTAATATACTTAAATATTTTGTGTTACGCTATTGCTTAATAATAAAAAGTGTGTTATACTTTTTCTGTTAATTTGATATTTCCGTTGAAACTTTGAGAACTTACGGACTGAAAGTGGAGGAAACTCTGGAGAATCTCTTAAATGAGTGCCGAAGGTGCAAGGGTAAAACCGAATCTCTCAGGCAAAAGGATAGAGTATATTTTACACACTTTATTTTCCGGAGCCACTATGTCATATAGTGGTTTTTCTTTTGCAAATTTTGCTAAATATGAGGAGGAGTAAAATGGCAGAATTAAATGATTTTTTGTTGTCTATTGTTCAAACAGTAAACAACTATCTATCTAACTACATTCTAACAATTCTGTTAGTTGGTGTAGGCATCTTTTTCAC
>CAZVRE010000041.1:0-7509 GCA_964629465.1 uncultured Ruminococcus sp. | reverse complement strand
TTGAGGAACGCAAAAATGCTCGCCATGCTGTTATCTACAATAAGGAAGAAAACGAGGAGAGAGCATACTTGATTCCATTCGGCTTCCGTGTTAAGGTTGAAGAAGGTCAGCAGATTAAGAAGGGCGACAAGATTACTGACGGTGCAGTTAATCCACACGATGTACTTGCTATCCTTGGTACAAATGCTGTTCAGGACTACCTGATCTCAGAAGTTCAGTCAACATACCGTTTACAGGGTGTTGATATCAACGATAAACACATTGAAGTTATTGTTCGTCAAATGCTCAAGAAAGTTAGAATTGAGGATGCAGGCGATACAGACTTTATTGCTGGTCAGGCTTATGACAAGAATACCGTTATTCATGCAAATGAAGAAATTAAGAAGAGAATTGCCAACGGCGAAGAGGGCTTGAGAGAAGCAACTTGGAGCCAGATGCTTCTTGGTATCACTAAGGCTGCTCTTGCTACTGATAGTTTCTTGTCTGCTGCTTCATTCCAGGAAACAACCCGAGTTCTTACAGATGCTGCTATCAAGGGTAAAATTGACCCATTGATTGGCTTGAAAGAAAACGTTATCATTGGTAAACTCATTCCTGCAGGTACAGGTATGCGTCGCTATAATAACGTTGAACTTGAGGAAAACTATATTCCACAGAATATGGAACCACAGGATGCTGAATAAGTTATAATTTTAGTCCCACGGTAATTAAATTTACCGTGGGATTTTTCCTTTTTATTTTACAGCAAAGCACTATTATTTAGGAATAAAATTCTGTAAACAAAATGCTTGCAAAATCTGCTATATTTTTTTGTGCTAATATTACATAAAAAGATGGTGTATTTTGACTATTTTGTCAATGGCTTTTATTTAGTACTTATGATACAATAATAACGTGAATAAATATCAGAAGGAGGATGGTTTCCTTGAAAACATCTTTGAAGAAATTTACAAGTTTAGTTCTTGCAGTTATGATGCTTATTTCTGTTATGACAGCAGCAGGCATCAGCGTATCTGCAGCAACTACAGACGAATCTGCTACAGGTGCAGATGTAGTTTATCTTGATTTGTCTGCTATTACTACTACTGATGGCGAAGCTTTCTTTGCATGGAAGTGGGGCTCTGTAACTGATGCATGGTATACATTGGACTATGATGCAGCATCCGGATATTACACAACTACTATGTCAGCAGGTGACGGTTTAGTAGTTGTTCGTATGCCAGTAGGCAGCACAACAGGCGACTGGAATACAATGTATAATCAGTCCACAGATTTTAATTATGACGGTACAAACAACTTGGTAGTGGTTACTTTTTCTGATACTTACGGTGAAAAGATGCCTATATCTGTAAGTAAATATAGCAACGGCCAAGTAGTTCCTACAGAAACTACTCAGGCACCAACAGTACAGCCACCTACAACTCCAACAACAAAGGCTACTGAACCAACAGAACCATCAGAAGAAACCGATCCTGATGAATTAGAAAATCTATATGTTGTTGCAACATCTAATTTAGGTGAAAGAGCGTTAGTTAAGACAGAAGGCACCAAAACTGCAGTTACATACACATTAACTGCTGCTGAACTTATTGACGGCGGTGCTTTCGTAATTACTTATGACACATCAAAATTAACATTAGATTCAAGTTATACATCTGCTCAGATGTTCCCAGTAGTATCTGATGCTACATACAACCTCAGTGCAGGTACAGGCGTAGTTATGGTTAACTTTACTAACGCTGCTGATAAGTACGACTTTACAAATGGTGCTGTACTCGTTACATTAGTATTTAACGAGAGAGAAGGTAAGACTGGCAGAGCAGCAGTGAAATTAGAAGTAACAGACCTATACTCTGCTAATACAACTTACGTTCTTGATGGAAATGTTTATGACGACAGCGCAGTAGTTGCTGCTGCAGTTGCAGATACATCTGCTGAACCAGGTGAAGAAACTACTGACCCTATTGATACTGATAAAAACACAAATATTACAGTAAGAGCATATTCAAACATCAATTCCGAAATTCAGGAATACAATGTGACAGGTTCTTATGTTAAGGTAACATATTATCTAACAGCTGCTGAGTTAATTGCTTTTGGTAACGGTACAGTTTCTTTTGACGAAAATGTACTTGCGTTAGAGGCAATTTACAATGCACAGAACACAATGTTCACAACAATCTCTGATTATGTTACATATAATCTTGATGTTGCTCCTGGTGTAATGGATTTTGCATTCTCAGGTATTAACAGTACTACACAGACAGGTTTGTATGACTTCAGAAATGAAGCACAGTTGATTACTCTATACTTCACAGTCAAGGCTGGTTCAACTGGCTCAACATCTGTTAAGTTAGATATGGAATGTTTAGGTTCTACAGGTAAAGATTATGTTGCAGATTACGGTGTGGCTTCTGGTGTGTCCAGCAGAGTTGTAGCAGAAACTTCTGATACTCCTGCAATTGTTCCAACAACACCTTCAACACCTTCAACACCTTCAACACCAACAACTCCATCATCTACACCTACAACACCTTCAACACCAACAACTCCATCATCAACTCCTACAACACCAACAACACCAACAACACCTACAACACCTACAACACCAACTACACCTACTACAAAGCCAACAACTGCTACAAAGACCCCTTACTTGAACAAAACTTCAGTAAGTTTGAAATCAGGCGCTACTGCTAGTATTAAAGTTATGGATAACGTAAAGAATGCAAATGTTAAGTTCAGCGTATCCAACACTGATATTATCAAGGTTTCCAAGAAGGGTAAAGTAACTGCTCGTAGCAAGGGTACTGCTTATGTTTATGCTACAGTTGGTAGCGAGGTATTATCTTGCAAGGTTAAGGTAACAACTAACCCTATGTTTACAAACGATAGTGGCAAGAAAGTTGCTAAGGTTACTGTTCAGGCTGGTAAAACTACTAAAGTGCTAATTAGTGGTAAGGCTGCTAAGTTAAAGAATTCAGCATATACTTCAACTAATAAGAAGGTAGCAACAGTTACCGGTGGTAAGCAAAAGGCATTTGTAAAGGTTAAGGGCTTAAAGGCTGGTAAGGCTACAGTATCTATTAAGGTTAACGGAGTTAAGAAGATTAAGTTAAAAGTAACTGTTAAATAATTAAGTTAACCGGTATAAACAATCAAATCAACACCCCATCTTTGTGATGGGGTGTTTTTTATTTCTTATTCTAAAAAGAGAAAATGCAACTTATTCTTGGAATATTATGGAATAACAAAATTATTGACCTATTTAGTTTTTTTGTGTTACAATAAAAATATAGAATATTGTAATTTTTTGTATTTTTAGGAAGGATTTATTATGGCTAAAAGCGTTACCAAGTTTACCTCATTATTTTTAGTTGTAATTTTAATATTTGGGTTTATTTTACCTGTTTCTATAAATTCAGGCGCTGCATCGTACCCAACTACTCATCCTAACACTCACAAGAATACAGGAGATAATATTGTAGATATTACTGAGATTGCCAGAACCCAAATAGGCTATGCCGAAAATTCGGTAGGCACAAAGTATGGATACTGGTACACACCGTCTTTTGTAAATCAACCTTGGTGCGCTATGTTTGTAAGTTGGTGCGCTAATCAAGCAGAAATTTCTACTGATGTTATCCCTAAATTCGCAAGTTGCAGTTGGGGAGTAAATTGGTTTAAAACTCAGGGAAGATGGCAGGATAGTGCTTATTATGGAGGTGATTATACTCCTAAAAAGGGTGATATTGTGTTTTATCGCAATTCAGGTAGTAGCAATGTATCTGACCATGTAGGAATTGTAGTTGGACTTAACGGACAATACCTTGATGTTATAGAGGGTAATGCCACCAACGCAAGTTGTTGCGAATTTACTGCAAGTTCTGCTCGCACATTATCCAATAAATATGTAATTGGTTATGGTGTGCCTGATTATAACGGTGACGGAATTTTTGATGATGATTTTGAAGGCGAAGAGCCTACTACTTATGAGAGATGGCGTGTTTCTACTGCAGATTATCTATCATTGAGAGCAAGTTATTCCACAACAGCCACAAGATTAACAACTATCCCTATGGGAACAATTATTGAAGTTACTGAGTTCTATGTAGGCGAAGATTATCTGTGGGGTAAGTGTACATATGGTGGTAATACAGGTTGGTGCGCACTTAATTATTGTATGTACTTAAACGGTAATATCAACGGAGTTTATTATCAACTTGCACCAAGTATTGAAAACACAAAAGATTCCATATATATAAATGAAAGCAAGCAAATAGTTTTCGACAATTCTTTGGGAGCACGATATAAAAGCACAGATACATCGGTTGTAACGGTTGCAGAAGACGGTACGATTACCGGTGTTTCTGCAGGCACTGCAAATGTGAAGTGTATAACCCAAACTGGTACTGCAAAGTGTAAGATCACGGTAAACGAGCCAACATTAACAAATCCAGAGATTTCTGTCTGCATTGGCGACTCCGATACTTTGAAGTTAGTGGGCGCTTACGATACCGTTACCTACAGAAGCAACAATGAACAAATTGCTACAGTAGATGAATCAGGTGTGATTACAGGTGTTGCTAAGGGCGAAACTACTGTAACTGCAACAGTTAGTGGAGTTACATTAAAGTGTAATGTTACAGTTACAAAGAACCCTACTACATATGAAAACTTTATGGTAAAAACGTCCTACACAGATTTATATACTCGTGCAAATGCAGGTGCAATATTAGCAACTGCTCCAAAAGGAACAGTCCTAAGAATAACAAAAGTCAGTTACATAGGCAATTACACTTGGGGCAAAACCACTTACAACGGTAGTGTGATGTGGGCAAAACTCAATGACTGCTCTTATGTAAATGGCGAAATCAACGGTGTCACTTACAAGATAGCACCATATTTACCTGTAACATCTGCAAATGTGTATTTAGGTAATACATATACTATTACAGTTAAGCACAAAAAAAGCGACGTTACTTATACCAGTTCAAATCCAAAGGTTGCCTCAGTTGACGAAAAGGGCGTAATTACTGCAGTTAAAAAGGGTACAGCAACAATTACTATCAATAGTTACGATAGAGAGATGTTATTTACAGTAACTGTTAAGAAGCCAAAACTTAATACAAAAAGCCTCACCCTCATTAAAGGGAACACATATCAACTAAATGTTATAGGTGGAGCAGGGAATATTACATATACAAGTTCAGACAAAACTATTGCAAAAGTAAGTAAAGATGGTTTAGTCAAAGCCAAAGGTTATGGTACTGCTACAATAACAGTTGTAAGTAGTGGTATAACAATGACCTGTACCGTAAACAGTTATGCCCCAACTCTTAATGTAACTAACGCCCAACTAAAACTTACTGATAAATTAAAGTTAAAAGTAAAAGGTAATTACAGCACAAATATCACATATGCAAGCAAAGATAAGACTATAGCAAAGGTAACAAAAAAAGGTGTAATCAAACCGGTAAGCAAAGGTGAAACAAAGATAAAGGTTTATGTTGACGGTAAAACTCTTATTTGTAATGTAAAAGTAAAGAAGAAATAATTAAATCAAAACGGACAGTGATTAACTGTCCGTTTTGTATTATATAATGGTATGATTTTGTTGTTTTATTCCCATTATTTATCTTGATTTAGCACAATTACCAAAAAAAATGGGTGTTTTTGACTATTTTGTCAATAGCATAAAAATTGCTATAATGATAAAATAAAGTGAATAAATATTTAGAAGGAGATGTTTTCAAATGAAATCATTAAAGAAATTAACTTCCTTAATTTTAGCATTTATGATGCTTGTTTCTGTAATGACAGTAGCAAGTGTTGGCGCATCTGCGGTTACAACTGACGTAACATCTACAGGTGCAGACACTGTTTACCTTAATTTAGCAGGAATAACAACAGGCGAAGAAACTTTTTTTGTTTGGATTTGGACACCGGGTTCCGATGGTTCTTGGTATGCACCTGTTTATGACAGCGCATCAGGATATTACACAGTATCTATGGATTCAGGCCAAGGTATTGTTGTTACTCGTATGCCTGCAGGTAGCACAACAGGTAACTGGGATACTAAATATAACCAGTCCGAAGATGCTAGTTATGACGGTACAAATAATCTTTTAACTTTAGGTTGGTCATCTACTTACGGTGGTAATATGACTGTTGCATATAGCACATATTCAGGTGGCAATGTAACAACACCAACTCAGGATACAACACCAACTCAGGATACAACACCAACTCAGCCTTCATCAAGTCAATCTACCGGCGACGCTTCTTACTATTTAATTGGTCAGTTTGATGGCGTTATGGTTGGTGATGGTGAAGATTACGCAAGCCCAGGCTATGCTATGGTTGACGGTAAGGTTACTGTAACTGTTGAAGATATTGCATATGTATGTGTTAAAAATAACAACTCACTATGGTATATGACAAACGATTGGTTAGGTTTTGATACTCAGACTGCTACTCTTTACAGCGTGGCTGATACAAGTATTGCAAAATTTGACAAATTATATGTTCCAGCAGGCACATACACATTTACAGTTGTAGAGAACGCTGACGGCACTCTAACACTTTCTTATGCTCCAGCAGGTTCACCAGACCCATCAGAGTCAACTCAGCCTACAACTCCAACACAGGATACAACTCCAACTCAGCCTACATCATCTTCAGAATCTGTTCCTGCAGGTACAATAAATGTAATTGCAAATTCAAATATGACTACTGCAACATCTACAACTTCTATGGCTAACGACGGTAATAGTATTGCAGTTACATACACATTAACTGCTGATCAGTTAATTGCTGACGGTCAGTTTGAACTTACTTATGATAACACTGCATTAAAGTTAGATAACATTGAATTCCCTGTAGTTACAAGTGGTTTAACATACAACACAACTGCTTCTGCAAATATGGTAGCATTTAACTTTACAGGTATCAACGATACAACATATCAGGGTATCTATGATTTCACAAACGGTGGAGTTTTAGTTACTGCTTACTTCTCTGCTATTGCAGTAGATAAGACAGCTACAGTTACATTAAATTGTCTTGAGTTAGACTCAGTTGACAAAGCTTATTACACAGAGGGTGTTGCTACTACAACAGGTGTTTCTCTTGCAGTTGAAATCAAGAATGATGCGGATGTTCCAACAACAACTGCTCCAACTGCTCCATCATCAAACCCAACAACACCATCAACAACACCGTCAACAACACCATCAACCCCTACAACCCCTACAACACCAACTACACCAACTACACCTACAACAACACCTACTACACAGCCAACAACTGCTGCTAAGAAACCATACTTGGATAAAACAAGCGTTTCCGTAAAAGCAGGCGATGTTGTAAAACTAAAGGTTATGGATAATGTAAAGGGCGAAAAGGTTACATTCAGCGTTGATGATACAAGCATTGTTAAGGTATCTAAGAAGGGTAAGGTAACTGCTCGTAGCAAGGGTACTGCGCTAATTACTGCTAAAGTAGGTA
>CAZVRE010000040.1:0-8171 GCA_964629465.1 uncultured Ruminococcus sp. | reverse complement strand
TCTACTCTATGCTTCAGAAACAGGGAGTCGTGTCAGAGTTGTATATTGGTGAAGGCATGAACCACGTTTATCCGCTGTATCCCATTCCCGAAGCGGATGAAGCATTAGAACAAATTTGCAAAATAATAATTGCACCTTGATGTACCTCACAGATTAAAACACTATAGCATAGCGAAAAGGAATGGTCATAGGTATGTTTGATTTTTTCAGAAAGCCAAAGTTAAAAGACGGTATAACGGAAAGAGCATTTGAGTGTAAAAGAGATGGTTTAACCATTCGCGGAAGCGAATATCGCCCCGAAGGAGAAAACCTGCCGATCGCTATTGTTTGTCATGGGTTTATGGCATGGCAGGACACCGTGATGCTCTTATGTATGTGCAGGATATTGCCACCAAGGAGATCGACCTGACAGAAAGTGTTATTAAAAATATCCATTCCGTTGTTCTGGTAAACAGGCCGCAGGATAAAGGTGTTTACCGTGCCATTCCTGTGCGTATTATGGGCGCTTATACCGAGCCTATCCAGCCCTATTTGATTGAGCCCCAAAAGACCGAACTGCTTGCAGCAAATCAAAAACGGCATAGCCATTGACTACACCGCTTAACAAAATCAATTATTCAGTTTAGATACAAGAGCCACCCATTGGGGCACCTTCCTTACGGAGGGTGCCCCAATGGGTGCTTTTTTGTTTTGGCAAAGAGGAATGAGAATCGAACCTCTAATATTTTATCAATTTACCATTACTTCTTCGTAGATAAAAATGTATGTTTATGTTATAATGCTTATACTTTTTATAAGGAATTTATAATCGTTTAGTCGTATAATAAGTGAAAGGGTCAGTTATGGCCCTAAGTTCAGGAGGAAAACTATGGATAACGGTGCAAGTAGCTACCGCCGTTTCCTTGATGGTGATGAAAGTGCCTTTGACGAAATTATGAAGGAATTGTTCCACAGTCTGGTTTTCTTCATTGACCGCTATGTGCATGACGTTCACACAGCAGAAGATATTGCGATAGATGCTTTTACGGATCTAATCGTACATAAGCATAGGTACAACTTTAAGGTTACGCTGAAAACTTATCTCTTTATGATCGGCAGAAGTCGTGCTCTCGATTATATCAAGCATCGCAAAGTCATAGAATTTGTAGAAATTTCTGAGGCACAAAAACTACCTGATGAAAAGGAGTTAGAGGAAATCGTCTTGTCAGATGAAAGAAAGCGTGTTGTAAATACCACTATAGCAAAATTGCCTGAGGATATGCGTGTGGTCATCCACCTTACTTACTTTGAGGGCTTGACCTATGACGAAACTGCCAAGGTTATGAAGAAAAACAGAAAACAAGTAGATAACCTTCTCTATCGTGCAAAAAAGGAACTTCGCATCATTCTTGGAGGGGATGGTGAGCAGTTATTATGAGAGAATTAAATGAATGTAAGGCGGAAGTATTCCGACGTAGTAAAAATAGAATAAAAGAGCGCAAGAAGACTCGTAATCGTATTTTAACCATGTGTATTCCACTTTGCTTAATTGTAACCTTGTTTTCGGTTATGATTCTACCTACAATGATACAAAAGAACAAAAATGAAAATGCAGTAAAAAAAGAGACAGTGCAAGAAGATTCTCTGAGCAGTTTAACGCCATTTGTTTCATTGAAAATTATAAATACAGTGGAACATTCTAAAGATTCACAGATTATTACAGATTCAGAGAAAGTTGCCACCATCCATTACGCTATCCTCGACTTATTTAACAAAAATAGCGAAGATTTTGCCGATGAAGGAGTAGAGGATAAAACATATAGTTATAAGTCAGAGAGTGCAAGTCAACAGGACGAGTTCAGTATTTGCTTTACCACCAATTCAGGTAGCAAAATTGAATATACTCTTGTTGGTAATGAGTTGTACGACATCAATAATGACCTGCACATTTATCTTTCTATAGATCAAGTATCTGGACTTAAAAGAACTCTTGGACTGTCAGAATAACTGAAAGGAGTGTCAGATTATGAAAAAGAGAAAATGGATTCTACCTGCTTGTATTGTGGGTGTTGTTCTGTGCCTTGTTGCAGTATTGGTATTTTCTCTTATTGTTAGCGCACAGGATAATGACGAATACATTAGCAAACCTGAAATTACGGAAAATACCGTTAAAGAAAGCAACGAATTTGCAACTGTTACTCTTACAATACCGTCTGGTTGGGAGTACGAAACCAAAACCCAAAGTGATAGTACAGACTTCTGTATTGCTTTTTGGCCAAAAGGTCAAGATAATGGCAAAATCGAGGTTTGGTATTATGATTCTTTTGGTGTATGTGGCACAGGACTTACAGAGGAAAAAATCACACTCGGCAACTATGAGGCACTCAAAGGAACCTACGATTATAATGAAACGTGGGAATTTATTAGCCTCCAGGGACTTATCGGAAACTGCGTTATATTGAACCAGAATGCAGATATATGGCTAAAGGAAAAGAATGACCAAGTTATGCAAATCCTCAGCACCATAGTTGTAGCAGAGAATGACACAAGTGAAAAATGATCCAAATAATAAACAATAGCGAGGTGTTTAAAACACCTCGCTTCTATTATTTTACTTTAATTTTAATTATAAACTTAACGCCTGATGCATTAACTTTAATTTTTGCAGTGCCTTTCTTTAACCCTGTTACCTTACCTTTTGCGTTTACCTTGGCTTTGTTGTTCATAGCCTTGTAGGTTGTTGTGCCAACTGCATTTTTAACAACTATTTTAGTGCTATTGTTGATTTTAATTGAGTCTTTGTTTGCCTTTACAGTAGGGTTTTTAACTGTAACTGTGCATTTTATTACTTCACCGTCTTTTGTTGCACTAATAACTGCTGTGCCTTTTTTAAGCCCTGTTACAACACCGTTACTGTCAACGCTCGCAACTTTTGGTTTTGATGATTTCCACACTACAGCATCATCGCTACCACCTGTTACTTTTAGTTGGGTTTTCTTTTTAACAAAAATGTTCTTTCTTGTTAGGTTGATAGTTAAGGGTTCAAGTTCTTTTTTAGGCGCTTCGTAGTTGCTGTTGGTCATTGTTTCTGTAAAGTTTACCTGTTTAACAATGTTTACGCCGTAACTTGCCATTACAAAGTTACCTGTTGATCTGTCAATGCTGATTTCACCACTACCGGCAGATATAACATTAAAAGTTAATATTACAACTACGCCACCGTTCCTAAAGTCAATTAGTTGGCTTTCGTCTGCAGTTGCTACTGAATAATGGAATTTATACCAGCCGTTACTTGCATTACCCATAACACCTTTGCCTGAAACCACAGGGAACTCTGCACTTTGGAACTCAAGCAAATTATCAGGATAACTTATATAAAATTGACCGTTTTCAGTTAATTCGTCAACCTGAGCACTTAATGTATATGTAATTGTTGTGCCTGCTGAATACAGATATGTATCACCGTTTAATGTGATGGCAGTAGCATCCTCAGGTGTGCTTTCAGCAGCAGATGCTATTGATATACTACCAAATATTAAAAATACTGCAAGAATTACAGATAATAATTTTTTCATACAAATTCTCCTTTTCCATAAGTTATTCTAACATAGATACAAGGTAAAATCTATAGTCATTTTCATATATAATTATGGTGATTTTTTGTGCTTTTTAAATATTTACACCTGCTTTTATAGACTTTGAGATTATAATATGTTATTATCAAATTGTAAATTCAAAGGAGGCTTTTTGTATGAGCAAACGAGTTTTATCCATATTCCTTTCAATTTTGATAATTTTTTCTGTGTGCACTTGTTTTGTATCTTGTAATCAAGGTCAGATAGAAGTAAGCACAGATTATAACTTGGCAGAGAATATTGAAGATGGCGCTATATTACACTGTTTTTGCTGGGACTTTGATACAATAATCAACTCAATGGAAGACATCGCTGCTGCAGGTTACAGCACAATTCAAACCTCTCCCATTAACGAATGTCTTCAGGGCGAAAACGGTGGTATGAGCCTTTACAGTGAGGGAGAAGGCAAGTGGTACTATCATTTTCAGCCAACAGATTATACAATAGGCAACTATCAACTTGGTACTCGTGAGCAGTTTGCAGAACTTTGTTCCAAAGCCGATGAGTATGGCATTAAAGTTATAGTTGACGTTGTACCTAATCACACAACACCTACTACTTCTGCAGTAAATGAAAATCTCCTTAATGCAGTAGGTGGTATGGAGAATCTATATCACAACAATAGTCAGTACGACCTGTCAAATTACAACGATAGACTTAACTGTACTACTTACAAAATGGGTGGTTTGCCTGACATTAACACAGAGAATAAGGACTTTCAAGACTACTTTATAGCATATCTTAACGACTGTATAGAATGTGGTGCAGATGGCTTTAGATATGATGCTGCAAAGCATATCGCTTTGCCTGACGACCCAACCGAGACCGAAGGAGTTGAAAACAACTTTTGGACTCGTGTAACTACTGAGATTACTAATGCGGAGAATATTTTCAATTACGGTGAAGTGTTGCAAGGTGGAGGCGATAAAATTGGTGATTATATCGATACTATCGGTCACACAACAGCAAGTTCCTACGGTGAGTCCATCCGTAATGCCATTATGCAAGGTAGTTTGAGCACTGCTTTTGTTCGTGACTTTAAAGTTGGTGATAACGAAAGTGTTGTAACTTGGGTTGAATCTCACGATAATTATATCAACGATGGTAACTGGAGTGCTATGACAGAGGAACAAATTATTCTGGCGTATTCAGTTATTGCTGCAAGAGGCAAGGGAACACCATTATTCTTTTGCCGTCCTTACGGTTCATCTATTGAGGACCAATGGGGAATGAATCGTATTGGTGCAAGTGGCAGTTATTCCTATAAGGATAAAACTGTAGTGGCAGTTAACTTTTTCCGTAATGCTATGATAGGCGAGGAAGAAGAAATGTCCAATCCTGTTGATTCATCCTCACTTCAAATTTGCAGAGGAGACAAGGGTGCAGTTATTATTAACCTTGAGGGAGAATTAGAGGTTAATTTTGAGACCAACCTTGCAGACGGAACTTATGTTGATCGTATTGACAAAACTACTGAATATAAAGTAAAAGACGGTATAATCACTTGCGATACTCCTATCAAAGAGAACACCGTAGTTGTTTTATATAACGAGGGATATGTAGAGTATGCCCAGCCGGCAATCGTTAAGATTGCAGACGATGTCAGTTGCATTTATGATACAGAAACTTTAGAGGTTAAACTCTGCGCAGAAAACACAACATCTGCAACATATTCTTACAATGACGGCACAGAAGTAAACTATGTAAATGGTGATACAGTAACCATAAATTCTGCCGATGCTACTGATGGTATTTGCACCATTACACTAAGAGGTGTTAGTGAGCACGGTCAAAAAACTTATATGAAATATTACTTTACAAGTATAGCCCCTGTAGAGGAAGAAACAGTTGTTGCAAGCAAAGGCGATACTGTTTATTTCACAAAGCCAGATAGTTGGGGAGATAACATCTCAGCCTATATTTACAACTCAAGTGGAGAGCAGAACGCATCTTGGCCTGGTGAACCTATGACATTGCTCACAGGTAGTATCTATAAGTACACCCTCTCTAAAGATTGGGGGAACGGATTGATTATGTTTACAGACGGTTCAAATCAATATCCTGATGTAAATATGGACGGTTTGCAAATTATCAAAGACAAAACCTATGAAGTACAATAATAAAAGCCGAGGGTTAACCCTCGGCTTTATTTGTATTTAATATTACCAATTATGAAATCTTGTGTATCCAGCCTTCTGGAGCGTCAACTGTGCCCATCTGAATACCTGTTAATGTATCATATAATTTCTTTGTAATAGGGCCCATTTCTGTCATACCACTTGGTAAGCAAATTTCCTCACCGTGGTCGTTGATTTTACCAACAGGGGAGATTACTGCAGCAGTACCACACAAACCACATTCAGCCATATCCTTAACTTCGCTAAATGGAATAGGTCTTTCTTCAACTTCAAGTCCAAGATATTCTTTGGCAACTATCATAAGACTTCTTCTTGTAATAGAAGGAAGTATTGAACTTGACTTTGGAGTAACAACTTTATTGTCCTTTGTTACAAAGATAAAGTTTGCGCCACCTGTTTCCTCTACTGTTGTACGAGTAGCAGCATCAAGGTACATATTCTCGTCAAAGCCCTTTTCGTGTGCATCAACAATTTGGTACATACTCATAGCATAGTTTAAACCTGCCTTGATATGTCCTGTGCCGTGTGGAGCGGCTCTGTCATAGTCGCAAACACGAAGTGTAAGAGGCTTAACACCACCTTTGAAATATGGACCAACAGGAGTTACAAAAATTCTAAACTGATATTCGTCAGCAGGCTTAACACCAATAACTGGATTTGTGCCAAACATATATGGTCTTATGTATAGAGATGCACCTGAACCGTAAGGTGGTACATAGTCTATGTTTGCTTTAATAACATCTTCTACTGCCTTAATGAACTTTTCCTTAGGGAATACAGGCATCTTTAATCTTTTGCAACTGTCTATCATTCTGTCTGCGTTAAGGTCAGGACGGAATGTTACAACACTACCGTCAGCAGTTCTGTATGCCTTTAAGCCCTCAAAACAGGTTTGTGCATACTGCAAAACACCTGCACATTCGTTTATCTGTACAGTAGCGTCATCAGTAATAATGCCATCGTCCCATTTACCATCTTTAAAATTGCAAACAAATCTTTTGTCTGTTTGAATATATGCAAAACCAAGATTTGCCCAATCAATATTTTTTGTACTCATTATTAAGACTCCCTTTTTATCAGATACATAAATTTTATCACTCTTAATATTCAGTGTCAAGAAAATTGAGGTATAAATTATATTCATAATTCTCATAAAGAAATAAACGAACCTTATCTTAAAATATAATTAAATACGAGGTGAATACAAATGTATATTCCCAAAATTGTATTATCAGGTGGACCTTGCGCAGGTAAGTCAAAGGCAAGCCGTAATCTTAAAATTGAACTTGAAAAAATTGGTTTTAATGTAGTTGCTGTAACAGAATCTGCACAGGAACTTATAACAAATGGCGTAGATCGAACAAGCCCATATGAGTTCCAAAAACAAATTGCTTTGCATCAGTTACAAGCAGAGAGCACGGCTTATGATGTTGCTCAGTCTTTATCAAACCCTGTTATTATTTGTGACAGAGGTTTAATGGATAGTAAGGTGTATCTTGAGGATAATGACTTTGCAAGGCTAAAAAAAGAACTTAATTTGACTGATATTGATATGCGTGATAGGTATAGCGCAGTATTTCACCTTGATAGCACAGCATCAACCGATTTTTATAAAAAGGGTGAAGTGCGAGTTGAGTCAAATGAAGAAGCAACAGATCTTAACGCTCGTTCCTTAAAGGCGTGGTGTGGTAACCCTCATTATAGATTTATACCTGTTGCTGATACTTTTGACCATAAAATGTCAGTTTTACTTGATAGTGTAAAGCACTTTTTGGGTTATCCAAAGCCTTTAGAAATTGAACGTAAGTATTTAATTAAATATCCAGATGTAAATCATCTGTTAACTTTGACTTGTGTTAAGTCAGAGATTGAGCAGTCCTATTTAATTAACAACGGCAAAAAGTTTAGAGTTCGCAAAAGGGGAGAAAATGGAAGTTATATTTATATAAAAACGGAAAAACATAAAATAAGTAATGCTGTATATGAAGAAATCGAAGAAACAATATCCTTAGATGAATACAACAACTATCTTGCAAATAGCCGAGTTATGGGTACAATTAGCAAGGATAGATATTGTCTTATGTATAAAGGGACTTATTATGAGATAGATATATTTCCTTTTTGGAATAATCAGGCATATCTTGAGGTAGAATTAGATAATGAAGAGCAACCAATCAAGATACCTGAATTTATAGAAATTATTGAAGATGTAACCGAAAAATCTGAGTATAAAAACAGTTCTTTGTGCAA
Organism: uncultured Ruminococcus sp.; assembly: GCA_964629465.1. Classification (GTDB taxonomy): domain Bacteria; phylum Bacillota; class Clostridia; order Oscillospirales; family Acutalibacteraceae; genus Ruminococcoides. The sequence continues at coordinate 169 of CAZVRE010000040.1, read as the reverse complement.
GAAAATTCCAAGAGAAAAATAATGCAAATTTTTACAACAATTTGCTAAAATCTCTTGACAAAGTTTGTATATTATAATATAATAGACAGGCTGATTAACGGTAATCAGGATTTATGCGCCAATAGCTCAGCTGGATAGAGCAACTGCCTTCTAAGCAGTAGGTCAGGGG
>CAZVRE010000039.1:0-8196 GCA_964629465.1 uncultured Ruminococcus sp. | reverse complement strand
CAAAGAATGACACCTGGTACGATGGGGTTATCAGGAAAATGTCCTTTTAAAAAGAACTCGTCCCCTCTTACTGTATAATGGCCTACTGCCTCACCGTCTATATTTTCTACCTTATCAATTAAAAGCATATTATCACGATGAGGAATTAATTTCATAATTTCTTCTCTGTTCATAAATTACTCCTATATTATAAATGATGTGGCATTCTTCAAAATAGGTTCTGCATCATCAATTAACTCTTTTACAATTTCTGCAGCAGGTTGTTCTTTTTTTACCAAAGCAGCAACCTGACCTGACATAAAGCAACCCTTCTCTTTATCGCCTTCTTGAACTGCAAGGCGCAAACCACCTGCAGCCATTACCTCTAACTCGTCATCAGTAATATCAGCAGAAAACTCTGCCTTTGAATATTCACGAGCAAAAGGCGTACGCAAACTACGAACAGGATGGCCAAGGCGCTTACCTGTAACCATAGTGCACAAATCTTTAGCTTTAATAATCTTCTCTTTATACACAGGATGAATATTACATTCTGTAGCAGATAAGAAGCGAGTACCAACCTGAACACCTGTTGCGCCAAGCATAAATACTGCTGCTACGCCTCTGCCGTCAGCAATACCACCTGCAGCAATTACAGGCAAATCTGTTGCATCACAAATCTGTGGTACAAGAGCCATTGTGGTAAGTTCACCCACATGGCCACCACTTTCGCCACCCTCTGCAATAAGAGCAGATGCACCCAGTTTAGTCATAAGTCTTGCCATAGATACAGAAGCAACTACCGGTATAACCTTTATATTTGCTTCTTTCCAAGCATTCATATATTTTGATGGGTTGCCTGCGCCTGTTGTAACTACGTCTACTTTTTCTTCTACTACAACCTGTGCAATTTGGTCAGCGTAAGGGCTCATAAGCATAATATTTACACCAATAGGCTTTGATGTTAAAGACTTTGCAATCTTGATTTGGTCACGAACATACTCACCATCTGCACCACCAGCAGCGATAAGACCAAGTCCACCACCCTCTGATACTGCAGCCGCTAATTTGCCGTCAGCTATCCAAGCCATACCACCCTGCAAAACAGGATATTGTATTCCAAGTAAATCACAAATATTTGTTTTTAGCATAATAATCTCCTAATACCAATTGAAATTATTGAAATATCAACAATATTATTTTAATACCATTCATTTATGAAGTCAATGCTTTTATTAATTTACCTGAAAATTGAATAATAAAAACCCGAATGTCATAATAACATTCGGGTTTAAAAGTTTAATTATACAAGTTCAATGATAGCCATTTCAGCGCCGTCACCACGACGTGGACCAATCTTTGTGATACGAGTGTAACCACCGTTTCTATCCTTGTACTTTGGACCAATTTCGTCAAACAACTTCTTTGTAACATCTTCTTTTGTTACAAACTTCATAACTAAACGCTTGTTAGCAAGAGTATTATCCTTTGAAATTGTAATCATTTTCTCTGCCATAGAACTAACTTCTTTAGCACGAGTAACTGTTGTTTCAATTTTGCCGTTTTCTAAAAGGAAAGTAACCATTGCACGTAACATTGCTGTTCTCTGAGCAGTAGTTCTTCCAAGTTTTCTTGTACCTGGCATGGGTATTCCTCCTTTTTATATTTTTAAAAGGATTTATTCGTCTTCCTTCTTTAGGCTGAAGCCAAGGCTTTCGAGTTTGAACTCAACCTCTTCAAGTGACTTGCGTCCAAGGTTACGAACTTTCATCATATCCTCTGTAGTTTTGTTTGTTAGGTCTTCAACAGTGTTGATACCTGCACGCTTTAAGCAGTTGAATGAACGTACAGAAAGGTCAAGTTCTTCAATAGTCATTTCAAGAACCTTTTCCTTGCCCTTGTCGTCTTTTTCAACCATAATCTCACTGTTTGTAACGCTATCTGATAGATTTACAAACAAGTTGAGATGTTCTGTAAGAACCTTAGCAGCCAAAGAAACTGCTTCCTGAGCGTTAATAACGCCATTTGTCCATACATCTAAAGTCAACTTATCATAGTCAGTGATCTGACCTACACGTGTGTTGTCAACTGTGTAATTAACCTTTAAAACAGGTGTGTAAATGGAATCAACAGGAAGAACGCCGATGATATTGTTACCTGAAAGTTGCTTATTGCGCTCACCTGTAACATAACCTCTGCCTCTGTCCAAAGTAATTTCCATATTTAACTTTGCACCTTCACCAAGAGTTGCAATGTGAAGGTCTGGGTTAAGAATTTCAACTTCGGCATCATGCTTGATGTCACCTGCTGTAACTTCACATGGACCTTCTGCAACGATTTCAACAACCTTTGGTGTATTCTCGTATAGTTTTGGAACAAGACTCTTCATATTAAGAACGATTTCAGTAACATCTTCCTTAACACCTGGAATTGTTGAAAACTCGTGAAGCACACCGTTGATTTTTATAGATGTAACTGCGCAACCCTCTAAAGAAGAAAGTAAAACTCTTCTCAAACTGTTGCCTAAAGTATTACCAAAGCCTCTCTCAAGTGGTTCAACAACAAATCTGCCGTATCTACCATCATCAGTTAGTTCTTCAGTTTCAATTCTTGGTTTTTCAATCTCAATCATGTGAATCCTCCTTATTTGCTGGCTATTAAGCCACCATTAGTGTAATCTGCCTTTGAATTGGGAATGGATTACTTGGAGTACAACTCAACGATAAGATGTTCTTCAACAGGGAAGTCAATGTCTTCTCTCTGTGGAGCTGCGATTACCTTACCGCCAAGAACATTGTCGCTCTTTTCTAACCACTTTGGTGTTACTGTTGAAGTTTCACCTTCAGCAATAGCCTTAAATCTATTTGTTGAACGGCTGCTCTCTTTAACTTCGATAACATCGCCAACCTTAACAAGGTAAGATGGGATATTAACTTTCTTGCCGTTAACTGTAAAGTGAGCATGGTTAACAAGTTGTCTTGCTTCTCTTCTTGTCTTAGCAAGACCTAATCTGAATACAACGTTATCAAGTCTACGCTCGATAATTGTAAGCAAGTTAGCGCCTGTTTTACCCTCTGCTTTTTCAGCCTTTTCGTAGTAAGATCTGAACTGCTTTTCAAGGATACCGTAAACAAACTTAACCTTCTGCTTTTCAGTAAGCTGCATGCTGTATTCGCTCTTTTTCTTTCTCATATTACCGCCAGGGTTTCTGTTTGAATTTTTGTTAGAATAACCCATTACGGCTGGTGATACGCCAAGTGCTCTACAACGCTTAGCGATTGGCTGCATATTCTTAGCCATAGCAAAATCCTCCTTATATAATTATACTATACACGTCTTCTCTTTGGAGGACGGCATCCGTTGTGAGGGATTGGAGTTACGTCTTTAATCATTGTAACTTCAAGACCTGCGGACTGTAGTGCTCTGATTGCTGCTTCACGACCCTGACCAGGACCCTTTACGTAAACTTCTACGCTCTTCATACCGAATTCCATAGCAGTTTTTGCAGCAGTTTCAGCAGCAGACTGAGCAGCGAATGGAGTAGATTTACGTGAACCACGGAAACCTAATTCACCTGCACTTGCCCAAGATACTGCGTTACCGTTTGTATCAGAAATTGTAACAATTGTATTGTTAAATGTTGACTGAATATGTGCGCTACCTTTTTCAATGTGTTTTTTATCGCGGCGGCGACGTACAGTCTTTTTACCCTTAGGTGCTGCCATAAGCTTTATCCTCCTTACTTCTTCTTGTTGGCCATTGTCTTACGAGGGCCCTTACGAGTACGAGCGTTAGTCTTTGAACGCTGACCTCTTACAGGTAAACCCTTTCTGTGGCGAACACCACGATAACAACCAATTTCAATAAGTCTTTTAATGTCAAAAGCTATGTCACGACGAAGGTCACCTTCAACGCGGCAGTTCTTTTCAATATAATCTCTAAGCTTTGAAACATCACTTTCTGTTAGATCTCTAACACGAGTGTCTGGATCTACACCTGTTGCAGCAATAATGTCTGTTGCAGTTTTACGTCCAATACCATAGATATATGTCAAACCGATTTCGATTCGTTTATCTCTTGGTAAGTCAACACCTGCTATACGAGCCATTTAGTTGCACCTCCATTTAAAATCTAAGATAATGGGCTAATAGCCCGAGTTAAAAGTCTGTTAGTAATTAGCCCTGACGCTGTTTGTGCTTAGGGTTTTCGCAAATTACTAAAATTTTGCCTTTTCTTTTGATTACTTTGCATTTTTCGCAAATTTTCTTTACAGAAGGTCTGACTTTCATCAATAATCATTCCTTTCGTTAAAATCAGATTTTTACTTGGATCTCCAAGTTATTCTTCCTCTTGTAAGGTCATATGGAGACATTTCCACAGTAACCTTGTCGCCCGGTAATATTCTAATGAAGTTCATTCTTAACTTACCGGAAATAACAGCTAATATTACATGACCGTTTGGTAACTCTACCTTAAACTGTGCATTTGGTAGGGCTTCAACAACTTTACCCTCTACTTCAAGTACGTCCTGTTTTGACATAACTAACCTCCTAATCAATGGTACTGAAACCATTCAGTATCTTTCTTATTTGTTTATTAGTTTGTGGCAACTCAATAACATTGCGAGTAGCACAAATGTGCTTGATGTTTTTCTTCTTTGGGTTTTCCAATTTGTGATATTTACCATCACAAATATAAACCTCGTTGCCATTTAACTCAACAACAACCGAAAAACAATCTTTGTCATGACCTGCCTTTGATTTCACTACACTACCCTTAACAATATCCATCATTATCACCTTAACCAGGTAAAGTCATAATTACAGGACCGTCAGGAGTAATTAAGATTGTGTGTTCATAATGAGCAGAAAGTTTACCATCTACGGTAACTGTTGTCCAGTCATCATCAAGCACCTCAACCTCGTAGTGTCCTTCACACACCATTGGTTCAATGGCGATTGTCATACCAGGTAATAATCGTACACCTCTGCCAGGTGTGCCGAAATTTGGTACACTTGGGTCTTCATGTAACTTCGCACCTACGCCGTGGCCCACAAACTGTCGTACCACCGAGTAACTACGATCTTCAACATACTTCTGAACCGCACTGCCAATGTCACCTACACGATTACCTGCCAATGCAGCCTCAATCCCTATTGTGAGGCTTTCTCTTGTAGCGTCCATAAGTTTTTGTGCATTTTCAGAAACGTTACCACAAGCAAATGTAAAAGCATTATCGCCGTGAAAACCGTTATAGAAAGCGCCAACATCAACACTTACGATATCGCCTTCTTTTAGAATATGGTTCTTGCTTGGTATGCCATGGATAACCACATCATTTACGGAAACACATGCACTTGCCGGGAATCCGCCGTAACCGAGAAACGAAGGTGTAGCACCTTGTTTCTCGATATACTTACGAACTACTTGGTCAACTTCATAAGTTGACACGCCAGGCTTTACAGCCTCGCCGGCAACGCATAGAGCATTTGCAGAAATTCTGCAAGCATCCTTCATCAAGGATATTTCACGCGCTGTCTTTATTACAACCATATTAACCCTCGATAGCCTTGAATACTGCTTCTGTTGTTTCAGCAACAGTATCTTTGCCTTCAATAACTACAAGTTTACCTTGTGCCTTGTAATAATTTACAAGTGGCTCGGTTTCCTTGTGGTAAATCTCGAGACGGTTTTTAATTGTATCGATTTGGTCATCCTTGCGCTGAACAAGGGCGCCGTTACAGTCATCGCAAACACCATCAACCTTTGGTTTTAAACTTTCGGTATGATAAGGTCTGCCACACTTTTCACAAACGCGGCGTCCAGACAATCTGTTTACTATAACATCGTCTGCTACTTCAATATCGATTACGCAGTCAATATTAGCACCCATTTCATCCAGAGCCTCAGCCTGAGGGATAGTTCTTGGGAAGCCATCAAGAATGTAACCATTCTTACAGTCATCCTCTTGTAGTCTGTCCTTAACAATGCCGATAACAACTTCGTCAGGAACTAACTGGCCTGCATCCATATAAGACTTAGCCTTAAGACCCATCTCTGTGCCGGTTCTCAGCGCTTCTCTGATAATATTACCAGTAGAAATAGTAGGGATATTTAGTTTCTCACATAGTACAGCGGCTTGTGTGCCTTTGCCTGCACCAGGAGCACCTAACATAATAATGTTCATAATGTCTTCCTTTCTCTTAGTCAAGGAAACCCTTGTAGTGACGCATCATCATCTGTGATTCTAACTGCTTAGCAGTTTCAAGAGCAACACCAACAATAATGATAATTGAAGTACCACCCATTGTTAAACCTGTTAAGTTTGTTGCAGCAGAATAGATAAGTGGAATCAATGCGATAAAGCCTAAGAACAAACAACCAATCAAAGTAATTCTTGAAAGAATCTTTTTGATAAATGTTGCAGTTGGTGCACCCGGACGAATACCAGGAATTGTACCATTGTTCTGCTTTAGGTTATTAGCCATTTCTACAGGATTATACTGAATTGATGTATAGAAATAACCGAACATTATAATTAGTAAGAAATAAACTACCATGTACAATGGACTTGTTGTTGAGAAAGCATCAAATAACTTTCTCCAGAAGCCTTGTGTTGGCTGTGCAAACATATCGATTGTACTTGGAATCGAAAGAATAGATGAAGCAAAGATAATTGGTAATACGCCACCAAGTGCAACCTTGATTGGTAGATAACTTGACTGACCACCGTACATCTTTCTGCCTACGACACGCTTTGCGTACTGAATTGGGATTTTTCTCTCTGAATCTTGCATAAATGTAATTACCCACATTACACCCAAGAAGATTAAAACCCACAATGGAGCAAGGAATAAGTAACGAGTGTCACCGTTTACACCTAACTTCATATATTCAATTAAAATGTTAATAGTTGATGGTAATTCAGCAACAATACCTGCAAACAAGATGATTGAGATACCGTTACCAATACCCTTTTCGTTGATTTGTTCACCAAACCACATCATTATAGCAGTACCTGCTGTAAAAGCAAGGATAATAACGATAGCAGCAAATACCATTTGGAAACCTGAATTGTAAAGTGTAGCACCGTTACCCTTTAGGTAGAAATAGTATGCTGTACCCTGAATAAGGCCCAAAAGAACAGTTACATAACGTGTAATTGTTGCAATCTTTTTACGGCCTGCCTCACCTTCTTTTGCCATTCTCTCAAGTGGAGGAATAGCAACAGTTAGAAGTTGCATAATGATAGAACTGTTAATGTATGGGCTAATACCCATAGCAAAAATTGTTGCTTTTGAGAAAGCACCACCGGACAATGTATTCAAATAAGCAAGAGCAGAATCTGTCCAATCTACATCTAACAATGTGATATCTAAGAATGGTACTGGAATTGTAGCACCAACTCGGAATGCGATGATGATGAATATTGTGAACAAAATCTTCTTTCTTAAATCCGGAATACTCCACGCATTTCTAATTGTCTTAAACAATTAAATCACCTCTGCCTTTCCGCCAGCAGCTTCAATGGCTGTTTTAGCAGATTCAGAATAAGCAGAAACCTTTACGTTTAATTTCTTATCAATCTTGCCGTTGCCAAGAACCTTGACAGCGTCAAAAGAATTTTTAACTACGCCAGCAGCTACTAATGCGTCGATAGTAACTTCAGCACCATCTTCAAACTTTCTGTTCAAGTCTGATAGGCTAACAGTAACAACTTTCTTTGCGAAAATGTTGTTAAAGCCTCTCTTAGGTACACGACGCTGTAATGGCATCTGACCACCTTCAAAACCTGGACGAACACCGCCACCAGATCTTGCTTTCTGACCCTTATGACCCTTACCAGCTGTTTTACCCCAGCCTGAGCCATGGCCACGACCTACTCTTCTGGCATCTTTCTTAGAACCAGCAGCAGGAGAAAGTTCATGTAACTTCATAATTTTCGCACCTCCTTATGCTTCTGTAACCTCTACAAGATGATTAATTTTTGCTACTTTGCCCTTAGTCATAGGATTATCAGGCTGAACTGTTTCGTCGCCAATTCTCTTTAGACCTAAAGCGTGGGCTGTTGCAATCTGATCTTTCTTTGAACCGATTAGGCTCTTAACTAACTTAATTTTCATAATTGCAAACCTCCCTTATAAAATTTCCTTTACGGACTTGCCACGGATAGCAGCAACTTCCTCAGCAGTACGTAGAGAAGCCAAACCCTGAAGG
>CAZVRE010000038.1:0-8199 GCA_964629465.1 uncultured Ruminococcus sp. | reverse complement strand
AAGTCATTACGGGTTTCGTTACTTTCGTTGTTTAATTTTCAAGGTCCTTTGGGCTGCAAGTGTTACAAATCTGTAATTTGTTATTCGCAGCGTGATATAAATTATATTACTAACTAGATAAAATGTCAACACTTTTTTGAAAACTTTTTTAAAAAAATTTAAGTCTCATAAAAAAGTCATAAATCCAAGAATATAACCATATATTTACATTATTAACACTAACATCATTATATCCAAAACCAAAGATAATATTCATACTAATTTGCACAACATAAATGTAATATTGAATAAAAACCACACTTGCTCACTATACAACATATACAAATTTTATTTATTTGTATGAATTTGTAGTGATTTTCTGCATAATATATGATAAAATACCATTACAAAATGTTACGAATTAAACCCAAGAGGTGAAAATTATGAGTAGTAATTATATTATTACAATAGGTAGACAATTTGGTAGTGGTGGTCGTGAAATTGGCGAGGCTTTGGCCCAAAAACTCGGCATTAAATTTTACGACAAAGAGTTAATCTCTATTGCAGCAAAAGACAGCGGAATTAACCCTGAAATTTTTGAAAGCATTGACGAAAAGGCTACCAACAGTTTGCTTTATTCCCTATCATTGGGTGTATATTCATTTGGCAACAATTTTACTTCTACAGGTGGTTTGCCGATAAACGACAAACTATATTTACTTCAACACAAAATCATTAAAAATCTGGCAGGAGAAGGTCCTTGCGTAATCGTTGGAAGATGTGCAGATTATGTTTTGAAGGATAGAAACGATGTTATCAATGTGTTTATTACTGCCGATCACGATTATAGAATCAAACGTGCCGTTGAAGTAAAAAACATAAAAGAATCAAAGGCAGAGCAAGCAGTTACAAAAACTGACAAATCAAGGGCTAATTATTATAATTTTTATTCAGGTCAGAAATGGGGCCTGCCAGAGAACTACGATTTGTGTATTAACAGGACTAATTTAACAGTTGAACAGGCTGTTGATGTAATCATAAGTTATATGAATATTTTGTAGTATTCAGCACCCCTGCACCTGAATTTATAGGAGGTGCTATTATGTGCAAATACACATTATTTAATAACGAAGATTTAGACGATTTTATCTTTGAAAATGAAGACTGGCACGAAAGCGAAAGATGACATTTATTACAACTGTGGAGAATTAAATCTCCACAGTTTTTTGTTACTTACTTGTATTACAAATTTATAATATTATTCACTAAAAATCGCTTATAAATTTGCACAAAAATAAAGTTCATTTTTTGTAGAAATAATGCAGAATTTTTACATTTAAAAAGCAATTGGCAATATACACAAATTGCATTATAAAAATTTGTATAAAAAAAGTATTGTAATTTATGCCAATTTCATTTATCATATCTTATGATAGAAAGGTATATATACCATTCGCAGAACTTTATTTTATTTAGGAGGTTTTTTCATGAAAAAACGAATAGTTTCTGCTATTTTAGTTGTTTGCTTAATGCTTTCATGTATAGCAGTTGCTGGCATTTCTGTAAATGCTGCTACTGTTGAAACTGAAGAAGCAGCATCTTCTTCACTTTACACATTGGCAGACAGCGTAGACGAAGGCGTAATTTTACAGGCTTGGAACTGGTCTTACGCAAACGTTGAAGCAAATTTGGAAAAATTGGCTTCTTTAGGTTTTACAACAATTCAGGTATCTCCACCAAGTATCATTAAAGCTGAAACAAAAGGCATTAATGTTTACTATGGTTCATCAGGTACTACAGGTTGGTGGATGTTCTATCAGCCAGCAGGCTTTACTCTAAACACATTAGAAGACAACGCATTAGGTACAGTTGACGAACTTAAGAGTTTGACATCAAAGGCTCATGAACTCGGTATGAGAATCATCGCCGACGGCGTTATCAACCACTTAGGTACTAACCAGGGTGAAGACGGCACTTATACATACAACGGTACAACATATTCATTTACTGATGGTTATGATGAAAATGGTACTGCAAGAGACGGTAAAACAATCTTGCGTGTAACTGCTGAAGCGTACAAGTATGAACCAGAAATTCTTGCTGCTGAAGCATTCCACCCATATTTCAACACAATCTATCTTGAAAATAATGATACAGTAAGTTACTACATCAGCAATCTACCTGATTACATCAAATACAAAAGTTACGGTGTTGTAAGTTCTGACTACAATCAGAGTGGAACTGCTGAATACCACAGTACTTTTGACCAGACTCAAGGTTCTATATCAAACTTACCTGACCTTGATACAAGCACAGACGTAGTACAGACTGCTATTCTTGATTACTTCAAGGAATGTGTTGATGCTGGTATCGACGGTTTCCGTATTGACGCTGCTAAGCACATTGAAACTCCTGATGACCCAGTAGGTATCGCTTCTGACTTCTGGCCAAATGTTTTCTATGGTGCTAATGAATACGCTTTGGAAACAACAGGCGAAGAATTATTCTACTACGGTGAAATTCTTAACAACTGTGGTATTGACAGACCTTTCTCAAGATACTTAAAGTACATTGAAATTACTGACAGTAGCACATACTATGGTCAGTTCAACGCAATTGGTGGTAGCCCATCATCATACGGCAGTTCTTACTCAGGTGGCATGGATGCTTCTAATGCTATTACTTGGTCTGAATCTCACGATATTTATATGGATTACTACAACTGGGGTCAAAATGTTCCAACAGAAAACGTTATCAACAAGAGATGGGCACTTGCTGCTGCAAGAGACAACACTGCTATGTACTTTGCTCGTCCAAGTGATGTTTACTCAACAAAACTTGGTGATGCTGATATCACAGGTTGGGCTAACACAGAAGTTGCTGCTGTTAACAAGTTCCACACAGTTATGAGTGGCGAAAGCGAATACATCTCTGCAAGTGGTAGTTTTGCAATTAACGAACGTGGTACAACAGGTGTTGTTATCGTTAACTGTACAGGCAACGCAACAGATATTAATAACCTAACAATGAACCGTCTACAGGATGGTACATATACAGATCATGTTTCCGGCAATACATTCGTATGTAAGGACGGTAAACTATCCGGTACTATGGGCAACACAGGTATCGTAGTTCTTTATAAGGACAACGTACCAAAGGTTGGCTCTTCTGTAGAATCTGGTAACTACAATACAGATACACAGAAAGTTAAACTATCTGCAAAGAATGTTGATTATGCAACATATGCTATCAACGGCGAAGTTCAAGGTAGATATGAAAGTGGTACAACAGTTACAATCGGTTCTGCTTCTGACGCTTACGGCGCAACATATGAATTAGCAGTATATGGTTACAATAACGATAAATTAGTTGCTGTAAATGTATATACTTACACAAAGATTGAAAAAGAAAGCACTTACTTTGTTTCTGCTGAATCAAGTTGGTCAACAGTTTACTGTTACGCTTGGGGCAACGGCGAAAACGCTGCTTGGCCAGGTCAAGCAATGACAAAACTTGCTAATGGCAACTGGTACATTGAACTTGACGGTAATTATACAAACCTCATCTTTAACAACAATTCAGAGCAGACTGCTGACCTTTCAATTTCTGAATCAACTCACTATGTACTAAACGGTACAACAGTAGTTTCCACTACATCTAATGTAGAAACACCTAACATCTTCTATCCAAACGGATACGAACCAACTACTCCTCCTCCAACAAACAATGCGAGTGGTTATGAGATGGGCGATGCTAACTTGGATAATCACGTAAATATCTCTGACGTTACAACAATTCAGAAATATTTGGTTAAGTTGCTCAACTTCAATGATGATCAATTATCAGTATCCGACTATGATAATAGTGGATCAATAAACATCAAGGATGCTACTGCTATCCAGTATGCTTTACTTAAATAATTGATACAATAATTTATCCCCTGCTCTTATGAGCAGGGGATTTTTTGTGCCTATAATATTAGATTTTATAGGTTGCCCCTAAAACGATACGAGGGCTTTATAATAATAGTATATTTAAAAAATCAAATATTATTCATCATTATTTATTAAAGTTAAAGGGTCGGTGTAACTATCCCCTACTTTTACCTCAATGTGAATATGAGAGTCGTCCATTGCTTCGCTTGGAACAACTGATGCTAAAGCAATTACATCACCTTTGTTAACCGTATCTCCTGCATTAACATTAGTGTTGTCTGACATGCCACAATAATATATAGTATAGTTATCAAACTTAATTGCGATTACGTTGCCCAACAAATCATCTTTGTAAATTTTATCTACCTGACCATTACTCATAGCGTAAATGTTATCCCCTACATCACAGGAAAAATCAACACCTGTGTGAGCATTCCATTGATTGAGAGTTTTGTTATAGACAGTCTCTTCGCTATATTCTTTTTGCACTTGATGGCTGTCCACTGGATAACCTAATGATGACTCAACAGAAAGCATTGTCTGCAACGCAGAGAGTGACTCAGTTGTTTGGTCAGCGGTTGATTCTGTGACCTCCGTAGCGGGCTCAGTTTCTACAGTAGTAGGTACCTCAGTAACTTCTTCTGTCTGTTCGGTAACGCCTGTTGCAACATTATTAACTGCAACAGTATCAGTATCATCTTTTATATAATCAGCAAAATTGGTATAAGTAGAATACGCAGCCATACCTACGGCAATAATGCAGATGGATAGAGAAGTGTAAAACCCAATGCGCTCCTTTTTACTACGCCTTTTCTTTTGATAATATTTTGCCATAAAAAGCACCTCCACCAATATTATTGGTAGAGGTGTAATTTTTATACAAATAAATTATTTTTCTCTTTGATATGCCAATCGCTCGTCACCGTTTTCGAGATAAATTATACCACAGTATTGAAATCCGTTTTTCTCCAAAGTCTTTTGCATAATTAGGTTGTTTCTATGGGTATCAATTCTTAAGTTTTTACACATATCAAACGCCCAGTTAAGGCAGTAAGAACCCGCACCCTTAACCTTACCTGCAGACGCAATTCTATGAACTACTGCGTAGTCCTTGTTATTGATCCACTCGCCCTTATAAATCTGTGCATAAGTAGGATCATCACCAAAAGCAAAATAAAACACTGCTACAATCTCATTATTCTCAATGCACACATAACTATTCCCTTGAGCAATATCACTCATAACCTGCTCTTGAGATGGTTTGTTTGTGCCCCATTGAGTAGGGTTATTATGATCTGCCATAAACTTGCGAGCATAGGCATAAACATCCAATATATCCTTCAAATCATTTTTCGTTGATTTCCTAATTTCCATATATACCTCGTAAAACTATAATAAAGAAAAAGCACCCAACAAAAGTCAGGTGCCTGATTTGGAGCGGATGACGAGGCTCGAACTCGCTACCTCCACCTTGGCAAGGTGGCGCTCTACCAGATGAGCTACATCCGCATCAACGGTTTAGATTATATCACACCAAAATAATAAAATCAAGAGATAATCAAATATTTTTTCAATTATTAAATTTCACATCAGAAATCTTTATTTTTACCAAATATATGAATGTCGAATTATGCAAGATTTTCGTTGACATACTACTTGTACTATGATAACATTTAGTTGATAGAGGTCGCGTTGTTTATCAGTACTTTGCAACAAGGCACAAGTAATACCGCAAAGGAAAGGAGCCAACGCCGAAGCAACATAAAATATACTTGGTTTTATGTTGCTGGTTGATTGCAAAATATGTTCTCAACTGTCACTTTTTGTAGAGCGCTATCTTTGATGAATAGTACAAATATTCATTATATCACGGTAACCTCCTGGGTTGCCGTGCTTTTTTTGGAGGTTTTTATGACAGAAAAAAAGATTATACCTAAGTTACTCATCGTGTTATTTGTAGTGGCTTTTGGTGTTGTTTGTGCATTTACAGGCGATATTTCTAACCCATCAGGCACACTGTGGTCACTATTTCCACCAGTTGTTGCTATTGCACTTGCTCTTATCACCAAAGAAGTGTACTCATCACTTTTTATTGGTATTTTGATGGGTGGTTTATTGTACACTAACTTTAACCCAATTAACACTATCGGTGCAATTACTGATGAAGGCTTCATAAGTGCAATTTCAGGTACTGCAGGTATATTTGCATTCTTGGTATTCCTTGGCAGTATTGTTGCGTTACTCAACAAAGCAGGTGGTTCTCGTGCTTTTGGCGAATGGGCTTCCAAGCACGTTAAGTCAAGAGCAGGGGCAATGCTCGCAACCGTTTGTTTTGGTGTCTTGATTTTCATAGACGACTATTTTAACTGCCTAACAGTTGGTGCAGTTATGCGTCCTGTAACAGACAACGCAAAGGTTTCAAGAGCAAAACTTGCTTACTTAATTGACGCTACTGCGGCGCCAGTGTGTATGATCGCTCCTATTTCATCTTGGGCAGCTGCTGTTGCATCTTATGCTCCAGAAGGTCAGGGAATTGCATTGTTCTGTAAGGCTATTCCTTACAACTTTTATTCACTATTAACTTTTGTATTTGTTATTGGCTTAGTTATTATGAACTTCGACTTCGGTCCTATGAAGTTGCACGAAACAAATGCCCTAAAGGGCGACTTGTTTACAACAGGCGAACATATTGGTGATGAACTGGACGAGGAGCCGTCTACTACAAGAGGCAAAGTAATTGACCTAATTATTCCTATTGTGTTCTTAATTGTTGTTTGCGTATTCTCCCTATTCTATGTAGGTAGATGTATGGGAACAGAATGGGTATTTAACTACAATAATTACGACCCTTCTCTGGGTTTTATTGATGCCTTCTCAAACACAGATGCAACTGTAGGTTTGCCTTGGGGTGGTTTAGTTGCTTTAATCGGCATCATTATTTACTTTATGGCAAGAAGACTTGTTAACTTCAAAGAGGCTATGGCTTGTATCTCAAAAGGCTTTATTGCTATGGTACCTGCTATCCTGATACTAACTATGGCAACAACACTAAAGAATATGACAAGTTTACTTGATTCTGACGCATTTGTAAACTCTGCTTTGCAATCTGCAGGTGCACTCAACAACTTCTTACCTGCTATCATATTCCTTGTTGCTTGTTGTATTTCTTTTGCGACAGGTACATCTTGGGGTACATTTGGAATTTTAATTCCTATTGTATTGAGCATCTTCCCTACAGGCAGTACTCTTGGTATTATCGGTATGTCCGCTTGCTTGGCAGGTGCAGTATGTGGCGACCATTGCTCACCGATTTCAGACACAACGATTATGTCGTCTGCAGGTGCACAGTGTAACCACATAAACCATGTTTCAACCCAATTACCTTATGTTATTGTAGTTGCTGCCATTTCATTCGTAAACTTCTTGATTGCTCCATTTATCCAGAATGCTTGGATTTGCCTGCCAATTGCTATCGTAATGACATTAGCAACACTATTTGTAATCAAACAAATCACAAAGAATAAAGCATAAATAAACAAAATGAAAAACCGCTTGATTTCAAGCGGTTTTTATTTATCATTTAATTTTTACATTCTTGCTTTTAAGAAACAAAAGAAATTCCTCTATGTTTCCAACGGAAAAATCATCATCTTTAAAGGCACAATACAATTTTGTCTTTGTGTAAAACACCACGTATTGATTTGTGCGTATAACTTTTTTTATGTCAGAATAGTTAGTAAAAAACTCAGCGCCTGTTGACTGAACATACCGGATATTTTCATCAGTAATAAACATAGATGTTTCTATGGGTTTTCCGTGGATCTCCAAATCTCTCTTGAGAGCAATGTTAACGCTTCTGTTGTACACAAAATAAATATATATAAACCAAAGCAAAGGAATTCCCAAGAAAACAAATTCTACATAATGGTTTACAACCGAAAATACAATGCCAAAAACAAAATATAGCAAAATCAGCACATTAAAAATAATCATTATCGGTCTACGGAAAAGCATAATTTTATAAAGAAATTTAAACCACTTTTTATCTCTTACATAACTTATTTTAAATAACGGTTCCATACTCTCACCTCTTGGGCATATTATAGCATAAATTTGCACGCAGTGCAATATCGTTGGGCGATAGCCCACATCGTTTACACCGCAAGGTGTAACATCCTTTGTGCGTAGCACAACTTCGTTTTGTGTCCGCAAGTGGACAATGATATTGACCTAACGGTCAAATGATGTTTTGGTTTCACCACAAAACGATGTTGTGTCCTTGCGA
>CAZVRE010000037.1:0-8441 GCA_964629465.1 uncultured Ruminococcus sp. | reverse complement strand
TACTCATCTCAAACACGCTTTCAGTCGGTGACGCGTTCTCCCTGACAGACTTTCCACAAAAGTTGAGTCTTCGCTGAATATAATAGCAAAAAACATTAAATTTGTCAATACTATTACCATAGTTTCACTGATACTATCATATTCATATTATCATATTTTGTCAACAAATTATGCAATATTTAAATTATATCTTTTGATTCAATTTTTTGCTTGTGACTTTTACCCCTATAAGCACTGATATCCAGACAACAAAATAAGTAATAACGAATATTGCTGTAAAAATCAATAATACCATTGGTTCAAAAGGTATCCAAGTGTTCACAACATAACATACTGAATACGCAATATATAGTGTTGAAAAATGACACAACAGCGACTTTGCTAAAGGCCACTCCTCAATTTGATTAAACACACTTGCCCCGGCCTGAACAAAAGCAAGCAAGTATATTGAACAAATTCCAAGACAAACTTGTGTTCCTGTTACATAAAAATCTGCGAGCGTACTTTCCAATATAGCGTATATTATTCCTAAGATAATAGGACCAAAGCCTCCAAACATTAGTCCTCTTAGCATAAACTCTTTTACATATTTATTCATATTATAATCCCAACCTTTCTTTTACTGCCCTTAAACTTCTTCTGGATACATAGTCGCTGTATCCGTTTTTTAGTCTTACATTCAATACACCTGCCATAGACACATCAAATCGCTCTATTTTTTTAATATTAACTATGCACGATTTGTTGATTTTAATAAAACTATCCTGCAAAATTTCTTCCAACTGATAAAGCCTACGTTTTAATTGCAATTTGTTTTTGTCAGTTATGGCACATACTTTGTTATTTTCAACCACAAAACAAAACACATCAGTAGTATTAAGTCTTATAACTTCTCTGTCAATATAGCCATTAAGTTCTACGCTATAATCAGTGACTAATCGCTCTATCTCGTCAGTTAACTTTGATTTTTGGTGAGCATAAACTATCACTTGCTCATCTTTATCATTGCATATATTTAGTTCGAATTTCATCTAACCCCTCCTTGCAAAGTTATCATAAATCAACAAATTATTATTTGCAACAGTTCCCAAGCAAATGGTCAAAAATTTAATTTATTCGGTATCTCTCCTGTTTATTTGCACCCATATAGGTAAAACTAAATAGAAACGGAGGTACAATATGGAAATACTCAAACTATTTTTTGCAACTCTATTATCTGCTTTTGCATTGTTTATAATTGCAAAAATTACAGGACACAAGCAAATGTCCCAACTGAATTTTTTTGACTACATTACAGGTATCACTATAGGCTCTATTGGTGCAGAACTTGCAACAGAACTTGAGCAACCTTGGAAGCCCCTAATGGCTATGATAATCTATGGTGCTATTGCTTTTTTGCTAAGTATATTAACAAGCAAAAAATCACGAATGCACAAATACATCAACGGTACTCCTACAATCATAATGAACAATGGTATAATTTATCGCAATAATATGAAAAAAGCCAAATTAGACTTAACTGAATTTATGGTAATGTGCAGACAAGAGGGATATTTTAACCTCAACGATATACAAACTGCTGTCTTTGAATATAACGGAAGGCTCTCAATCTTACCTGTCAGTACCAAACGCCCCATAAACCCCTCAGATTTAAACATCTCGCCTGAAACCGAAACAATATCAACCGAAGTTATTATGGACGGCAAGATACTTGAAGGTAACCTAAAGCGAATGGGACTTAATCTCACTTGGTTACAAAATCAGTTAGAAAATCAAGGCTACAAAAAAGCCAAAGAAATATTCCTGGGCATTTGCGATAGCAACAACACCCTCTCCCTTTATAAAGGTGAATAATTATTCAATAATCTATTGCTTTTAAAAATAATGTTTGATATAATTTCATTGTCAAAATTTTCTTTTTGGGAGAAATTAAGATGAAAAAAATATTATTCAGAACAGGTATGCTACCTACCGAATCATATAGCGCACACGATTTTATATTCAAAAATCTTATGGGTGGTAATATCGGCAACCTGCTATACACTAACGGTATTATCAGGAATATCGTTACAGATAATGACTTTGAAATTACATCAAATTATTACGATTATAATCTACAAAAAATCAATTATATCAATAAAAATTACGACGCATTTATTATTCCTCTTGCTGATGCTTTTAGAGAAGATTTTACCTATGAATTACGCAAATTAACACAGACTGTTAAATTGCTCAAAATCCCTTGCTATGTAATCGGCGTAGGTTTACGTGACGAATACGAGCCAACTTTTAAGAACGGTTTTTCTTTTGACAAAGATGTCAAAAAGTTTGTTTCTGCTGTGTTAGAAAAATCTGCAACTATAGGCGTACGAGGTCAGATTACTGCCGATTATCTCACGAAATTAGGTTTCAAAGAAGGTCGTGACCATACTATAATCGGTTGCCCATCAATGTACACTTTTGGTCCTAATCTCCACGTTAACAAACCTCACATCACAACTAATTCTCGCATAAGTTTAAATGCTTCTCTTACTGCTCCGGATGTAGTAAAAAAATTATTAACACGCACTGCAAAGGAAATGCCTAATTATACTTTTGTGCCTCAAGCAACAAAGGAACTTAAGTATCTGTTCACAGGTTTAGCATGTAAGCATCAAGGCGAATATGTGCCTTACGGTACCAACTCAAGCCTATTTGAAGGCAAGCATTGTATGTTTATGTTAAGCCCTCAATCTTGGTTCAATTATTTTAAAGATGAAAAAATCGAATTAAGCGTTGGCTCAAGATTACACGGTAATGTTGCTGCGTTGCTATCCGGCGTACCTGCAATTTTTATGCCAAAAGACGCAAGAGAACGTGAACTTGACGATTTCCACCATTTCAATAGTTTCCCTACTCACACTCTTACCGAAGACACAACAATCCGGGAACTTATCAAAAAATCTGACTTCAGCAAGTTTGAAAAATATCAAAACGAAAATTATCAGAACTTCCTTAACTTCCTTGACAAAAACGGTATTGACCACATTGACCAAACCGATACTTCTACCGTTCCTTTTGACGAATATGTAAAGGATGTAAAAGTGAGAAAGCCTGTCAAGAGTTTCCGTGTTATAAGCGAAGAACAACGAGGTATTCGTATGCGCCGTTGCCTTAAACTCAAAGACAAAACATTACAGGACTTAGACGATTAAAAAAGCCTGACGGTTGAACCGTCAGGCTTTATATTTTATGCTAGGTTACTACATCCCTCAAACGCTGTATCAGCAATATTTGTAACGCTACTCGGAATATTAACCTTTGTAAGGCTTGTGCATCGCCAAAAGGCATAATCGCCGATGCTTTCTACTCCGTCTTTGATCTCAACTTTAGCAAGAGCAGCACAATAATAGAAAGCATAATTGCTAATTTCTTTTAGCCCACCTGCAATTTCAACATAGCTCAAAGCGCCACAGTCATAGAAGCAATAATCGCCTATACTCTCCACATTCTTAGGAATAAATATTTCGCTCAAGCCACCACATCTGCTAAATGCGTACTTGCCAATTGATGTAACGGTATTAGGAATTTCAAACTCACGAATACCATCGCAGTTAAAGAACGCATAATCGCCGATGCTTTCCACTTTGCCCTCAATGTTAATAGTCTGCAAATTACTGCACTCATAAAAAGCATAATCATCAATTGCAGTTACTTGTTCAGGAATAGTAACACTTGCCAAAATTCCACAATTATAGAAAGTGCCCTTTGGTATGTAAGTAAGACTTGCGCTCAATGCAACACCATATAAGTTAGAGCAGTCATAAAATACATTTTTGCCCAGAGTTGTAACGCTATCAGGTATTGCAATGTTATTTACCAATTCGCAATTTCTGAATGCCTCGTCACCAATATTCCTGATTGTGCCCGGAATAACAATACCTGTAATTTTTTTACAATCATAAAACGCTCTGTAGCCTATGCTTGTAACTGCTTTGCCATCAATTTCGTTAGGAATAATAACATTAACATCCTTACCGTTATAAGCAGTGATCTCAAGTGTTCCGTCATCAAGAACATCATACGCAAAATCACTACCACCAAGGCAACCTGTCAATGTAAATGCACTAAATACAATGCAACACAGCAAAGCCACCACAGAAATATAACTAACAAGTTTTTTCAAACTAATCGCCTCATTCACAAAATATTACTCTCTAATTCTACACTAATACCTCACACAAAGTCAATATAAAAAGCGTTCAGTTTTAAATTCGAACTGAACGCTTTTCTCCTTTTATACGTTGGTATTAAATTATATAAATAAACATTATTCTATTTATATACAAGGGAATTTTGCATTATATTTATTTAATATAGTATTCAACTCTTCCCTTTCTTCCTCTGTTAGGTGAAATATTTTACCTTTATATCTAATAATGTCGCATCCATCGCAAGAAGGATAAAACTTTCCCTCTCCAACACTTAAATAAATCTCATCATCAAAACCACAAGATAAACCATTATCCCAATACATTTCCCTGTTATTAAACATTTCCAAAATAGTTTTGCTTTCGTCTTCTGTCAATGTTAAATCAATATTTTCATCACCATAAACATATTTCAAACCAACAACCGAATTTTCATTAACATCTACTTTTGAGTGCATACAATTAAACACTAAAACCACAACTAAAATAACGCACAATATGGGAATTATTATAAACCACTTTTTGTTCTTTTTCATATCAACACCTCCAACTATTGTTTAAGTTAATCTAATGCTATGAATTTTGCGTGATATTTTCTAGCGATCCTAACCTCACACTGTATTATTCACAGTGATAATTACAAACGATAGTAACAAAAAGATTAAAGATAACTCTAATAGTTCGAATTTGAAACCATATAAAAACCTTTCAATAAAAATATTTACTAACGAAAAATCTAATAAAACAAGCATTAAGAGCCCTATAATAAAACTGCATATACTAATTATTATTTTCCATACAATTACACTATTTACCACAAAAAATAGAATATAAATATAGCCTATTAACAAAAGAAAAGAAACAAATAATACAATCGCAAATAAAGCTCTCTTCATCACTATCTCCTACAATTATACCTTTAACCATCTACGAACAGCAGAGATCCAATTCTCGCTTGGTTTTTTAGTTAATTTTTTACAAAACTATTAATAATAAATTTTAGTCCTACAGATGCCCACTTGACAACATCTCTAACGATAGGACTTTTCAGCTTCACCAAATATTTAGGCAATCTTGCATATTTGCATAATTTAGCAAACTTTATCCATCCGTTTATATATCCGCCAATTGCTCCAAGAGTAGCTGCTACAGCTACAACCCCCGCAAATGCCCACCAGTTTAATACCCTTATGCCTAGCCAATATTCTACAAAATAAGTTCAATCTGCCGGGCTACAATTGCCCATAGAAGAATTTTTTATTATCAACACATACAATAAATTAACACAAAATGCAAGAAAATTTTGTTTATAACATATGAGTAATATTATATTTTTAGTAATCAGTATCAGTTTTTAAATCAATATGAGTGAATTTTGAAAAATTAATTACTTCGGAAATTTCTTCATAAGTTTCAAAATATTCAATATTCGTACTATCAATATTACTTTCAATCACAATATATTTGTGTGAATCTGTTGTTACTAATACAATTTGTTCCTCATTGGTATAAACTTCTTCAACTATACCTGTATAATATAAACCAGAATCATCAGCATCATACTTATACAAAAGCATATCTTTATCTTTGCCTTGTATTCGTAGCCCAAAATTAGTTGATAACTTTAAAATATATCCATCTATGCCTGGACTTGTTGTTTCTCCTACAGACATATCGCTAAATGAATACTCTTCAGATATAAACAAATTTTCAGTCAACGGGGTAAAACAAGAACATAAATTCATAATAACGAGTATTACTACTAATACTACGACAAAAAAACTACTTTTCATAAAACCACCTATTCTTTATAAATATAACTAAATTTAATTTCCCAATAATAAGTCTTTAGTGCTCCAGATTGCTGAGGTTTATAACCAAAGTTATTATTAACAAATTTTTTAAAACCATCTTGAACTTCATCTCCAAAATAATCAAAATCATATGTATCGGATAAAGAAATAGTAACTTTGTATTTTCTTTTTTCTGAATAAGTGTTTTCCCTTTTCGTTCTACACTTATTTTGCAATTTTCAGCATGCCCAACTGAATACTTTAAGTCTCTATCTGCAGCATTCTTAACAATACTATCTAAATCTATCCCTTCCGTTTTTGAATATTCTGGATTTCTTTCCGTTGTCCTACTAATATACTTTTTTATTCTCTCTTTCACTACAGTCGATTTTTTCAATCTTGCCCTCATCGCATTACCTATAGGGTCAACAAATCCATTTAAATTAATATCATCATCAAAACGAGCACCAGTAAAAGCATATATATACATTAATATTGATAATCTAAAACTATATGCAGCATATGTCACACCAGCTACAACTACTGTAGTGCCTACTTTTACCTGTGTTTATACAATAATTCACCACAAAATGCAACATGATTTTGCTTATAAACAAAATAATATTTGCTATATTATTGATTAATTAGAGGACTATTCGAAGAAGTTTTTACATATTACAATATACTACTCGTTCTTTAATTTTATCGAACCCAAATCAAGCCATTACTCTGACACCATTGGACTGCATCCTCTTGCAATCTATGTTTTTCATAAACATGCCACATATCCATTATAACAGTACCATCATAATAATATCTAAATGCCGTTCCATAATCATATTCAGGGTTAGACTTTTCAAGTTTAATTATCTCAGGTTGGTCGTTAGGACAAAAAGTCATAACAAACTCTTTATATAGAGAAATCATATCTGTTTTGAAAAAAGGTATGTAGGATTCTCTTAATTGTTTAATGTTTTTAACTTTACCTTTTTCAAGTGCGTCTTTAGCATCTATAACCTTATAATCTTTTAAGCGTAACCAATAAATAGGTTTAATATTATATTTATAATTAGTATAATATCTTCCGTAAAAATATATTTCGTGTATTTTCAATCTTTTCATATTCCAACACCTCCAACTATTGTTTAAGTTAATCTAATGGTATAAATTCAGCGTGATATTTTTTAGCCCATTCTTCTGCCACCGTTACTTTGTAGCCTTTAATAGTTGACGATATATATTTAGAACCTTTTAATATATAATCATTAATAAATATGGTTATGTTTCCTGTAATAATGAATAATGATAGGCTTTAATCATAACTTAATCAAAATATCTGACGGAGTCGGCAATTTTTTGAAGCAATTTATCATCAATACAATAATTCCAACTGTAAAAATACACGTCTTCTTCATTATTATCATTTAAAGCATGAATGCATTTTTCAAAATACGGAGTATTATCTACAGAAATCACTACTTCTCCATAACATGAACCCACAGCATTATTAACACCATTACATTGAACTAAACACTTGAAATCTTGGCTTAAAATATTACTCTCAGCATTTTCGTCATCAGCTTCTATATTAGAGCCTACTCTACTCATTGGATAGGTGTGACTTTCAATCATTACGATGTTTGTGTCTTTATCTTTAATAGATGGGTCGCGGAAATAAACCATTCCGTTTTCCTCGCACACTTCCCACCTACCCGGCACTTTTATTGTGCAAATATCATCTATTTTAACTTCTTGCCAACCTATATAAAAATGCAAACCTATTGCATCCACAAATATTGTGTCAACAAATAAATAACCGCAATATAAAATCAGTAAAACTATTATAGTTATAATGGGCTGTTTAAATTTTTCTAAAAAAACTTTCATAATTTTTTATCTCCCCAATCGATTTTAGGTTCAAATATCCAGGCGTTTGAATCATAACCTTTGTTATTCTTATCTGTAGAGCCAATATTAGCAGGGTTTGCATTTTTTGTAAGAATCCCCCAATAATACGCACGATAATGCCACATAAGTTCTTTGTTTATTCCCTCTATTGTTCTACCTTTTAAATATTTTTCACTATATTTTATGTTAATTTTCTTAACAACTTGAAAAATTGTTTCACCAACTATCTTTGTAGAACCCAAACTGAATAAAACTGAATAATCAAAATTTTTATTAAAATCGAATATTAAAACTGCTTTTTTATTTATTTTATATCGTAATACATATGTAGTTTTATCAATTGTAATATTAGAAGTTATATTGAAAATATATTTCCCTTTTTTATTGATTTTTTTATAAGTACTAACTACTTTTTCTTTTCTCGAGGGTTTACTTGCACTACCAGAACAATCAGACCTATTAACTGGCTCATTCTCACAATAAGCAAACAGGTTGCAACTTAGAGCTGTACCTGTTGCACCAAGGTATGCAGTGTCGTCCGCATTCAAAA
>CAZVRE010000036.1:0-8475 GCA_964629465.1 uncultured Ruminococcus sp. | reverse complement strand
GCTCTTTATCCTCATATGACAGTTTATGATAACATGGCATTTGGTCTAAAACTTCGCAAAATGCCAAAAGAAGAAATCAAGAGAAGAGTTGCTGAGGCTGCTCGTATTCTTGGTATTGAACAGTATCTTGACCGTAAGCCAAAGGCTCTTTCCGGTGGTCAGCGTCAGCGTGTTGCTTTGGGCCGTGCTATCGTTCGTGATCCAAAGGTATTCTTACTTGACGAACCACTATCTAACCTTGATGCTAAGTTAAGAGCACAGATGCGTACAGAAATCTCTAAACTACACCAGAGATTAGGTACAACATTCATCTATGTAACTCATGACCAGACTGAGGCTATGACAATGGGTACTCGTATCGTTGTTATGAAAGACGGCTTTATTCAGCAGGTTGATACACCACAGAACTTGTACGATATGCCTTGTAACGAATTCGTTGCTGGCTTTATCGGTTCTCCTCAGATGAACTTTGGCGATGCTACTATAGTTAAAAAAGGCGATGGCGTTGCTCTTAAGTTTGATGAGTATGAACTTCCTCTAAACGCAACAAAATCCGCTGCTCTTAAAGATTATATCGGCAAGGATGTTGTTTACGGCATTCGTCCTGAGCATGTTCACGATGAGCCAGAATTCATCGAGAAAGCATCTGCAGATACAATCATTAAGGCAAATGTTGATGTTACTGAACTTATGGGTGCTGAAACTTACCTATATCTTAGCATCAACGGTGCTCCTGTTACTGCTCGTGTTGAACCTACATCAACTGCTAAACCAGGTGATGAAATTAAGGTTGCATTTGACCTCGAAAAGATTCATATTTTCGACAAAGAAACAGAACAGACAGTCACAAACTAATAAAATTACCTATGAGAGCCTCCCAACTGGGAGGCTCTTTTTTATTCAATAGGAAACTTTAATTTGTTGAGAAAAACCAATAATAAAAAAGTTTAAATTTTCCTTAAAATTGCAATAATCTTCTTATTAAATAAAACTAATTTATCCTTTTAGTTTTCTGCTTTGCAGAAACGAGTGATGAGTGAAAAAAAGTGTGTAAGGTCACTTCCTTGTATATCCATATATTTACATTGACATATATCATTTTTAAATGATAAAATTGCAGATACGGGTTGTTTTTTGTTGTAAAACATATAGATGAAATTACCTCAAAATTCCCCTTTTTTGTGCATTTTAGAGGGGGCATTCGGCAAAATCTATAAAAAAATAGAAAAATTTTTGTGATAAAGGTTGATTTTTTTATCGTTTTTGTGTAAAATTAAGTAGTAAAGTTATGTATGGCGTTAAAACTATGGTAAAAATGACTTAATCATATAAAAGCGAGGAAGAAATTATGTCAAATAGACTGTTCCAAGGAATTATTCATCAGATGAAAGATGCGGTTGACAGAACAATAGGTGTAGTTGATGAAACTTCAGTTATTATTGCTTGTTCAGAATTAGGCAAAATTGGTGAAGTTAATGAAGGTATCAATAGCGCTACTTTATCTTCAACAGTTCCATTTGTACTAAATGGCGATACATATAAGGCTTTTGGTAATAATTCAAAGTCAGAGTACGCAGTATTTGTGTCAGGTAATGACGAAGATGCTAAAAAAATTGTGCAGTTACTTGCAGTTTCTTTGTCAAGCATTAAGCAGTATTATGATGAAAAATACGACCGTTCTAACTTTATTAAAAATGTAATTATGGATAATATCTTGCCAGGTGATATTTACCTCAAGGCAAGAGAACTCCACTTTAACTCTGATGTTACAAGAGTTTGTTTGCTAATAAGAATTACATCAAAAACAGATGTTATTGCTATTGATGTTGTTCAGAACTTGTTCCCTGATAAATCAAAAGACTTTGTTATCAACATTAACGAGAATGAAATCGCTTTGATTAAGGAAATCAGCGAGGGAACAGAAATTAAAGATTTGGAGAAACTTGCTTCTTCTATTGTTGATACATTATCATCAGAGTTCTACACACACAGTGTTGTAGGTATTGGTACTGCAGTAATCGGCATCAAGGATCTTGCTCGTTCATTTAAAGAAGCACAGGTTGCTCTGGAGGTAGGCAAGGTATTTGATACTGAACGCAATATCATAAGTTATGAGAATTTAGGTATTGCTCGTCTTATTTATCAACTTCCTACTACATTATGTGAGATGTTCCTCAAGGAAGTATTCAAACGTGGCTCAATCGAGACTCTTGATCAGGAAACACTATTTACAATTCAGAAGTTCTTTGAAAATAACCTTAACGTTTCAGAAACTTCCCGTAAGTTGTTTGTTCACCGTAACACTTTGGTTTACAGACTTGAGAAGATCAAGAAACTTACTGGACTTGACTTGCGTGAATTTGAAGATGCTATCGTATTCAAGGTAGCACTAATGGTTAAGAAATATTTAACAGCTAATCCAACCAAATATTGATTAAGGGCGGTTGCTGAAATTCGCTGATTTGCATTGCCCGTCATTATGGCGGGCAATTATTGTTTGTATTTTCTTTATAAATGGCGTTGCCATTTGTGAGTTTTTAGTTTTTTAAGGTGAGTTATGGATAATATTATAGAATTCCGAAATGTATCGAAAACCTATGAGTCAACAGGCACTCACGCTATGAACAACATCAGTCTTGCTATTGAAAAGGGCGAGTTTGTGTTTATTGTTGGTTCATCAGGCGCAGGTAAAAGTACTTTTTTAAAATTGATAATGCACGAGGAAACTCCTACAAGGGGTACAATTATTGTAAATGGTATCAACGTTTCAACATTGAAAGACCGTAAGGTTCCATATTTGAGAAGAAATATGGGCATTGTATTCCAAGATTTCCGTTTGATAGATAAAATGACCGTTTATGACAACGTAGCGTTTGCTATGCGTGCTATTGGTACTCGTGCTTCTGTTGTTAAAAAGCGTGTTCCTTATATTCTTGAACTTGTTGGTCTTTCTCACAAGGCGCACAATCGTCCTTCTGAACTTTCAGGTGGTGAGCAACAACGAGTAAGCCTTGCAAGGGCACTTGTTAACAACCCCTCAATCATCATCGCTGACGAGCCAACAGGTAACATTGACCCTGAGATGAGTTTTGAGATTATCGAACTTCTCTCACAGATTAACGCACAAGGCACAACTGTTATCATTGTTACTCACGAGCATGACTTGGTACGTCACTTTAACAAGCGTGTTGTTAATATTGAAAACGGCAGAGTTACCAAGGACACAAAGTTCGAGGGAACTGCTGAGGAAGTTACTTACACTGACGAGTATAGTTTTATGGCTGATATGCAGGAGGTGGAGTAATGAGGGGATTTGGTTATTTATTTAAAGAAGGCTTAAGAAGCGTTTGGAACAATCGCTTGATGAGTGTAGCGTCTATTTGCGTATTGGTGTCTTGTCTTGTGCTTACAGGTGCTGCAGTGCTATTCTCACAGAACGTTACACAAATTGTTGAGGCTATTGAGGGGCAAAACGAAGTTAAAGTGTTCCTTGAGGATGACGTAACAAAAGTTGAGGCCGCATACATAGGCAAAGAAATTGAAGAAATTGAAAATATAGCAAGTGCTACTTTCTACTCAAAAGAAGAAGCCCTAGAGGGTTACAAAGATTACTTGGGCGAAGATACTTTTGAATATATGGAAAAAGGCAATCCTTTGCCTGATGCATACATAATCAAGATGAAAGATCTGTCTCAGTACCGTACAACTGTTGATAAAATTTTGAGCATTGACGGTGTTACAGGTATGGATGAAAAGGCAGAACTTGCCGACAAACTAACATCTATCAATAATTTGGTTAGCACATTGAGTTTGTGGATAGTTCTTGTGTTGGCTATAATTTCATTGTTTATTGTTTCTAACACAGTTAGAGCAACAACTCATAATCGCCGATTTGAAATTAGCATTATGAAGTCAGTTGGTGCTACAAATGCCTTTGTAAGAATTCCTTTTATAGTAGAGGGTATTGCTATTGGTGTTATTGCTGCAGTACTTGCCACAGTAGTTTTGGGCTTCTTGTATGTAGGTGTAATGGAAGTTGTGGCTCACATAATCAGCGTAAGTTTTATTCCACTTTCATCAGTAATCGGTTATGTTGCAATTTCTAATTTGATAGCCGGTGTTGTTATTGGTGCGTTGTCTGGTTTTATTTCAATTCGTAAGTACCTCAAAAAAGAAGGTAACGAAGTTTTAGGTTGGTAATTGGAAAGGATAAATATGACTAAAAAGATAATTTCTGTTATATTAGTTGTTCTTACATTAGTTTTATCTCAAACAGCATTTACTGTGTCTTATGCCAATACAACTGTTGACTCCTACAAAAATCAGATTGCTGAGTTGCAGGATGAAGAGGCAGAATATCAAGCACAACTTGATAAAACTCAGGATAAAATTGATAGCAAAAAAGAATACAGCGAAACATTAACAAAACAAATAAACAACCTTAATGCTCAAATTAGTGCTTCTCAGGCAGAAATTACTGCCCTTAACAACAGAATTGCTGAAAAACAGGCAGTGATTGATGAAGCAGAGGCTAAAATTAAGGAAAGATTAGAAATACTCAAGCAACGTGTTCGTTCAATTTATATGGCAGGTGAAACCTCTGACCTTGAAATTTTGTTAGGTGCAAAAGATTTCTCTGACCTTTTGGACAAATACGAACTTATTAAAACTTTGTCAAACTATGATCAAGATTTAATTAACGGTATTCAGGCTGAACTTGATACTGTTTCTGACGAAAAAGCAGATTTGGTAGAAAGCCGTGCTGAACTTAAGAGTGCACAGGATATTCTTGACACAAAGCAGTCTAAACTCCAGGGTTTGCTTGACGAAAACGAGGCAGTTCTATCATCTTTGTATGAAGATGAAACAGACCTTGAGTCAACTATCAAAAACTTGAATGCTCAGGAAGCAGAAATTCAAGCAAAATTAAATGCGTACTATAGTTCACAGAATAACAGTAACTCAAATACTAATATTACAGTATCTCCATCAGGCTTTACTTGGCCTGTGCCTGGCTTTTATGGTTTAAGTTCTCCTTACGGTGAGGACAGAGGCTATAGCCACAAAGGTATTGATATTTCTGGTGGTGGCATTATGGGCGCTACAGTTGTAGCAGTTGATAATGGCGTTGTTATTGCTGCAAATAATAGTTGCGCTCACAACTGGGGCAAGAGTGGCTCCTGTGGTTGTGGTGGTGGATACGGCAACTATGTGCTCGTTGACCACGGTAATGGCAAGAGCACAATGTATGCTCATATGTCATCTGTAACTGTTTATTCAGGTGCAACAGTAAGCAAGGGACAGACTATTGGTTATGTTGGTTCATCCGGTTGGTCATCAGGTGCTCACTTGCATTTTGAAACTCGTCTAAACGGTTCTGCTTATAACCCAATGAGTGAATATTAAATAAAATTCGGACCTCCTGCATATATTTCAGTAAGAATTATATGCAGGAGGATTTTTATGCTTACAGCCTTAACAGTAAAAAGCCAAACAAATGAAAAACTAATTCCAAAAATACTCAACACTATCAGAGGGAACAGGCTGATACTGGAGTACAAAAGCGCAAGGGGAGTTGTGCTTAAGCACATTACATACAAAAACAGAACAGGCAAAATTAACTGGAATAAAATTGACAAAGCAGTGGGTGCTCAACGTAATCATTTGTTATGCGATAGTGACATTCAGTTGCCTGAAGATAGAGGATTTAAATCTTTTGATAACAAAGACTATAAAAGCAGATTAGCCACCAATATGGCTATCAGCGTGGTGTCAAACCTAAAAGAACCCGAAAAGTTCAAGATAGGTATTTTTGATGTAAAAGGTGAGTGCGCTGATATTCTCTCTGCTTTAATACAATATACCTCAAACTTGGTTGTAATAAGCGATAACCTAAAAGAATATAAATTTGAACTTGATAACATTTATCACCAAACTGGAGCAACGGTGCAACTAACAAGCAACAGAATACACCTTGTGGACTGCAACTTAGTAATTGCCCCTACTCAGATTACAGAGCGACTGCCGTTGTCTGAAAAAACTATTGTGCTTACAAATACTCCTCCCACAATCTGCACATCAGGGTTTGTATATTATGATTACTTTATCAATCTGCCCAGTAAGTTTGCACTCATAAAGCCAAGAGAACTGTCTGATGTGTATTTTGCAGGGGCATTGTATCAGAAAGCAGGGCTGTTTCAACTTGGCTCAATAGTACCTGTAAGTTGCAAGAATTGCTCCTCTGCTCAAACCTGTAGGTCAATATGTGATACACTAGAAAAATATGTTCAATAACAAGTTCATTTTACTTGACATATGAGTTTTAAAAATTTATAATATAATGTAATTGTGTAGTTTAATTACGCAGGAACAGACGTGAAAGGACATAAATAATTATGGCTAAAAAAATTATGTTAACTCCAGAGGGACTGGCAAAATTAGAGGAAGAACTAAAATATTTAAAAGGCGAAAAACGTAAAGAAATGGCAGAAAAAATCAAAGTTGCACGTTCTTACGGTGACCTTTCTGAAAACAGCGAATATGATGATGCAAAAAACGAGCAGGCTATTATGGAAGCCCGTATTCGTGATATTGAAGCAACTCTTAAGAACTATGAGTTAATTGACGAAAGCGACGACAACAACCAAACAGTTCGCCTTTCTTCAAAAGTTACTGTAGAAATTATTGCTACAGGTACAAAGAGAGAATTCAAAATTGTTGGTGCTAACGAAATTGACCCCGCTACAGGCAAAATTTCTGACGAATCTCCAATTGGTACTGCGTTAGTAGGCCATGCTGTAGGGGACGTTATTGAAGTTGAAGTTCCATCAGGCACTATGGGTATGAAAATTCTCGAAATAGGCAAGTAAACACATAAGAAGGGAAGTATAAAAATGGCTGATAATCTACAGCAGATTCAGATTTCCAGCGATCCTGTAAAGGCTCGTTATGATAAATTGAATATCTTAAAAGATATGGGTCGTGACCCATTTGTTGAAACTACATCAAACAGAGATATTAGTTGTGCAGAAGTAGTTGAAAGATTTGACGAATTAGAAAGCAAAACCGTAACTATTGCAGGTCGTATTATGTCAAAGCGTGGCAAAGGTAAGGTTAGTTTCCTTGATTTGCATGACCGTAGTGGCAAGTTGCAGATTTTTGCAAAGAAAGACGACTTGGGTGACGAGGAATATTCTATCCTTAAAAGATGGGATATCGGTGATATCGTTGAGGTTAAGGGCTTTGTGTTCAAAACACAGATGGGTGAAATTAGCATCCACGCAACAGAGGTTAAGTTGCTATCTAAGTCCTTGCAGCCACTTCCTGAAAAATACCACGGTCTTACTAACACAGACCTTCGTTATCGTCAGCGTTATGTTGACCTTATTATGAACCCAGATGTTAAGGATACTTTTATCAAGAGAAGTGCTATCATCAAGGCTATCCGTAAGTATCTTGATTCACAGGGTTTTATGGAAGTTGAAACTCCAATGCTTGTTGCTAACGCAGGTGGTGCAGCGGCTCGTCCGTTTGAAACTCACTTTAACGCACTTGACGAGGACCTTAAGTTGAGAATTTCACTTGAACTTTACCTCAAACGCCTTATCGTAGGTGGTCTTGAAAAAGTGTACGAAATCGGCAGAGTTTTCCGTAATGAGGGTTTGGACACACGCCATAACCCTGAATTTACTCTTATGGAGTTGTATCAGGCATATACTGACTACAACGGTATGATGGAACTTACTGAGAATATGTTCCGTTATGTTGCTCAGGAAGTTTTGGGCGCAACTACAATTACTTACAACGGCATTGAGATGGACTTGGGTAAGCCATTTGAAAAAATTACAATGGTTGACGCTGTCAAGAAGTACGCAAACGTTGACTGGAACGAAGTTGAAACTCTTGAAGATGCACGCAAAGTAGCAGATGAACATCATGTTGAATATGAAGATCGCCACAAGAAGGGCGATATCCTCAACTTGTTCTTTGAAGAGTTTGTAGAGGAACATTTGATTCAGCCAACATTCGTAATGGATCATCCTATCGAGATTTCTCCTCTTACAAAGAAAAAGCCGGAAAATCCTGATTATGTTGAACGTTTTGAATTGTTTATGAACGGTTGGGAAATGTGCAACGCTTATTCAGAACTTAATGACCCTATTGACCAGAGAGAACGCTTTAAGGATCAGGAGGCACAACTCAGTCAGGGTAATGAGGAAGCAAACACAACCGACGAGGACTTTATGAATGCTCTTGAAATCGGTATGCCACCAACAGGTGGTATCGGATACGGTATCGATAGACTATGTATGCTATTTACCGATTCTCCTGCTATCCGTGATGTACTCTTATTCCCTACGATGAAACAGTTAGATAAATAAATTACAATAACCCAAGATATCGGCAGATATCTTGGGTTGTTTCATAAATTTAAGCCTAATCATAAGCCAATTGATGCAATATTCTACCGATATT
>CAZVRE010000035.1:0-9580 GCA_964629465.1 uncultured Ruminococcus sp. | reverse complement strand
TTATCTTTTAGGCTTTCATAATACAAGACTCAAAAATATAAAAATTTCCGTCACGCTTATATAAAGTTTTGTATCTTTGTAGAGTTGCACATAAACAAAGTGTTTTATTTGTGCTATTCTATAAAAGGCACAGAGTGGAAGAAAACCCTCCACCCTGTGCCTTTGTCTTTTTATTCTATATTGAAAGAGATAAAAGTATTTTAATTAAACTTACTTTTTAACATTAACCTTACAAGTAAGTTTTATGCCATTCACTTTAACTTTGATTTTAGTTGTGCCTGCTTTTTTAGCCTTGATTTTTCCGTTTTTGTTAACGGTAGCGATTTTTGTGTTTTTTGATGTGTATTTAACCTTGCCTACTGCACCCTTAACCTTGATTTTCTTGCTGTTACTAACCTTTAGTGTTAACTTTTCTTTTTTGAGTGTTGGGTTAGTTGTAACGGCAACTACACACTTTAGTTTGGTACCGTCAGTCAATACTGCTGTGATAACTGCTTCGCCCTTTTTGAGTGCAGTAACCTTTCCGTCTTTTACCTTTGCAACAGTTTTGTCTGAGGACTTCCACTTTGCAACTTCGCCATCTCTTACGGTTAAGGACTTTGTTTTGCCTGCTTTAAGAAAAAGTGTTGTTTTTGAAATTTCAGGAGCAGTCTCCTCTGGATCAGTTGGGTCAGTTGGAACAGTTGGATCTGTTGGAATGATGCTTGACTTCTTTTTGATATCAAATTTGTTTTTGATATATTCATACAACTTATCCATATCTACAATGCCAAGTTCATAGGCTTGTTGCAAAGTATAAACATCGTCGCTGAGCACATAGATTCCCAAGTCGTAAGGTTCCTGAGCAGATGCAAGTGTAAACACATAGTCGCCTACTTCTACCTGATAACTATCAACGGGAGTATCAGTTACCTGATTATAATATACTGCATAGGAAGATTTTCCGATAAACTTAACAATTAACTTGAGGTTAAAAGTATTATCTTCGTGTTGGGAGGTTAGTTTTTGCTGAGCATAGTCAGATGAAATTAAAGTATAAGGGAAAACCTGTGCTAACTGATAATCAGTAACTATGCCTTGTTCTACTGCATTTGAAATAGTATAAACAACGCCATCATGATAGATACCATAACCACAAGGGTTGTTAGCATCGTCAAATCTGTTTGCTGAATTAAATTCATAATTACCAACAATCTGCTGATAGAACATTGGCATATTGCCAATTATTCCAAAGGCCTGTACTCCTTCCTCACTATACACATCAACGAGATTAGCTACATTTTCTGGTGAAACTGTCATAATTTCGTTATTATAATCTTTGTACTCAATAGAAGTAAAGTACAAATTCAGTGCATCACAGAATTCCTGAGTTTCAATAAAAGATTCTTCAGGGACGGTAGGTTCGGGTTCTTTTTCTACAAGAGTTGTACCGGGGATAATCTCTGCCAATTCTTCCACAGTCATTACATCGTGAGATACTGCAGCAGCTAAAGTATAAAGCATAGTGTTGGAATTTGTATATACACAATATCCGCAAAGGTTATCTGAATCAGTAAACCAAGTTGAAGCAGTAAACTTATAATCGCCAATAACTTGTTCCGCTATCATATCAGCATAACCTGATATCCCGAATACAACTATTCCGTCTTTCTCTGAATATATAGTGATAACATCACGAACATTGTCGTCTGTTACCTCTATTTTACCATTCTCACCCCAAAAAGTGTGACCAACGCTGTCACAATATGCGTTTATGGAAGCACACAATCCTGTGTTGTCGATAGTTTCTTCCGATACCTCTGCCGAAGCAGTGATTATTGAAACACAAGAAAACAGCATTACTACTGCAATAAATATTGATAATAATCGTTTCATAAAAATACGCTCCTTTATTTAAGCCTTATCTTTTAGACTTTCATAATACAAGACTGTAAGAGTCAAAAATTTCCGTCACGGTTTTATAATGTTTTTTATCTTTGTAGAGTTGCACATAAACAAAGTGTTTTATTTGTGCTATTCTATATTGAAAAGGAAATTAAAATCAGTTACTTTTTAACTTTGACTTTGATTTGGTTAATATTAAAAACCTACTAATTTGTTGGCACTGAACAAAAATCAACAATATAATCAATAACTAGAACTTCCAAAACCTCATATTCATAAAGAACATAATCTTCTTTAGAAATATCTTCTTTTGTTAAATCATGCTGTCTAATACATTCTTCCATACTATTTTCATCAACTTCGATTCCGTATTTTGCAGAAACAGCACCAACAAATAGTGTTTTTTTAATTTTAGTTTCTGCGTTGTCATAGCAGTACTGATAAAAACTATCAATATCCATACCATAAACAGCACTAATATATGATTCTATATCTGTGCCATAGCCCATAGCAGCAGTTTTTTCTTGATAATATAATTCTTCTGCACATTTTAAAATCACATTATCGTCTAGTTTATAATTACAAAACTCTATAGCTGACTTAATCAATTTTTCTTTAGCATTCAATTCAGCTACAGCCTGCTTTTCTTCTTTATATTCACTTATTAGTGTATCATAGAATTCTCTAACAGTGTTATATCCGTATTTTTCCTTTATCCATTCATCTGTTATATTTGGTTTTTTTAATCTTGAAATTTTTTTAACCACTATTTCTATTTTTTCTTTTTTACCTGCAAGAGATTTATCATCAATGTTATCCGGTATAGCATTAACTACTGTGAATTTTTTGTTTTTCACGACACCTATCAGCTGTTTTTCTATTTGCTCATCAAAATTACCTGCACCAACTTTTAATGGTCTGTTTTCGTTCTTATCTATAATTTTGCCTTCGCAAGTAGAAACATATGAAATTGATATATAATCACCTTTTTGTACGATATTCCTATCTGTAATCTCTATTAATTTTTCATATTGTACCAATTCTTCCGATATGCATTCGTCTATTTCTTTTTTAGTAACAGTTACATCTGCAACTTGAAAAACCAAATTATCCAAATCACATAACTTGGTGATAAAACAGTTTTCTATGCCATCGTATGCAAGTTTTTGTACTACTGTTGGGTTAACTTCAATAACACCTACACAAGAACTCAAAACAATTGCAACTTCAATAATTAAATATATAATTTTTATATGTTTAATAATATTCATAATATAAATAGTTCTAAATATTTAATAGTTAATTATATAACTAATCTAAAATAGGTTCATTATTATTAACTACTGTAACCTTACATTTATATTTGGTATTACTTACTTTAGCAACAATAATAGTGTTACCAGGAGAAACACCGACTACCTTGCCGTTTTTTGTGACTGTCGCTATTTCTTTATTTTTTGATTTCCAAGTTACTGGCAAAACGGTATGATAAATTCTAATTTTTGAACTCTCACCAACTCCTAAGTATAATTGATAAGTACCAACTGGTTCCTCTACAGTTATTTTACATGTTAGTTTTTTATGACCTTTTACCTTTGCGGTTATTTTTACAGTACCCTTACTTTTAGCAGTCACCTTACCGTTTTTATTTATTTTTGCTATAGATTTATCGGAACTATTCCACTTTATTTGGCTATCTGCTCCTAAAACTTTCAATTTTAAAGTTTCATTTTTTACAATAGTTACTTTTGTATGATTTAGTGTAATTCCCGTATTTTTATTTTTTGCCTCAACATTAGGCATAATTAGTATTAGGAAACTAAAACAAAGCAGTATACTTAATAACATATTATATTTAATTTTCATACAAACACCTCAAATCAAAACTGATTAAAACCAATGTCTTCTGGATTATTATCTAATACAAACTCATCATATCTTTCAATTGATGTAAAAAATTTACCAACCGAACTAATAGTACCATTATGAACACCCGCAACATCGAATGTAAATGTATCACTATTATGAATAGTAAACACTAAACCACCACTATCTCCTTTTGCACTATCATAATCAGCAATCATCCTATGGGTTAATCGAGTCTCTTCTTTTTCACTGGAAGCCTCAGTATAATCTAAATGTAGAATTTTTCCCTTTGTTAAATATGTTTTGGCTCCGCATTTGTATACAGTTGCACCTTCTATAAGTTGTATACCACTTTCTGCATAACAACATTTGTGACATGTTTTATATTTAGCTGTTGTATTTCCGTTTTTATTTGAATAGGCTGTATAGCGTGAGATAGTAAAATCTTCTGTATTTTTCTGTTTGACAAAAGCAATATCAGCACAACCACCGTATTTATAGCGAGTTACAGTACCAAATTTGGTGATATAACCTTCAGAATTATAAAAATAAACATTATCGCCTTTGCCAGCTACACAATGCGCTGCTGTTAAAAAGCCTAATACTTCACTACCATCAGCTTTTGTGTATACCATTCTAGGCCCTACACTACCTATATAATAATAATTATCGTTTTCTAATATTATAAAACGTTGTCCTTGTCTTATAGTAGTACTGTCATATTCTATGTTTTTATCTCCTTTTTTGAACACCACATTACTCTCATTAAAATACTCAATAAATTCCTTTTCACTTTCCTCTGATACGTCATTTAGAGTAACGACATTAGCGTTTTCTTTTTGGCTTACACCAATACCTATAACATTTTCTCCTAATTTTTCTTCCAAATCTGTTGCTATACCATTATCTATATTTTCCATCAACATGTCCAGTTTTGCAACAAGGTTATAGTACTCATTCAAAAGTTCATCATAAGAATACTCTACTTTTTGTATAATTGCCTCATCACTAACAACATCCACAACATTATTCATTTCTTCTTTTGTCACATCTTTAGTAAACTGTATTACAAGATTATCATTATCATTAATATATGATCCTCCGTAATAATTGGCATACTTTTCTTTACCATTTTTGTTTTTAAACATCACTTTATGTTTTAGTTCCTCGTTATCATTTAACGCTTGTTTTTCTTCTTCAGTAATACTTAAGATTGTCTGACGCATTGAATATTCATTATTAATATTATTTTGCTCTACAATGTTCTTTAACTCTTCGCCTCCTGTTCGAGACAGTTCTGTAGCCGAAATTGGTATTGCATTTGTAACAATAGCAAAAGCGGCAGTTAATGTTACAATATTTTTAATAAGTTTTTTCATAAAGTCATCTCCTATTGTTTTAAATTAAAATTACTGTTCTATTTGATATTTAAAAGACTGTCCATTGTAATCGCCTATAACCTCTCGTGTCTTCAAAAAGCACAAAAATATTTATTGTTTTTATAATATTTTATACTTATTTACCTATATTATATATGTAAAACAACATTTTGTCAATAATGTTTTGTTACCAAAAACATTGACTTGACTGCTTGAAAAATATAAAATAAAATAAAGATAGGAGTGTGGGTATGAATAGTAAAAATTTGTTTATTACCGGCGCAGTAGATATAATAATTCTCTCAATTTTAAACAATGGAGATAGTTATGGATATGAAATTACAAAGTCTATTACAAAACTTTCTGACGATTTGCTGACAATTTCACAAAACACTATTTACACGGCAATTTACAAACTTGTGAATGATGGTATGATAAGTGAATACTCAGTTTTGGTTGGCAAAAAGAGAACCAGAGTGTACTATCACATTGAAGAAAAAGGCAAAAAATATTTGGACGAATTGATGGAAGACTACAAAAAAACATCTAACGGTATTAAAAATATTCTCTCCAAATTAACTAATGATGCAGAAGGAGATGTAATTGAGGATGAATAAAATCGGCAAACAATACATCAAAGAAGTTAAGTCGTTGTTCCCTATTATGGGTAAAAAAGAAAAAGATTACATCAAAAAGTTAATAAATAACGTTGAAGAATACTGCGAGGAAGAAGTTGTTGTATCAAAGCAAGATCTATATGACAATTACGGAACTCCCAACAGCGTAGTAATAGATTACTACAGTTCTGTTGATACTGATTACATAGTAAAAAAGATGAGATTTTCTAAATACATCAAGGTTGCAATAGTTTCAGTTTTGGCGTTACTTACAATCTCTTCAGCAACTTTTTGCGTAACTTTACTCCAAAAAAACGCACAACTTGAAGAAAAGCAACAAATATTGATAGAAAATTTTGAAATAGCACATAGAGAAGAAGTTGTAAGTGTAGACGAAGAAATAGAAATAATTGAAAGACACGAAGTTGAATAAGGAAGATATAATAAAAATTTTTGAACAAATTGATTGAAGATTACAAAAAAGCATCTGTCGGTATTTAAAACATTCTATCTAAATTAACTAACGATGCAGAAGGAGATGTACTTGAGGATGAATAAAATAGGCAAACAATACATCAAAGATGTTAAGTCGGTATTCCCTATTATGGGTAAAAAAGAAAAAGATTACATCAAAAAGTTAATAAATAACGTTGAGGATTACTGTGAAGAAGAAGTTGTAATAACCAAACAAGATTTGTACGATAATTACGGTGCGCCCAACAGCGTAGTAGTAGATTACTACAATTCTGTTGATACTGATTACATAATAAAAAAGATGAATTTTTCAAAGTACATCAAGGTGGCAATAGTTTCAGTTTTAACGTTACTTACTGTTAGTTCTGCGACTTTTTGCGTAACTTTATTTCAAGAAAACGCTCGACTTGAAGAAAAGCAACAAATGTTGATAGAAGATTTTGAAATGGCATATAGACAAGGAAAAGTAATGGGAGCAGATGAAATCAAAATCATAGAAAGAAACGAAGTTGAATAAGGAGAGTAATAATGAAAAGAATATTTACTTTAGTATTAGCGACAGCGATTTTGGGTAGTTTAATTTTTTGTGCACCCGTGAGTGCTGTGGAAAACGAAAAGATTACAACTACAGAAGTTGAATATCTCGAAAACGGCGATTACATTGAAACCACTATAGAAACACAGAACACAACACGCGCAGCAGGAACTGTTACAGGTTCCAAAACAAAATCTTATAAAGACAGCGACGGTACTGTGCTCTGGAAAGTAAAAGTTACTGGTACATTCGCTTATACAGGCAAAACTTCATTGTGCTCAACTGTGTCACACACAGCAACTTCAAATTCTTCCTCTTGGACAATTAAGAGTTCATCTTCAAGCAAAAGTGGAAATGTTGCTACGGCTACTGCTAAAGCAGTTAATACCTCATCAACTACTATTACTAACACGCTGACAGTTAAATTAACCTGCGATGCAGACGGAAATTTATCATAATAACTAAGCAAAATAAAAAGGAACACAACGGAGGTTGTGTTCCTTTTTTGTATGTA
Organism: uncultured Ruminococcus sp.; assembly: GCA_964629465.1. Classification (GTDB taxonomy): domain Bacteria; phylum Bacillota; class Clostridia; order Oscillospirales; family Acutalibacteraceae; genus Ruminococcoides. The sequence goes on along the minus strand of CAZVRE010000035.1, from coordinate 2,311 downwards.
TTTTTCTTAGATATCTGATGTACAATGTGGGCATTTTGTTGCGTTGATGTCAATTTCTGTGCAACAATAAGGGCATTTCTTAGTTGTTGCTTCCTCAACAACTTCTTCCTTCTTCTTACCAAGTGTCATAACCTTGTTCACTGTCTTTACAAGCAAGAAAATGATGAACGCCATAATAAGGAAGTTGATTACGGAAGTTATAAACGCACCGTATCTAAACTCTGCACCAAAAATAGTAAATGCGTAAGCGTCAAAGTTTGCACCACCTACTAAACCAATCAGTGGAGAAATTAGGTTGTCAGTTAAGGATGTAACAATATCCTTAAAAGCAGCACCAATAATTACGCCGACTGCCATATCCAGCACATTGCCCTGTGCAATGAACTGCTTGAACTCTGCCATAAACTTTTTCATTCTAATCTCCCTTTTCTTGTTATTTATTTAATTAAGGCTTTGTGAAAAACCTTTTTACCTTTTTTGATTACCACATATCCCTTGTCTGCAAACATATCCAATGTAACCTTTGCAAATGGGTCTGTGATTTTAACATCATCAACAGAAACACCACCCTGCTGAACAAGGCGCTTACCCTCGCCACGAGATGGAATTAAGCCACACTTTGAGAGCAAATCAAGAATAGTGGTGTCCTCAGTAATATCTGCCTCTGTGAGTTCAGTAGAAGGCATATTGTCTGTGTTTGTTTTAGAACCAAACAACGCACGAGCCGCCTCTTGGGCTTTTGTTGCTTCTTCCTCACCATGAACTAACTTTGTCAATTCATATGCAAGAATTTCCTTAGCAGTATTAAGTTGACTACCCTCCCAAGAGTCCATCTTGTCTATCTCCTCAAGAGGTAAGAATGTGAGCATACGAATACACTTTAAAACGTCGCTATCAGCAACATTACGCCAATACTGATAGAACTCGTATGGGCTTGTTTTTTCCGGATCGAGCCATACTGCACCACTCTGAGTTTTGCCCATCTTTTTACCCTCGGAGTTTAGAAGCAAAGTAATAGTCATAGCGTAAGCGTCTTTGCCTAATTTACGGCGAATTAACTCTGTGCCACCCAGCATATTACTCCACTGGTCATCGCCACCAAACTGCATATTGCATCCATATTTCTGGAATAATGCATAGAAGTCATAGCTTTGCATAATCATGTAGTTAAACTCTAAGAAAGTCAGTCCTTTTTCCATACGCTGTTTATAACACTCCGCTGCTAACATACGGTTTACAGAAAAATGAGGTCCTACATCACGAAGTACTTCCATATAGTTTAAATCCATTAACCAGTCAGCATTGTTTACAATCATAGCCTTTCCATCAGAAAAATCAATAAAACGGCTCATCTGCTTTTTAAAGCATTCTACGTTGTGATCAATGGTTTCCTTTGTCATCATCTGACGCATATCCGTTCTTCCAGATGGGTCACCAATCATGGCAGTACCTCCGCCAATTAAAGCGATTGGCTTATTTCCTGCCATCTGCAATCTTTTCATGAGACAAAGCGCCATGAAATGACCTACATGCAAACTATCTGCAGTAGGGTCAAAACCAATATAAAATACCGCTTTTCCTTCATTCACCAGTTCCTTAATTTCTTCTTCGTCTGTTACCTGGGCAATCAGACCACGGGCAACTAATTCATCATAAACCTTCATTTTAAACCTCCTTAAAACTAAAAAAGTCCTCTTGCTGACTTCCATCAACAAAAGGACGAATTTCTCGTGTTACCACCTTTTATTCCCCATGAACTCACATCCACAGGCTCCATAGGATACTGCTATATCCTTGTACGCTAACGGGTACTACCGTCCGAACCTACCAAAGCTTTCTCTCCTTCAGCCGGATACTCCGAGATGTATTCATAACAGGATTCCCTTGCGCCTCTCATCCGCCGGCAGCTTTCTGTTAGTTTCCTCTGCTACTACTTCTTCTCTTCTTCGCATTTAACATTGTTATCTTAACAAAAGCCTCTGTCCATGTCAATCCCGAAAAATAAATCTTTGTTGTATCTGATAGCTAATCAGAAAGAGACAGGTATCTACCACCATCTTCACTAAAATCGCATATCCCGAAATAAGACTGGTAAAAACATAGACTAGTCCCGCTGAGGCTCCCATCTGAATCACCACCAAAGCATAATATAAAATCAATTGCTTCCAAAAGCTTCCCTTCGCCCCAAATACCACCTTACGATTGACACTAAAATTATAAATCGAAGAGGCTATTCTTGCTAAAATCGTAGACCATAATACATTCGTTCCAAGATTCAAGCCACCCAGTACCCATAAATGAAATACAGAAA
>CAZVRE010000034.1:0-9781 GCA_964629465.1 uncultured Ruminococcus sp. | reverse complement strand
TTTCTCAAAGTCATTACGGGTTTCGTTACTTTCGTTGTTTAATTTTCAAGGTCCTAATTTGTTCACTTTGCATAAACAACAACTGCCGTATTTGGTCAGTTTTTTGCGTTGTTCTTGGCACCGAACATTGTTTATTATATTACTTCAAAAGAAAAAAGTCAAGGGTTTTTTTCAAATTTTTTGGAGTTTTTTCACTTTTTCGGCAAATTGTATTTTTTACCCAAAAATTACGACTTTTGTCACAATATATGGTATTAAATAACCCCCACTTTTAATGCCAAAACATAAAAGAGGGGGCTCTTTACGAAAATTATAAATCAGACACGCTGGTTACGATAGGGTTTCCGGCCGAATCAAGAAGAGGAGTTAACCCTCCTGAATATCCACCTGTTACCCACAAGTAATTGACGCCTGTATTTTTATCTATAATAACTTTTGTTTGTATTGAGTCAAACACACCACTGTCGCTCTTCTTGACAACAAAACGCTTATCAGCCTTTTCTTTACCCATATTATTCAGCCTCCGGATAGAACTGCTCGAAGTACTTGCCTGCTTCTTCAAGGCTAACGTCTGTATCTGAATCAGAAGTTGCAACATATGCTAACAAAAACTTTTTGTCACTTGTTAAATGTCCTTCTAATTGCAACTTGTCATCATATATTGTAAAGTAACCACCTGACTCAACCTCATCAAGTATTCTATTTGCTTCATCTGACAAATTCTCTAAATCAAATTCGTAGATTTCAACTGTTGTATTATAACTTGAAAAACTTTTGCCTTTAGTTGCACCGATTATTTCGGCTTTCATCTCAGTAGAATTGTCTGTTATAAGGTGACCTTCTGCTGCCATATATGCAACAACATCGTCAAATGTGTTTTCGTAAGTATCTTTTTTGGCAGTTGTTTCTGTTGTAGATGAAGTTGAGTCTGTAGTGTTGGTGGAACTTGATGAGCAACCAACAAATACAAACAAGGATAATATTGTAATCAATAATAATGATATAAGTTTTTTCATAATTTCCTCCGTAAAACGAATTTTATATATTATATAATATTTTTTCGGCAAAATCAATACGTAAAAAGGCGAGTCCATAAGACTCGCCTTTGAATTATGCTAAAACATAAATATTAACATTTCTTCTGCCGAACTGTATGCAAGAATTGTAAGATGGATAATACAAATCTACTACAGTTGAACTGTTGTGAACAAAGCCACCTGTATCGTTTGCAACTGCGTAGCCGTAAACTACAGTACCGTCAGTTGTTTCGATATACAACTTTGAACCGTAAGGGATTACGTTAGGGTTAACAGCAACACCACCGATGTGAGGTACGTCACCTACTGATGTACGAGCACCTGCAGAAGCAGTATAGGCTGTGCCTGAACCTGTAATCTTCTTTTTGTAGGCAACAGTCTTGCCGTTGCAGTCTACAAATGTACCAACACCACCTGTTGACTTTGTTTTAAATGAAGTTGTATTGTTGCCAAAAGTTGTGTAGTTCTTTTTCTTTGTACCAACAAGTACAACCTTCTTGGTAGCCTTTTTGGTAACCTTTGTGCTAGATACAATAGTTTTTGTCTCCTTACCGTTTACAACCTTTGTTGTGTAAGTAACTTCTTTTGTACCTTTTTTGCCCTTTTGTGTTACCTTAGTCTGGCCAACATATAATTTGTTAGTTTCTTTTTTAACTGTTTTGTACTTAACCTTTTCTGTCTTTGTCTTGGTTTTGTACTGTACACGGTTAACTTTAATCTTTGAATTATTGCTAACCTCTGAATCTAAACTTTTGTTTACAGTGTCATCAACGCCGAGTTCAATGTTTGCATGGTCAAGAGCCTTCTGTACTGTGCCCTGTGGAACATCATAATCCTTATATTCAGTTGAACCAACTTTGATTTGTACTGTTACGCCTTCTACATATTCCATTGTAGAGTCGTCTGTGATAATAATTGCGTCTCCGTTAGGGAAAATGAATTCCTCGCTAACTTCTGTTTCCGTAATGTTTGAATTTTCGTCAGAAATTGTCTGTGCTGATACGGAAAAAACAGAGGTCCACATAAGTACAAATGTTAATAGAACAGAAAGTACTTTTATGACAGAGCGCTGCTTTTCTGTTATCGCCATAAAGTTTCTCCTTAGTATTCAATTAAGATTTTGCAACCAATCTTGCAAAATTTGCAGGACTGTTTTTGGTTACGGGTGTCATTATAACGACGAAAAAATGAAATGTCAAATATTTTTAATATCATTTTATGTGCAAATTGCACAAAAGAATGCCCTATATTCTTAAAATGAAATAAAGAATTATTCTCCTGTGGAATTAAAAGTTGCATTTTTATGGTCATTTTGCAAGAAAAACGCCTATTACGGCGTTGTAACCTTTGGTTACAGGTTTGTTACAAATATATGTTAAGGGCATATTTTATATGACTAAAGCGTTTTTTCTCTTCTTTCTGAAGTTAGGAAAATAAGAGGTTTTGAGGCAATTTTTCTATTTTTGTAGTAAGGTTTGCACAAAAACTATAGGGGTCATTTGTTAATTATATATAAGATTTTTCTAAAATTAACCTTTACCGTACTAAAGTATTGGGCAAAAAAAACCCAAAATCAGGCTAAAAAAACTTTTAAAAGGTTACAAGCGATTTTTTATGTTACAAAAGGATTTTTTCATATATATCCATACTTTATAGCATAATTTACTTGACATAAAAACAACCCCCTCAACAAGAGGGGGTTATACTATATATATTGTATTATTATATACTATATATAATGTAATTTAAAAACCCTATATATATAGTATACAGATTAGTAGTTCTCAGGCTTGATCTGGAAGTATGCCTGTGGGTGATTACAAACCGGACAAACTTCAGGTGCTTTTTTGCCAAAATGTAGGTGACCACAGTTTGTGCACTGCCAGATAACATCACCATCACGGCTGAATACTAATCCACCCTGAACGTTAGCAAGTAACTTTTTGTAGCGTTCTTCGTGAACTTTTTCAACTGCTGCTACCATCTCAAACATTGTAGCAATTTCGTTAAAGCCTTCTTCTCTTGCTTCTTTAGCAAAAGTTGGATACATATCTGTCCACTCGTAGTTTTCGCCCTCTGCAGCATCGATTAAGTTCTTCTCTGTGCCTGCGATACCATCGTGCAAGAGTTTGAACCATAGTTTTGCGTGTTCTTTCTCCTGATTTGCAGTTTCTTCAAACAACGCAGCAATCTGAACATATCCGTCCTTCTTTGCTTTTGAAGCATAGTAAGTGTATTTTGTTCTTGCCATTGATTCGCCAGCAAAAGCCGCTTCAAGATTTTTCTCGGTTTTTGTTCCTTTTAAGTTCATAGTAGTCTCCTTTTCTTCTGTAACTTCAATTTTTTCAAAATCTATTGCACCATGCTTACACCAAGGACAGATAAAGTCCTCTGGGAGTTCTTCTCCCTCGTAAACATAGCCACATATCTTGCACACCCACTTTGTTTTGGTAGTTTTAGTAAGTTTTGGTGCAGGTTTGATATGCTTTTGATAATAATCATAGGTTACGCTCTGATCATTTGAAAGATTTACTGCATCTGTAACCTCTGCAATAAACAAAGTATGAGTACCCAAGTCAACAGTACTGACAACCTTACCACTAATGTACGCATTACTGTAACTTGTAAGGTAAACAAGGTTGTTGTCTGCTGTTGCAAGGTTGTTATAGCCTGCGATTTTATTAACCTCTCTGCCACTTTGGAAGCCAAAGTGTTTGAAAACATCAAAAGGAGTGTTAACGGTAAGTACGCTTACATTAAAAACGCCTGTATCTTTGAGAATATTGTGAGTAAAATTACTCTTATTAACAGTAACAGAAATCTGCATTGGGTTATCTGTAACAAGTTGCACAGTGTTTATAACACAAGCATTGTCTTTGACGGATAACACATACAGTCCGTAACCAATTTTAAATAATGCATTATTATCCATAATTAACCTCCTGTTATAATATTATCCAAATGCGCTTTTAATATACCATATATATAGTATATTAAAACATCTTACCTTTGTAAGGATGGTAAGGCATTTTGTTGAAATCATAAGTCTTGAGGTCCTCCAAAGTTATATTGGTGTGACTTCCCTCGTGGACCATAAGGTTTGAATTCTCGCCCAAGTGAACTACCACAACCGGAGTGTTTGTGCCGTAAGCATAACCACACTCCCAAGCAGTACCACTGTCGCTATAGCCACCGTAATAGAGCATTACCACAACATCTGCCCAATCAATGAAGCGCTTGTCATTCATAAATGTCTCTCGTGACCACCACGCAAGTTGAGTGTTTTCGTCATTACGAACTTCGTTAAGACGAGGGCTGAATACATCAAACCCCCTTGACATCAAAATATCTTCTGCAATTTTTACGTTTTTTAGTTCCTCTTCATTAAAAAAAGGACTTGCTAAATAAATCTTCATAAATATCTCTTTTCTATACAATATATATAGTATAGCAAAAGTAGTAAAATAAAGATATATTATTTTTAACCTAAAATATAAAAGTTTTATTGTTTACTTTGCTAATCTAAAACTATATTCTTTAGCCTACTTTTAGGGTCTTGGTGCGATGCATAAACTTGATTCCAAGCAAAAACAAACATCTGTGGGCGGGTAATACCCACCCCTACACTATTTGTTTACTAAATGTTCTGCTTCTATTTGTAGAATCACCATTCTGTAGGGGTGGATAGTATCTTCCCGTAGAGCAAAGAGTAAAAAAGAAAAGCACTCTCAAGAGAAAGTGCTTTTCTTGTTACTATAAAACTTTTTGAGTAAGTCTGCTTATGGCTTTTGTTATGGGATAGTATAACACAAACATAATTATAAAATTGCTCACTCCGTGAACTGCGTCCCAAGGCAAACCTGCTATCCACCAGGAAAAAGCGTACTTGAGTCCACCTAAAATATCTCCGTCAAAGGTACCTATAAATACATAAGTGATGGAACATAAGAGTCCGAAAATCAAGCCAAATGCTCCCGAAACACTACTCCACAGCCATATGGACTTGTGTCTCCTTAATATTAACGCAACCACGCAAAGAATAGGCCACGCATAAAGATACATAAACCACCACAGACCAAAGCCAAATATAACTCCCTCTATCAAAATGAATACAGGTAATGCATATAACATTCTTTTGCCAAAACAGATAGAAAAAATGATTATCCAGAATGACACAAGTTCCACATTTGGTACAGCGTTAAGAGCAAATTTGCTGACTTCCATTACTGCCACCATCATTCCTATTAAAACAAGGTCTATGGTTTTGAATTTTGCTGATTTCATTGAACAGTATAAACTATCTGAAATGCGTCTTGGTCGTTAACTTCTTGAGCATCAATGCCGTTCATACAATATTCATAGTTAACGTAAAAACTCCAATACGCTCCGTTTTTCTCGTAAATTGCCTGCTCACCGTTTATTACTTCAATCATCATACCATATGGTCCCTCTGTGCCTGAAAACTCCAAGCCCTCGGCATCTTCCATAGCCTGACGCAAATACTGAGCATCAGTTGAAACCTCGTAAACTGTTGAGTCTTCTTTGCTGTCAATTACCTCAATTGTAATGTTTTTGAGGGTTCGTTCAGTTGTTTCTGCGTCTGAATTACATCCTGCAAAAACAAAACAACACATTAAAATCGCCATTAAAATTGCAATAATTCTTTTCATTTTACAATCTCCTTTCAATCTTGTGCAACTCCTATCCCAAGTTGCAGGTAGTGATAGAAAATTGTGAAAATAAAAAAGACCTTTACAAAGCAGTAAAGGTCCATAACAAAAAACATAGAATATGCTTGTATGTTTCAACCAGTTACTCGTGGCTCCACAATATAATTACAGGCAGGTCTTCTGACTTTGCAATCAACATTTTCTCTCGCCTTCCCAAAAAAATCAGTGGCATATTAAGAGAAAACTCCTGCATTACAGCGACGAGTTCGTGCAAGATTTTCACTTGCTTCCCTTTTCACCGAGGTTTACCCCCGACACCTGTAACTTTCTATTCACTTGTTTATTTTATAGCACGTTGAAATATCTCTGTCAAGAGTTTATGATAACAAAAACTATTATTTTATTTCCTGTTCTAATGTTTTGAAAGTATCTGTATTATAAAAATCAAACAACGATATTTCAAGTCCATCGCATAACTTTTTGATTGTTACAACTCCTGCGTTTTTGCTTCCTCCATTTATTATGTTCTTCAATGTAGATGGAGGAACGGCAGATAATCTTGCAAGGGCGTTAATTGATAGGTTTCTTTCCTCGCATAGTTCCAACAAACGATTAGCAACGGCTTTTCTTGTATCCATAAAAGCATCTCCTAAAATAACTTAACTTTAGTGTAACCTTTTATGTATTACGATGTAGACCATATATGGACTTATTGGACCATATATGGTATATTTTATTAGGAGATGATTATTATGAAAATTGCAATTATTGGTTCACGTACTTTAATTGTTAATAATTTGGAAAAATATCTGCCCAAGGATGTAACAGAAATCGTATCTGGTGGGGCAAAAGGAATTGATACTTGTGCTCGGCAATACGCTTTGAAAAACAATATAAAATTAACGGAGTTTTTGCCAGAATATAATAAATATGGCAGAAGTGCACCCCTAAAACGCAACCTACAAATTATTGAGTATGCTGATATGGTAATTGCATTTTGGGATAAGAGTTCTCGTGGCACTAAATTTGTTATCGATAACTGTAGAAAGATAAATAAAAAGGTTATTGTGTACAGTAATTAAGTTTTCTTGTAAAACAAAAAAACCATCCCAAAGGATGGACTTCCACATATGCACATTATGATAAAATCTCCCATATAACGAAAAAAGCCCACTCTATTGAGTGGACTTCCACATATGGTGTGGTGACGAGAACGACCGCCTCCAGTGGAGGATAAAGGGAGTTCGAGGAAGTGCCGAAACAGGGAGTTTGAGAAACCCTTTAGGGTGCACGATAAACAACCTTGTTTCAAACGGGGCTGGCTTGACAGCACCACATTGAAGAACTGAGGTTCAACACTCCCTATACAACGAAAAAAGCCCACTCTATTGAGTGGACTTCCACATGGTGTGGTGCTGGTGACCGGACTTGAACCGGTACGGATTATTAGTCCGAGGGATTTTAAGTCCCTTGTGTCTGCCTATTCCACCACACCAGCAAATTCTGGTGACCCGGACGAGAATCGAACTCGTGTTACCGCCGTGAAAGGGCGGTGTCTTAACCGCTTGACCACCGGGCCATATTGGTAGCGGAAATAGGACTTGAACCTACGACACTTCGGGTATGAACCGAATGCTCTAGCCAGCTGAGCTATTCCGCCATATTTACCTCGCTACTTTTAAGTCAGCGAATATGATTATATTACATAAAAGAATTTTTGTCAATAGAAATTTCAAAAAATTTGTGTTTTTTGCCCCAAAAGTCAAAATTTCCACATTTAATAGATATTTTATGGACTCTCCAAATTGGAGAGTCCATAAATAATTACTATACTATATATATTATAGACAAGCAGCGCCAATTATACCTGCATCGTTACCCAATGTTGCAGCACAGATTATTGTTTGCTTATCGTTGTGCTTTGTGATTCTTTCTTTTTCGACAATAGCACGAACAGGAGCAAGTAAGTTTTCGCCCTGCTTACTAACACCACCACCGATGCAGAGAACATCAGGCTGGAAAATGTTAATAACATTTACAATACCACAAGCAAGGTAACCAATATACTCTTCTACTACCTTTTTACCTGTATAGTCACCTGCAAGTTGAGCATCAAAGGCAGTTTTGCCGTTAACGTTGTTGATGTCGCCGTCACAAGCATCAAGCATATATGAAAAATCTGCTTTTTCGTTACGGATAGCGTCTTTTGTCATATTGATAAGAGCAGTTGCAGAAGCATATGCTTCCCAGCAACCTTTACGACCACAACCACATTCTTTGCCATCTTTTACAATAACCATATGACCAAGTTCTGCACCTGCAAAATTAGACCCACTGTAGATTTTTCCATCTACAACGATACCACCACCAACGCCTGTGCCCAAAGTTACGGCAACTGCGTTTTTGCAACCCTTGGCTGAACCTGCCAAGAACTCGCCCAAAGCGGCTGCATTTGCGTCGTTTTCTATTTTAATATGTTTACCCCCTAATCTTTCGCTCATCATTGTGCGAACGTCCCAGTTCTGGAACAATAAGTTAGGAGAAGTTTCAATAATGCCGGTTTCTGGGTTAACTGCGCCTGGTACGCCGATACCTACATAGTCAACATCGTCTAATTTTATTTTTGCTTTTTTTAGAGCCTGCTTAACAACGCTTGCCATTGAGTCGCAAACATCTGCCTCAGGACGTGGAATAGCAGTTTTGCAGTCTGCCTTTGCGATAATTTGGTAATCTTGGGCATCGTAATCAACTTTTACAACACCTGCAACAATATTTGTACCACCTAAATCGATGCCAACTTTGTAATGAACATTTGCCATATAAAAACCCCCTGATTTGTATGTTTATTTATATATAAAAAGTATAACACTCATATTGTTTGTTTTCAATATTATTTGCAAATAAATGCCCCATATTACCCAAAATTTTTAAAAATCATTTGTGAGGAAACAAGAGTATTAAAGAGGTAAAAAGAGTATTTGCGAGTAAGTGCAAGTTAAATTAAAATTTTTGCAAAAAAGTGTTGACATTGGGCAATATAAGTAATATAATAATCAGGCACTGAAAAATTATTGATTTATTAAGGAGGATGCGCTATGTCAACATTTATGGCAAAGAAAAGCGAAATCGACCGCAAGTGGTATGTAATCGATGCTGCAGGCAAGCCTTTGGGTAGAGTTGCTGCACAGGCTGCTACACTTTTAAGAGGTAAGCACAAAGCTATCTATACACCACACGTTGACTGCGGTGACCACGTTATTATCATCAACTGCAAAGATGCTGTTCTTACAGGTAATAAATTAACTCAGAAGAAATGGCAGCGTCACACTGGCTATATTGGCCACTTAAAAGAAGTTCGTTACGATACTCTTATGGCTACTCGCCCAACAAAAGCTATGGAATTAGCAGTTAAGGGTATGCTTCCATCAAACACATTAGGCAGAAATGCTCTACTTAGACTACGTCTATTTGAGGGCGCAGAACACAACCATCAGGCTCAGAAGCCAGAAGTTGTAGAAGCATAAGAAGGAGGCAAATCATAATGTATAACAAGACACCTTATTTTTACGGTACAGGTAGAAGAAAATCTTCTGTTGCTCGTGTAAGACTTTATCAGGGTACTGGTAAGGTAACTATCAACGACAGAGACATCGACGATTACTTTGGTCTTGAAACACTAAAACTTATCGTTCGTCAGCCTCTTGCTTTGACAGAAACTGAAGAAAAGTTTGACATCGTATGTCGTGTAAACGGCGGTGGCGTTACAGGTCAGGCTGGTGCTATCCGTCACGGTGTATCAAGAGCATTACTACAGTACGATAGCGAAAACCTACGTCCTATCCTTAAGAAGGCAGGCTTCCTAACTCGTGACCCACGTATGAAGGAAAGAAAGAAGTACGGTTTAAAGGCTGCTCGTCGTGCGCCACAGTTCAGCAAGAGATAATTATATTATTTCAAACATTACAGCATCACTACAAGGTGGTGCTGTTTTTTTGCGTTAACTGTGGCGTCCTCGTCGTAAACTCCTGCTTAGTGTAAGTATTTCCACTGTATAATAAACAACAAAAAAGCCTC
>CAZVRE010000033.1:0-10267 GCA_964629465.1 uncultured Ruminococcus sp. | reverse complement strand
AATCAAGCTGTTTTGACTCTTTTAGTTGTTCATAAGGATTTTTGATGTCCACAGTCCTCGCTATATACGCCTGTATTTTTCCTTACCTCATCAAGAGCGTCACAAGAACACAAACCCATGCACATAATTGCTACCAAAGACAAACATAATATAATCTTAATTGATTTTTTCATTTTATCGCCTCGCTTCTTATTCAGCGTTTAATTTCTTGTGAATAACTTTATAATTTTGTAAGTGGTTTAAGTTGGTTATTTCATAAGTTCATTTACTAATTCGTCATACACATCTTCACAGAAGTAATATACGTAGTATACATATCCTTCTAAATCATCATCATAAGTGGAGTAATATATGTCGTCTAAAAATTCCTTTTCTTCATTATAATAATCGTCAAAATAGTAATACTCATAATATAAATCGTCATGAGAATATAGAATTTTGTTATCATATAAAACTTCATATATAGTGCTTAGCGTATTACTATCTTTTTTATTTATATAGTAATAATCCATTATGTAGTCATACGCAAAAACATCAATTATTGACTTGTTAACATTGTTATATTTTTTATGGACTTCTTCAGGTGCCTTTATGTATGTTGTACCGTTTACGATGATTTTAGATTTATCTTCATTATATGTACCAAAGTGAGTTTCTAAATATTGTTTAGCATTTGAAATAATTGTATCATATTTGACTGTTTCAATATAATATGCGGATGACAAACTAATTACCCTGCCATTTATCGATAAATTAGCCTCTTCGCCGACTGTTGAAGCCAGTAAAACCGGTACATCAGGTTCGGTTATATAAAGTATTTTATCAGTAAAGTCGTACTTTTCTGAAATATAAGTATGCAAAGTCTCACGCAGTTCAGTAGGACAAATTTTATAAACGCTATCGTTGTAGGTGATAGTATTGTAGTCCTCACTATATACAGCGTGGTTCTTCTTCGCATCATCAAGAGCGTCACAAGAACACAAACCCGTGCACATAATTGCTACCAAAGACAAACATAAAATAATCTTAATTGATTTTTTCATATTATACCTCCTTTACTACTCTTTCTGTTTTATATAATCATAACTTTGTTTAATGTTGTTTGAGATTGTTTCCGTTGTACTTCCGTCTGTGTTAATTCTGTATATCATTCCGGCTGTGTCATATAAATACACCCAATCCATATCAAACACATAGATTTGTTCAACATTTTTGTTAGAGATTTTTTCGCTACTATTTTCATCAACTGCATAGATACCGTTTTTTCAGTAGCAACAAAAACAGACTCGCCATTTGTATTTAAACATAATATACTGTTGTTTTCTAACGCAAGTTCAATTTTTTTATTGCTTAATGAATATCTATACAAACCATTTTTGTATTCGCCATCTTCATATGCAAAATATAAATAATCACCACAAATTATAATTGGAGAATAACCGTCGTAACGATATAAGTTATCAATTTTTTCAATGCTGTCTTCACCTTTTGCAGGATCGTGTACCTTTAATGATTGATATGAATTTATATAATAAATTTTTTCATCCTGCACACAAAATGCATCTACATCTATCTTATCCGGTAATGTATATGTTTTATTATCTTTATATTTTATCTTGACCTTTCTGTTTTTACCTACTTCAGCATAGACTAATAAATCATTTTCAATATGATAATTATAACTGTTTACGCCCTCATTAAGATTACTAATCTCAAATTGATTTTTCTCACTGTTATATACATATAGCGCATCGTCGTCTTGGGTGAATTTATAAAGATTGTTATCAAAATTGTATATGCACGGCATATCAAGAAAAGATTGCAGACCAGTATCTGTGTTTACTTCAATTGCAGTTGTTCCGTCTACATCTAATGTATATAGCCCGCTATAAACAATATCATTAACAATGTTAACATAGTAGATTTTACCTTCTGTATATGCAAGTCTACCACCTGCTTTTAAGTTGTTTTGCACATTGTTAATTGGTTCGCTTGAGAAGTCTGTTGCCTGTGTTTCGCCACATGAAGGCATAAAAATTAAAACAAGTAGCAATAAACAAGATAGCAAAATTTTTAAATAAGTTTTCATAATTTTTCATCTCACATTCTATTGAAGAGTAGATTATGAACTATCTACTAACAGTTGTAAAATATAAAACTCTCCAACTGCTTTTAGTTAATTAGAGAACTATCCGACGATGTTCTTACATATAACAGAGTACTATTTTTCTCTTGTATTTCTGCAAACTTTTCATTGTCAGTATGGTCAGTTTCTGTAGTCAACCATAAATAAGCAGGTTCAGAATTAGAAATATGAACAGTATCACCACTTATCGGCAATAGATAATGCCAAAAATTTGCGTTTTCAACAGTAGGGGTTTCATATACAACACAATCATCAGGCATAGACACATAATATTCAGATAGGGAATACTCTTCCGAATTATATGTAATAGTCATATAATCTTCTGATATAACAATGTTTTCGTCAGGTATTCCACAGGATGCAAACAAGCACATACATATAGTCACAACCAAAAGTATTGAAATTCTAACTAAATATGTTTTTTTCATTTTAACACCCGCTACTTATTCAACGTTTAATTTCTTATGCATAATTCTATGGGTAATAAAGAAATACAGTACACCCAAAGCACCTTCAATTACAAGCACAGAAAGTAATAGAATATGAACAAATCCGTAAGGATGATCAAACGCAAACTTTCCAATTGCTGCAAAAATTTGGCTATTCTGGTCCAAAATTGCAATTAAGATTGTGCCAAATACCTGGCAGATAATGTAGTATATGTAATATACAAGCACTGCCTTGGCAACTCTTGATTTTTTGCTCATTTGACCTATAGCAATACAAGCATAGAATAGCAGTACGTTTGAAGCAAGAGATACAAGCACTACCAAAACAACTTCAATAATGTAAAGGGTAGCGTTTCCTCCAACTGCTTCAAAATATCTTTTCAAAAGATAGAAAATTGCCTTAAAAATTTCTGCACAAACTTCGCCTGCAGTTGCTACCATAATTGATACGATAATTGCTACTACATTCATTAACATATAAGTAACTGCACACAAAAGTTTTGTTAAAATATGTTTAGAGTGGGTAACAGGTAAGGTGAGAGTTAGGTAACCTTCGTTAGTAAACAGATTTTTGTAGAATCTGGCGATTATCAAAATCAATGTAAGTATCATACTTGCAATTATTGCAATAACAAAAGCAACCACAGAAGAACCAAACAAAATATTATAGATGTTTGAGTCGCTCTCAAAAAACTGCAAAATTCTTGTAATCAAAGCAACGCTTAATAGTATTGCATCAATAACAAGAGTAACCTTTAAGTAAGAAGCAAATTCATGCTTAATAAGTTTCTTTACCATCTGAATACCTCCCTAAAGTATGAGTCAACATTCATACCGTGTTCTTCTCTGATTTCGTCAACAGATTTCTGCAAGTAAATCTTGCCACTGTTAATAAAAATAACTTCGTCAAGTACTTCCTCAATATCAGAAATTAAGTGAGTAGAAATAAGTACAGAAGCATCTGGGTTATAGTTGTTAATAATAGTTGAAATAATGTAATCTCTTGTTGCAGGGTCAACACCAGCAATAGGCTCGTCAAGAACATATAACTTTGCGTTACGGCTCATAACAAGAATCAAGCATACTTTCTCTTTATTACCTTTTGATAGTGCCTTTAATTTTCTGCTTGGTTCAATATCAAGTTTCTTGAGCATTGAATAAGCAAGTTCAGTTCTAAAATCACTATAAAAATCAGCGTATAATTCAACAATTTCTTTTACAGTCATACTCTTGCCTAAGAAGTTGTTATCTGGCAAATATGCAACTACTTTCTTGCTCTCAACACCAGGTTTACTACCACATACAGTAATAGAGCCTTCGTTAGGTTGAAGTAAATTGTTGATAAGTTTAATCAATGTTGTTTTGCCTGAACCGTTAGGACCAAGCAAACCGATAATTTTACCACTTTCAATAGTAAGGTTAATATTGTCAAGTGCTACAAGATTACCGTATTTTTTGGTAAGGTTTTCGCATCTCAATAGTTCACTCATTTAAACCACTCCTCCAAATAAGTTTTAATCTCCTCAGGTTCAAATCCCAAGGTTTGCATTTCAGCAATATATTGCTCTGTTTTACTCTTTGCCATGTTTTTTGTTGTTTCAATAGCAGGGGAGATGTCCTCGCAAACAAACCACCCTGTGCCTCTTACGGAGTAAATTACACCCTTTTGTTCCAACTGTTCATAAGTTTTTTGAACTGTGTTGGGGTTAACTCCTGCGTTTACAGCAACTTCTCTTACTGAAAGCAGTTTGTCACCTGGCTTAATATCTCCGTTAGCAATAGTAGCACATAGATATTCGCACATTTGCGGACAAATAGGTCGTCTTTTATCTAATATAAATTTCAAAGTATTTCTCCTTTCTGTATTACTGTACTATTAAGATAATACACCTGTAAAATTTTGTCAATACATTTTTAAAAATTTATTTAATATTAACAATTTTGTGATTTTTAAAATTCATCTTGATTTTTTATAAATTATATTGTATAATAACGGAGTTGTATGCCGGTGTGATGGAATTGGCAGACGTAGTGGACTCAAAATCCACCGGTAGCGATACCGTACCGGTTCGAGTCCGGTCACCGGCACCAAAATAAAAGGTACTCTTTTGAGTACCTTTTATTTTTTGTTTATGATATTTATGTAAAAAATTATATTATAATTCTTTTATGTTATTTTATAGTGTGTTGTTTTGTTATATAATGTAGTTTGTTGAAATATTGCATTATATTCATTATGGAGGTAATTCAAATGGTAACAAAGATGGAACAACTTTACGAGGGCAAGGCTAAAAAAGTATTTGCAACTGATAACCCTGATTATTGTATCGTATCTTACAAGGATGATGCTACTGCTTTTAATGGCGAAAAAAAGGGCACTATCGTTGGTAAGGGTGTTGTAAATAACAGAATGAGTAACTTTATGTTCAAGTTGCTTGAGGCTAAAGGTATTCCTACAAACTATGTTGAAGAACTTAACGACAGAGAAACTGTACTCAAAAAGGTGGAAATCGTACCTCTTGAGGTAATTCTTCGTAATAAGGCTGCAGGCTCACTCGCTAACCGTCTTGGCTTACCAGAAGGTACTCCAATGAAGCATACAGTACTTGAATTCTGTTACAAGAATGATGACTTGGGTGACCCAATGGTTAACGAAAGCCACATACTTGCCGCAGAACTTGCTACAAAAGAGGAAATTGATGTTATCTCTGACCTTGCTTACAAAATCAACGACATTATGGTTGAATTCTTTAAGACTGTAAATGTTGACCTAATTGACTTCAAAATCGAGTTTGGTCGTTATCACGATACTATTATTCTTGCTGATGAAATCTCTCCTGACACATGCCGTTTCTGGGATATGGACACACAAGAAAAATTAGACAAAGACAGATTCCGTCGTGATATGGGTGGCGTAGAAGATGCCTATGCCGAAATGATGAAGCGCATAGGTTTGGCGTAATATAATTAAATAAATTGTCCCAAAGGAAGAAAGTATATGAATAGAAATGCGTACGAATCTCCATTGTCTGCTCGTTATTCAAGCAAAGAAATGAAGTACATTTTTTCTCCTGATATGAAATTCAGAACTTGGAGAAAGTTATGGATAGCACTTGCAGAATCTGAAATGGAGTTAGGTTTACCTGTTACACAAAAACAGATAGACCAGTTAAAAGAACATCAAGACGATATTAACTATGAAGTTGCTGAAGCATACGAAAAGAAGTTCAGACACGATGTTATGAGCCACGTTCACGCTTACGGCGAGCAATGTCCTGATGCCAAGGGGGTTATCCACCTTGGTGCTACCTCTTGTTATGTTGGTGATAATACAGATATTATCATTATGACAGAGGCTTTAAAACTTGTTAGAAATAAACTTGTTACAGTTATTCGTAATCTTGCAAAGTTTGCTGATGATTACAAAGATTTACCTACTCTTGGCTTTACTCATTTTCAGCCTGCTCAGCCTACTACAGTAGGTAAGCGTGCAACCTTGTGGTTGCAGGATCTATTGCTTGACCTTGAGGATGTTGAGTATCAACTCTCAAAGGCTAAACTCTTGGGTTCCAAGGGTACTACAGGCACACAGGCAAGTTTCCTTGAACTATTTGACGGCGACCACGAAAAGTGCAAAGCACTTGACAAGAAAATCGCTGAAAAAATGGGCTACAAGGGTTGCTTCGCAGTTTCAGGTCAAACATATTCCCGTAAGGTTGACTCTCAGTTCTTGAATGTTCTTGCAGGTATTGCGCAGAGTGCTGCAAAGTTCTCCAACGACATCAGACTCTTACAGCATTTGCGTGAAGTGGAAGAACCTTTTGAGAAAAATCAGATCGGCTCATCTGCTATGGCTTACAAGCGCAACCCAATGCGTAGTGAACGTATAGGTTCATTATCTCGTTATGTAATGGTAGATGTTCTCAACGGTTACTTTACAACTGCTACTCAGTGGTTTGAGAGAACTCTTGATGATAGTGCCAACAAACGTTTAAGTATTCCAGAGGCTTTCCTCGCTATTGACGGTATTCTTAACCTTTATGCTAATGTATCTGACGGCTTGGTTGTATATCCAAAGGTTATTGAGTCCAGATTAAGAAAAGAGTTGCCATTTATGGCTACTGAAAATATTATGATGGATGCTGTCAAAAATCGTGGTGGTGACCGTCAGGAACTTCACGAAAGAATCAGAACTCACTCTATGGCTGCTTCTTGTGTTATTAAAGAAGAAGGTGGCGAAAATGACCTTCTTGAGCGTATTGCTAACGATGAGGCGTTTGGTGTTACTTTAGAGGAATTGCAAGAAATTCTACAGCCTGAAAAGTACACTGGCAGAGCAAAAGAACAGACCGTTGATTTCTTAAATGAAGAAGTAAAACCTGTTCTCGAAAGATATAATTATTTACAAACAGAAAAACCTGAGATTAACGTATAATCTATTAAGGAGTGTAATAATATGGTAAAAGCGATTGTAGGCGCTAACTGGGGCGATGAAGGTAAGGGCAAAATTACCGATGTATTAGCCAACAACAGTGATGTTGTTATTCGTTTTCAGGGTGGCGCAAATGCAGGCCACACTATTATCAACAACTACGGCAAGTTTGCTTTGCATCAGTTACCATCTGGTGTATTTCATCAGAACATTACTAATGTAATTGGTAACGGCGTAGCATTCAGCGTAGAAAATTTCGTTAAAGAAATGAAAGAACTCGAGGAGCGTGGCGTTCCTACTCCTAATGTTTTGATTTCTGACAGAGCGCAAATTGTAATGCCTTATCACGTTGCATTTGACTGCTATGAGGAAGAAAGACTTGGCAAAAACTCATTTGGCTCTACAAAGAGTGGTATTGCGCCTTTTTATTCTGACAAATACAGTAAGATCGGCTTCCAAATCAATGAATTGTATGATGATGTTGAAAGCCTAAAGGCAAAGATTGCACACGCAGTTGAGATTAAGAACGCTACTTTGCGCAATCTTTATAACAAACCGGAAATTACTGTAGACGAAGTGTTTAATAAGTTAATGGAATACAAAGAGTTGCTTGCTCCTTATGTTGGTGACTCCTTTGAGTTTATTCACAAAACACTTGACGAAGGTAAAAATATTCTTCTTGAGGGTCAGTTAGGTTCACTTAAAGACACAGACTTTGGTATTTATCCAATGGTTACTTCTTCCAACACTATCGCCGGTTACGGTGCAGTAGGTGCAGGTATTCCACCTTATGAAATTAAAGAAGTTGTTACAGTTGTTAAGGCTTATTCAAGTGCAGTTGGTGCAGGCGAATTTGTTTCCGAAATTTTTGGAGAAGAAGCAGACGAACTTCGCAAACGTGGTGGCGATGGTGGCGAATACGGCGCTACAACCGGCAGACCACGTCGTATGGGTTGGCTTGACCTTGTTGCAACTCGTTATGGTTGTAAGGCACAGGGTGCAACTTCTGTTGCATTTACTGTAATTGATGCTCTTGGCTATCTTGATGAAATTCCTGTTTGTGTTGCTTATGAACTTGATGGCGAGATTATTGACTACTTCCCAAGCACAACAAAACTCAAGAGATGTAAGCCTGTTCTTAAGACTCTCAAGGGTTGGAAGTGTGATGTTACAGGTATCAAAAAGTACGAAGACCTACCAAAAGAATGTAGAGAATACATTGAATTTGCCGAGAAAGAAATCGGCGTTCACATTGGTATGGTTAGTAACGGCCCTGCAAGAGACGATATTATCTATAGATAAAACTAACCTCTCTGTTAATAATTTAGCAGAGAGGTTTCGTGATTTTAATAATATTCAGTTTACTGCAAATATTATTTTTATCTTTAATTTGATAATTTTATGTTATTTTGACAAAACTTTTTCACTAATAAAAGTTTCTTTTAGTATATTGCAAAAACTTGATTTTTTTGACTATAAATCTTGAATTTTAGTTAAAATAAGTTTATAATCATTAACATATTAAATTCATATTATCAGGAGGTATATTTTTATGGATATGAATAAAAGACCTGATACAATGGAACGTATCACAACTGAAGCACTCGCTAATAAGTTTATCGATGAGCAGGTTGCCGCTGTGCGTGAGCAAGTAGGGGACAAGAAAGTTCTTCTTGCTTTATCTGGTGGTGTTGATAGTTCTGTTGTTGCTGCACTTTTAATTAAGGCTATTGGCAAACAGTTAGTATGTGTTCATGTAAATCACGGCTTAATGCGCAAGGGCGAGAGTGAGCAGGTTATCGAAGTGTTTCAAAACCAACTTGACGCTAACTTAATTTATATTGATGCTACTGACCGTTTTCTCGACAAACTTGCTGGAGTTGACGAACCAGAGTCTAAGCGTAAGATTATTGGTGGCGAGTTTGTTCGTGTATTTGAAGAAGAAGCACGTAAGTTAGAGGATATTTCTTTCCTTGCACAGGGCACAATTTATCCTGATATCCTTGAAAGTGATGGCGTAAAAGCGCACCATAATGTAGGTGGACTTCCTGAAGATATGCAGTTTATCGGCCTTGTTGAGCCTGTTAAACTATTGTTTAAGGACGAGGTTCGTGTTGTGGGTAAGGCTTTAGGTTTACCTGCTTCTATGGTTGACCGTCAGCCATTCCCAGGTCCTGGTCTTGGTGTTCGTTGCACAGGCGCTATCACAAGAGACAGACTTCATTCACTTCGTGAATCAGACGCAATTCTTCGTGAAGAATTTGACAACGCTGGTCTAACTGACAAGGTATGGCAGTTCTTTACAGTAGTTCCTGATTTCCGTTCAACAGGTGTTAGAGATGGCAAACGTGTATATGACTGGCCTGTAATCATCAGAGCAGTCAACACAGTTGACGCTATGTCAGCAACAGTTCCAGAAATTGACTGGGCAATCTTAAAGAAAATCACAGACAGAATTCTTGCTGAAGTTCCTGGTGTATGTCGTGTATTGTACGACTTAAGTCCAAAAGCCCCAGCAACAATCGAATGGGAATAATACCAAAAACGCTGAAAACCCGCATAAACACTGGGCTTTGAGGCTCCCGAAAGCCTCGTGACAACGTTTTGTCAACATCTGAAAATTATTCATAAATAAAATTAAGAGCTATTAGATTTTTGTACGAAATCTAATAGCTTTTTTTTGATCCGTTGGATTAATTATCTCAAAAACTTTCAGTCCAAGAAAATCTTCTTTTGCAAGCTTATATGCCGAAAGGTGTTCGGCAGCAGGCAGATTGATAATCTGTTAGAGCAGGCACGAAATTCAAAAGGCAAAAAGCGTGATACACGCACAAGATAAATTACAGGAGGATACGAATATGAAAAAGCATTTTAAAGACGAAAGAACGGGTATCAGCTACACCTTGCAGGGAGATTATTATCTGCCCGACCTTGCATTGCCCGCCGAAGAACAAGTCGAAGTTGGTATTTGGGGACAGCGGCATTTGCAGTATATCAAGGCGCACCGCAAAGGTTTTTATACGACCTTGCTCACAAAATGCGAACTGAACAAACACCTTGCCGATGTAAACAAGCAGGCTGAGGATATGTTTTTTCGGCTCGTAAAACAGATGGCAGAATGTGAAGGTGTGACAGAAAGACTCAAGGCGGATAATCAAATGGAGTGGGTTGCTCGAATGAATAACATCCGCAGCAGAGCCACAGAAATCGTCAATACTGACATAATTTATAACTAACCGA
>CAZVRE010000032.1:0-11753 GCA_964629465.1 uncultured Ruminococcus sp. | reverse complement strand
AGCAACAACGATACTGTCGCATGTATGAACGCCAACAGGGTCAAAGTGTTACATAGAACAAATTGTAATGGCATTACCTGCAGAGTCACGAATTACCTCGAATTCGATTTCTTTCCAACCTGCAATACACTTCTCAACAAGTACCTGTGTAATTGGAGAAAGTTCAAGACCGTTGGATGTAATTTCACGAAGTTCCTCTTCGTTATTTACAATACCACCACCTGTACCACCAAGTGTAAAAGCAGGACGGATAATTACCGGGTAGCCAATTTCGTTAGCAAACTCAATTGCAGCATCAACAGTATTTACAACAGTGGAAGGAATACAAGGTTGGTTAATAGAAAGCATTGTATCCTTAAACATCTGTCTGTCTTCTGCTTTGTCGATAGTTTCAGGGTTAGCGCCCAAAAGTTGAACGCCGTGCTCCTCCAAAAAGCCTTCCTTTGCAAGTTGCATCGACAAAGTCAGACCTGTCTGACCACCCAATGTAGAAAGCAGTGAGTCTGGCTTTTCTTTCTTAATAATACGCTTAACTGTTTCAAGTGTTAATGGCTCAATGTAAATCTTATCAGCCATTGCGTTATCTGTCATAATTGTAGCAGGGTTGGAGTTAACAAGAATAACCTCCAAACCTTCTTCTTTTAGTGCACGACAAGCCTGTGTGCCTGCATAGTCAAATTCGGCAGCCTGACCGATTACGATAGGGCCAGAACCGATTACCATTACTCTTTTAATACCTGGTTTTAGTGGCATAACATATCATTCCTTCACTTTAAATCTCGTCTATATTTTTCTAACCGTTAATTACTTATTTGCTTCCATCATTTCTGTAAAGCGGTCAAACAGTAGTGCAGTATTTCTTGGCCCACCACTGTGAATTGGTAAGAACTGTACTGAAAAAGCAGGCATATCAGTATATTCAATACCCTCGCAAGTACCGTCGTTACTGTTTACAAAAGTTAATTCTGCATTAGCAGGTAATGACTCATTCACTACTGTGTAGTTATGGTTTTGAGATGTAATATATACACCCTCTGCCTTTAGAGCTTTTGCTGGTTGAGATGAACCTCTATGACCGTAAACAAGTTTCTCTATCTTTGCACCCTGGGCAAGAGCCAGCACCTGATGGCCTAAACTAATTCCAAACATTGGAATTTTCTTTGCAGATAATACCTTTAGTGTTTCGATTACTTCTGTATTTTCAGTAGGGTTACCAGGACCGTCAGAAATCACAATACCGTCAGGATTAAGTGCACAAATTGCATCAGCAGGTGTGTTGTAAGGTACTACAGTTACATTGCAGTTCTTGTCAACAAGAACTTTGTCAACTCCGTGCATAGCACCCATATCTATAACTACAACATCATACTGTGGATTTGTAGCCTTAACTTCATACATTTCTTTTGTGGATGTGTTCTTAACAGCATCCTTGATTTCGTATGCCTTAAGTTCTGAAATATCTTTATCAAGATTATCAAGTGTGTATGTAATCTTACAATTCATAACACCCTGATCTCTCAAAATCTTTGTTAATGCTCGGGTATCAATACCGCATAGTCCAGGAACACCTGAAGTTTTAAAAAAAGTGTCAAGATCACCCTGGCAACGGAAATTGCTAGGTTCTTGGCACCAACTTCTACAAATATAAGCATTTAAAACAGGAGTTTCGCTCTCAAAATCAGCAGGAATAACACCATAATTACCA
This sequence comes from uncultured Ruminococcus sp., assembly GCA_964629465.1. GTDB lineage: Bacteria > Bacillota > Clostridia > Oscillospirales > Acutalibacteraceae > Ruminococcoides. The sequence goes on along the minus strand of CAZVRE010000032.1, from coordinate 10,048 downwards.
AAAAGAGGGAATGTCTGAACAACTACCTGACCGTAATAACTTGGATCAGTTAGTGTTTCAAGATAACCAACCATTGATGTAGTAAAAACCAACTCGCCTGTGGTTTCCTTTTCTGCTCCGAAAGATTCACCTTCAAAATATGTGCCGTTTTCAAGAATTAAATACGCTTTACGACTCATACAAAATACCATCCTTTCATAATTTAGGTTTTTCCAAACCCCAGTTGCCCTTTATACAACATTCTAATGTAGTATTTTACTGCATTTACTTCTAAATGTTTTTACTTATAAGAATTAAAACAAAAAAAATTACAAAAAAGACTGTGACAGAAATCACAGCCCAAACATATTATATTACAGTGAATTTATTGATTTTTTAATAAATTCACATCAAACAGACCATGCTTCCGTCCAACTGGAATTTTTACTGTTGATTATTATATAATTATATATAATGTATGTCAACAGTTTTCTTGCAATTATTATTACTAAAAACTTCTTAAAATGCTAATATTTTGCAATATTTTGTGTTTTGCTCAATAATTTTGAAGTATCGCAATATTTTTCTTGCAAATTTCTTGTTTTTGCCATTATTGCAGCAATAAATATTTATTGACAAAAATAAATATCCGTTATATACTTACCAATGTATAATAGGAGTACTTTAGATGCTAATTCCAAGTGCTCTTTTATCAAAGAAGGAGATGCAATTTATGGTAAATGTACCTGAGTTTTTTGGTTGTAATGTTTTTAACGACGAAGCCATGCGACAAAGATTATCAAAACCCGTATACTTAGCTTTGAAAAAAACAATAGAAAACGGTCAAACTCTTGATTTAAGCCTTGCAAATTCAGTAGCACACGCCATGAAAGAATGGGCTTTAGAAAAAGGCTGTACCCACTACACTCATTGGTTCCAACCATTAACAGGCATTACTGCAGAAAAGCACGATAGTTTCCTAACACCTCAGAGTGACGGCACAGTTATTATGTCATTCAGTGGTAAAGAACTCATCAAAGGTGAGTCTGATGCGTCCTCTTTCCCTAACGGTGGCATCCGTGCAACTTTTGAAGCAAGAGGTTATACTGCTTGGGACCCTACTTCCTACGCTTTTGCTAAAGATGGCACTCTGTATATTCCTACTGCTTTTTGCTCATACACAGGCGAGGTTCTTGACAAAAAGACTCCTCTCCTACGTTCAATGGAAAGAATATCAAAGGAAACCCTGCGTTTGCTTCACCTATTCGGCAAAACTGACGTTACTCACGTTAGCACAACCGTTGGTGCAGAACAGGAGTACTTCCTAATTGATAAAGATATGTATGATGCTCGCCCTGACTTGATTTTTACAGGACGAACATTGTTTGGTGCAAAGGCTCCAAAAGGTCAGGAACTTGATGACCATTACTTTGGCACTATCAAAACAAGAGTTGCTCAGTTTATGGAAGAACTTGACAAAGAACTTTGGAGTTACGGCATCAATTCAAAAACAAAACACAACGAGGTTGCTCCTTCACAGCACGAAGTAGCCCCTGTGTTTACAACAACCAACCTTGCAGTTGACCACAACGAACTTATGATGGACCTTATGAAAAAGGTTGCAGAAAAGTTCAATTTGGTGTGTTTACTTCACGAAAAGCCATTTGCAGGCATCAACGGTTCAGGCAAGCACAACAACTGGTCTTTGATTACTGACACAGGTGAAAACCTTCTAAACCCAGGCAAACGCCCTGCTGAAAATAAATTGTTCCTGCTTATCCTTGCAGGTATTATCAAGGCTGTTGACGAATATCAGGACTTACTCCGTATTTCCGTTGCTTCTGCCGGCAACGACCACAGACTTGGTGCTAATGAAGCTCCACCTGCAATTATCTCTATGTTCTTAGGTGATGAACTCAGCGCAATTATCAGTTCTATTGAAGCAGGCGAAGAATACGAACAAGCCAAAAAAGAAAAAATGAAGATGGGCGTTGACGTTCTACCTGATTTCAAGAAGGATACTTCAGACCGCAACCGTACTTCTCCATTTGCCTTTACAGGTAACCGTTTTGAGTTCCGTATGTTGGGCTCATCACAGAACGTTGCTAACCCTAACATCATTTTAAATACTATTGTTGCTGAAGTTTTCAGACAGTTTGCTGACCAACTTGAAGAAACAGACAACTTCGACAAAGCAGTCAACAAACTTATTGCTAAAACTATCAAGGCTCACGATAGAATTATTTTTAATGGTAACAACTATGCTCAGGAGTGGGTAGAAGAAGCAGAAAGACGTGGACTCTCTAACCTTAAGAGCACCCCTCAGGCTCTTGCTCACTATGGCGACGACAAGAACATTGATCTATTTATTAACAACAACGTATTCACAAGAGCAGAACTTCTTGCAAGATACGAAGTTGACCTGGAAAACTATATCAAGGTAATTAACATTGAAGCCTTGACAATGATAGATATGGCAAAAAAGGACATTATCCCTGCTGTTACTGCTTATGTAAAAGATTTAACTGATACAGCACTTGCCAAGAAAGCATTGTCCGATGACCTTCCTGTAGAATTGGAAACTGAACTAATCGAATCATTAAGCAAAGAATTGATTCAGTTCTCTAACAAAACAAAAGAGATTGAAGAAGCACTAAATAAAGCCAATGAGTTAAAAATTAACTTGCAGGCCTGTGCTAACTTCTATTGCGATGAGATATTTACAAAAATGCAAGAATTAAGAGCACTTGGTGATGATATGGAAGCGCACACAGGTGCTGAATATTGGCCTTATCCATCATATGCAGAAATGTTGTTCAGCGTATAATTATTTGCACAATCAAAAAGCACTTACCGTTTGGTAAGTGCTTTATTTTTTAGCCTTCAATTATTATAAATTCTCTGTCGTATTTTTCCGCATACTCTTGAGCGGTAGACTCATCGACACCTTTAATCTTTGCATCTTTGTAGAATGTTTTTTGCGAATTACCAATCTCACAATCAGCATTTGGAATTGATACAGATTTTAAACTCTCACATTTTGCAAAAGCGTCAACTCCTATATTTACAACACTTACAGGTAACACTACTTTTTCAAGACAATAACACTTTGTAAAAGCACCCTCACCAATAGTCTGCAAAGAATTGCTTAATTTTATATCATTCAAATTATAACATTCCATAAAAGCATCGTCACCAATACTTACTACACTGTCCGGAAGTTCTACTGTAAATAAATAGTCACAATAACTAAATGCGCTATCGGCAATACAAACAGTGCCCTCTTTTACAACATAATCTCCAGAAATATCAGCAGAAATCAAATGATTACCAATGTAAAGCACATCATCTTCCCAGTTTTCCTCATCAGCAGCGTAGCCTGTATCATAAAAAGCACATTCACCGATTTTGGTAATAGTATCAGGCAAGTTAATTGTTACAAGACTTGTGCAACCTGAAAATATCCATGCAGGTATTTCTGTTACAGTTGAAGGAAAAGTAACTTTCTTTAAACCTGTGCATTCAAAGAATGCTTCCTCACCTATTGTCTTGACTCCCTCAGGAATAGTAACGCTGGTTAAACTTGTGCAAGAATCAAAAGCATACTCACCAATTGTTACTACACTCTCAGGTATTGTTATTTCGGACAAATTTGAGCAACAACTAAATGCACCCTCGCCAATATTTGTAACAGTCTGAGGAATAACAACCTTTGTTATTGCTTCATTTTCATAAAACGCATACTCTCCAACGCTTGTCACAGTAAGTCCACCCATTGAATCAGGAATTTCAAAACTTACCGCATTACCTTTGTAACCTGTAACCTCAATACTGCCATCAAGCAAAATTGAATATTCAAACTCATCGCTCTTAACTTTTTCTAATCCGTCTTTTGTTTTACCACAACCTGTTAAGGCCAAAGTACAACAAATTGATAGAATTAAGATGATACATATAAATTTACTAAATCTTTTCATTACTCGTTCTCCAAATATGTTATTTTACTGTCACTTTGCATTTCAAAGTAATCCCATTCACTTTTACTTTTATAGTTGTTTTACCCTTTTTCTTGCCAACAATTTTACCTTTTGAATTTACTGTTGCAAACTTTGTTTTGGTAGAAGTGAAAGTTGCCTTACCGATTTGTCCGGTTATCTTCAACTTGAACTTTTTGCCCACTTTAATAGTCTGCTTAGTAGAATTTAAAGTTGGTTTTTTAACTGTGACTTTATATTCCTTGCTAACCCCATTGTTGTTGACTGAAATTATTGCAGTACCGTTCTTTTTGGCTACAACTTTACCATTAGCATCAACAGTAGCAACTTTAGAGTTTGATGAAGTATATTTAGTCGCACCCACAGGATTTGCAACAACCACATCTATGTTAGTAGTTCCTGTAATATAAAGTGTTGCAGAAGACTTTTTAAGAGTTACTGTTGTTTTGACAGATTCTGTAGGTTCTGTTGCAGGTTTTTCTGTAGACTCTGTAGTTGTTGGTACAGATTCCGTTGGTTCCGTAGTTGTTGGTACTGTTGGTGTAACAATAGGTTCTGATTCATTTGGTTCTTCAGTTGGCATTGACTCTGTAGGTTCATTACTCAACACCACAAACTCTCTGCTGTAATTCTCAGCGTAAGTTTGAGCAGTTGACCCTTCGTAGCCATATATAACTGCAGTAGATATAATGGTATCTTTTGATTTCTTAATTTCGCAATCAGGGTTCAATATAGTAATAGAACTTAAATTTATGCAACCCTTAAACGCATAACTACCGATACTTACTACACTGTCAGGTATAGTAATCTCTGCCAATTTCACACATCCAGTAAAAGCCATATTAGCAATGTTGCTAACAGTGGTAGATATATCAATGCTTATAAGATTTTGACAACCATAAAAAGCGCCGTTGTTTATTTTTGATGTACCCTCAATTACAGAATAATGGGGCGTTTGCCTACCTGCAGGATATTGCACTAACACATCATTATCACCCTTAAACAAAACTCCGTCAATAGAATAATAATTGGCATTATACATATCCACGTTAATTTCTGTTAGTGAAGTGCAATTTCTAAAAGCACCGTCGCCTATAGTTTTAACTGAAGCAGGAACATTAACAGATTCAAGGCTTGAACAACCTATAAATGCCAAACCTTCGATCATTGTCACAGTATTAGGAATTGATATTTCCTTCAAACTTGTGCAACCATAAAAAGCGCTATCCCCTATAGTTACAACTGAATCACTGATTATTGCACTCTCAAGGCTTGAACAATCATAAAAAACTGAACTCTCAAGAGTTGTTAAATTCTGAGGTAATGTAACGCTCTTTAAACTTGAACAACCACGAAACGCAGAGTTACCTATAGTTACTACAGAATTAGGAATGTCTATAATTTCCATATTTGAACAACCATAAAAAGCATAGTTGCCAAGTTCAGTAACTGTATCAGGGATTACTACATTGACTAAATTCAATGCACCATAAAAGGCGTTTACACCAATTTTTGTAACTATATATCCGCCTATTTCAGCAGGAATTTCAACATCAGCACTTTCCCCTACATAACTTATGATTTCTGCGCTTCCGTCATCAAGCAAAGTTATTCCGTAACTGTCAGCAACGGTTTCTTCGCCCTGTTCGGTTGCACCTGCAATAATTACATTGCTCAATACAAATGAGCACAAAATCAATATAGTCAAAAGGCCACTTAATAGTCGCTTACTTAACTTCATACCAAAACCTCAAAATTCAATAAATTATACACCTCAAGTTTACACCATTTTGCTATATCAGTCAATATAAAACTATTTACACAAACACAAAAGGACACCCAAAAAGGTGTCCCTTTGAATTTAAGGAAGTTTCCAATTAGATAATATCTATATTATACGCAACCCTGTGCTTTCATTGCTTCAGCAACCTTTAAGAAGCCTGCAATATTTGCACCTGCAACCAAGTCGCCTTCCATGCCGTATTCTTTAGCAGCATCGTATGAGTTCTTGTAAATACTCTTCATAATATCTTGAAGTTTTGCATCTACTTCTTCTGCAGACCAGTTGTAACGCATAGAGTTCTGTGACATTTCAAGACCTGATACTGCAACACCACCGGCATTAACAGCCTTTGAAGGAGCAACAACAAGACCTTTTTCTTTCAAGAAGTCTACTGCCTCATTTGTTGTAGGCATATTTGCAACTTCAACATAGTATTTGATGCCATTAGCAACAATCTTTTCAGCCTCAGCCATACCAACTTCGTTCTGTGTAGCACAAGGCATAACGATGTCAACCTTAACACCCCATGGCTTCTCGCCAGCATAGAATGGTACGTTGAACTTATCAGCGTAATCTTGAACCTTATCACGGCAAGAATCACGCATCTCTAACATATAATCAATCTTTTCTTCTGTGCAGATACCGTCAGCATCGTAGATGTAACCGTCAGGACCTGATAGAGTAACTACCTTACCACCTAACTCTGTTACCTTCTTAACAACACCCCATGCAACGTTACCGAAGCCTGAAACTGCAACTGTCTTACCCTTAATTGACTCGCCAAATGTGTTTAACATTTCAACTGTGTAGTAAACTGCACCATAACCAGTAGCCTCTGGACGAATCAAAGAACCACCGTACTGTAGGCCTTTACCTGTAAGAACGCCTGTAAATTCGTTCTTTAATCTCTTGTACTGACCGAATAGGTAGCCGATTTCACGAGCACCTGTACCAATATCACCAGCAGGTACGTCAAGGTCAGGACCAATGTGTCTGTATAATTCTGTCATAAAACTCTGGCAGAAACGCATAACTTCGCCGTCAGACTTACCTCTTGGGTCAAAGTCAGAACCACCTTTACCACCACCCATTGGTAGAGTTGTAAGGCTGTTCTTGAAGATCTGCTCAAAACCTAAGAACTTGATGATACTTGCATTTACAGAAGGATGGAGTCTTAAACCACCCTTGTAAGGACCGATAGCAGAGTTAAACTGAACTCTAAAACCACGGTTAACCTGTACTTTACCGTTGTCATCTACCCAAGGAACACGGAAGAAAATCTGTCTCTCAGGTTCAACAATTCTCTCAAGAACACCTGCTTCTACAAGGTCAGGTCTCTTTTCAACAACAGGCTCCAAAGAAGTAAGAACTTCTGTTACTGTCTGAATAAACTCAGGTTCACCTGGATTGCGTTTTTCTACTCTTTTGAGCAAGTCGATTAAATACTGATTTTTTAGTGCCATTTTGATTCCTCCATAAATAATCAAATTTGTACTTTACCAATATATCACAATTTTCGATAAATTGCAAGTATTTTCTCCCTAATTTCATAATTTCGTCAATTATGAATTAAAAACAATTAAATTTGAAACTTTTACTATTATATCTTGCAAAAATTATGTAGTTTTGCATTAAGAAAGCGTGCTTTGCACGCATTTTTACTTATCGCTTGTTTCTGTAACACACAAAACTGAGCGAAAAAAATAAATTATTTGCTTTTTTCAATAAAAATAAAGTTTCTTATTAAAAAAACGGGGTAATGCAAGCACTAACCCGTTTAACTTTCCAAATTCATTTTACTATATGGTCAACTTTGGCATCTATTAACTCAACCAACTCTTTAGGACTGAGTTCAATCTGATATCCCAACTTACCGGCACTAATGTATATGCTTTCAAAATCAAATACATTACTGTTAAATACCGTCACGAATTTACTTTTCATTCCTATAGGCGACACACTGTCACAAATATCTCAACCTTTCCCTCTGTAACTTATCTAATTTATAACGCTATTGTATATTTTCATAACATCAAACATTTAATACAAATAACATAATATTATTATATTTTAAAATCAAATTTCTCACAAAAAGATTATATAAGCATATCATATTACTGCAAAAGGAGAGATAATATGAATTGCAATAATATTCAATTCATTGATAATGTTATAAAATCAAAGCCTCAAGCATTCGCTCAAATGCAAGGTAACCCACACTCAAATATACAAGGCAAAGTGTTATTTTATCAAACCAACGCCGGAGTGGTAGTTATGGTGGAAGTATTCGGCTTACCTACTTCTGTTAATCAATGCAATCGCCCAATCTTTGGTTTTCATATTCACCAAGGTAACAGTTGCACAGGCAATATGCAAGATCCATTTGCAAATACAATGAGCCATTATAACCCACAAAACTGCAAACACCCAAATCACGCAGGAGATTTACCCCCAATATTCGGCAACAACGGATACGGAGTAATGATGTTTTTGACCGATAGATTTACAATAGATGAAGTAATTGGCAGAACAATTATAATTCACGGATCTGCCGACGACTTTACAACCCAACCTTCAGGCAATTCTGGAACAAAAATTGCCTGTGGTATAATAAAAAGATGCAAAGCGAAGTGATACTCACTTCGCTTTGCTTTTTATTTATGAGTCACCAAAACTCAATTGACTTTTGATATGAAATAATATATCATACAGTTAAAGGCTAACACTTTAAATTAAAGGAAAGAGGAATAATATTATGAAATGTGAATTTTGTCAGACTGAATTATTAGAAGACGCTGGTTTTTGTGGTAATTGTGGCAAGCCTGTTAATGCTCCTGTTACTGAAGAAGTTACAGCAGAAAGTACTCCTGTAGTTGAGTCTGCTCCTGCACCTGCAGAGACTTCAACTTCTGCAAAGGACGTATTAAAAAAAGCAAGCAAAATAAACCTTCATCTTGTAGTTGGTACAATTCTTATTGTTATTGGCTTTATCAGATTGTTTAGTTCAGGCGTATCCATCAGCAGTACTTCTTTTGGCGCTGATTTTTACACATATAGTTATCAAGGTATAGTTGCTTGTGCTGAAATGCTTGGCAAAATCAACGCAACAGTTTCTTGGTTGATTATTGGTCTTGGCGCAGCAATTGATTTGAAAGGTATTAAGAAGAAATGATAAACTGTAAAAACTGTGGCAATGAAGTTGCCCAAGGCACTAATTTTTGTCCTTACTGTGGCACTCCATTAGCAAATGTTATTGACCAACCACAGGCTGATGTAACTCCTAAAGTTTTGGGAACTGAAACAACAGAAACAACAAATTCAGTTGCAGACAAACCAACTAAAGCAAAAAACAAAATTCTTGAATTTATAAAAAAATACAACAAGATACTTTGTGGTGTTGTAGTGGTGTTGCTGATTATCATAGTTGCTGTGTGTATTGCTTGCAAGGGTAATTGTAATTATAGTGATTGTAATAACTCCACAGTTGACGGCTCTGATTACTGCTATAATCACAAATGCAACTTTTGCGAAGATCGTAAATTTATTGGTTCAAATTATTGTTACTCACACTATTTGCTTTATGATGATGACGCAGATTCAATAAGCAGTAACGCAACTCTGGACCTAAGATTTTCAAATATCGATATTGAGCACAACTCAAGTTATACTGTTGTTACAGGCACAGTTACCAACAATGGCACACATACATATAAGTTCGTTGAAATCAAAGGTTCTTTTGAATCATCAGCAGGCACCGTAATTGATACTGACTGGACATACGCAGTAGGCTCAGAGGGTTTGGCACCGGGCGAATCAACAACTTTCAGAATGTCCGTAACAAAGAACTATCTAATTACAGACTGCGATATATCAATAATCGATTATGACTAAAAATAAATAACATTAAAAAGCAGTGTTTTTAAACACTGCTTTTTGTTTTTTATCAAGTATAAATCTCCTCCATTTACAAATACTAACATCACGATTTGAAATAAAAGGAGATTTAGATATATGAAAGCAACAGGTATTGTGAGAAAAATCGAAGAATATGGTATAATAGGACAAAAGTTGAAAAAACGCATAAACAATAGGGCTTTTACTGCTTTTTTGTTGGGCTCAATTTGCATAAATCGTGGTAGTTTACAAACTTTGAGCAAAAAGTGAGATTCGGCATTACATATTAAAAACATTACAGTGACGCGATTTGCTTTTCATAAAGCGACAACACGGCAGAGGACAAGTCCCTGCCGTGCGAGGTTTATTATTCAATTCGGTCTTCGGCATAGGCAAT
>CAZVRE010000031.1:0-12175 GCA_964629465.1 uncultured Ruminococcus sp. | reverse complement strand
ATTATGTAATTGGCATTAACCGTACACAGTCTACTTTGCAGGAGGCATTTGACTGTGGCGCAATTGACGAAATGGGCAACGAAAGAAGCCTTAGTAATGCTGATGTAATAATTATGTCACTTTATCCACGGGCTGCAATTGATTACATAACAAAGTACGGTCAGTACATCAAAAAAGGTGCTATCGTAACAGATTCATCAGGTATTAAGTCAGAAATTTGCCCTCAAATGACTAAACTTTCTCACAAATTCGGCTTTGAGTTTGTAGGCAGTCACCCAATGGCAGGTAAAGAAACCAACGGCTTTAAGTCATCTGATGCAGATTTATACATTGGCGCAAGTTACATTGTGGTTCCTTGTGAGGCAAGTGAAAAATCTGTGCAGACTATGTGCGACCTTGCAATGGAAATAAAATTTGGTCAAATTAAAATTACAACACCTGAGGAACACGACAGAATGATTGCTTTTACATCTCAACTTCCTCATGTTCTGGCTTGTTCATATGTGTTAAGCCCATGTTGTATGAATCACAAGGGATTTTCTGCAGGATCTTATCACGATGTATCTCGTGTTGCAAATATCAACGCTCCCCTATGGAGTGAATTGTTCCTTGAAAACCGTGAGCCTTTGATCGCCGAATTGGACCTATTGATAGAAAATATCCACTCTATTACAGACGCAATTAAATCAAACGATAAAGAAACACTAATTGACTTGCTTGAAAAAGCCCACAAAACAAAGGAGGCACTTGGAGAATGAGAACTATAAAAGTTCAAACAGGTCGTCCTTACGATATTATAATTGAACGTGGTCTTATTAAAGATTGCGGAAAATACATAAAAGAGGTATCTCAAGCACAGAAGGTTGTTGTTGTAACTGATAGTAATGTTAACAAGTATTATGCACAGAATGTTATAACTTCACTTACTGCTTGTGGATATGCTGTAAAACTCCATATCTTCCCTGCTGGTGAAGAAAGCAAACGCCTCTCTACTATTGCAGATATGTATAACACTTTTGCTGACTTCCATATGTCACGCAAAGATTTGGTTGTAGCATTAGGTGGTGGCGTTACAGGTGATATGGCAGGCTTTGCCGCTGCAACATATATGCGAGGCATAGAGTTTGTGCAAATCCCTACCTCATTACTTGCACAAGTTGACTCATCTGTAGGTGGAAAAACAGGAGTTGATATTGAACAGGGAAAGAACTTGGTAGGAGCATTTTGGCAACCAAGTCTTGTTATTATTGACCCTGATACCCTAAACACTTTGCCAGATCGTTACATCAATGATGGTATGGCAGAGGTTATTAAGTACGGATGTATTAAAGATAAAGAATTATTTGAAACTCTGGAAAGCAACAACGCAATGGATATGATTGAAGATATTATCGCCACTTGCGTTTCTATAAAGAGAGATATAGTAAACGAAGACGAAAGAGAAAGTGGAGTAAGAATGCTCCTGAATTTTGGTCATACATTGGGTCATAGCCTTGAAAAGATTTACAACTTCTCAAAACTCTCTCACGGTGAAGCAGTTGCCATAGGTATGGTTATGATTACAAAGGCTTCCCAAAAAGCAGGTATTACACCTGATGGTACTGCCGAGCGAATTACTGCTCTCTGCACAAAATATCACCTACCTATTGAGGACTCTGCTTCTCTCAAAGAAATTGCAGAAGTTTGCAGTAGCGACAAAAAATCAAGTGGTGGTAGTGTAAACCTTGTATTACTAAAAGAAATCGGCTCAAGTTTTACTCAAAAAACTATACTCACAGAACTTGAAAGTTTTATAACTATATAAAGGAATTTATTTATGTCAAAAGTATGTATTGCCCCATCACAACTTAACGGCACTATAACTGCACCACCCTCAAAAAGCGATGTGCACAGAGCCATTATCTGTGCTGCTTTGTCAAAGGGTAAGTGCAAGGTCTATCCTGTAGCTTTGTCTAACGACATTAAAGCCACTATAAGATGCATTGAAGCATTGGGTGCTACAACTAAAATTGAAAAAGATGCACTCTATATTGATGGTAGTAACATACTCAAAACAGACACAGCGTTACTTGACTGTGGTGAAAGTGGAAGCACCTTGCGATTTTTGATTCCTATTGCAGGAGTAGGTGGAGTAAATGCCACATTTACAGGCAGTGGACTTTTGCCTCAACGCCCTATCGGTATTTATTCTGACACTTTGCCAAAGTCAGGAGTTCAATGCAAAACCCAAGGTGGACTGCCTCTTGAAATTTCGGGGAAACTGCGTAGTGGAAATTTTGAAATTCCGGGCAACGTAAGTTCACAGTTTATTACAGGGTTGCTTTTTGCTCTGCCTTTGCTTGAGGGAGATAGCAAGATTATTATCACCTCTCCTCTTGAGAGTAAGGCTTACGTTGATATGACAATAAACTGTATGGCAAAATTTGGCGTAAATGTTGAAAAGCATAACTATGGCTATTTTGTAAAGGGTAATCAACACTATACTCCTCAAGATTACCACACAGAGGGCGACTGGAGTCAGGCTGCTTTCTTTATGGTTGCAGGTGCGATAAGTGGTGATGTAACTGTTGATAATGTTACTGATCGCTCTGCGCAAGGAGATAAAAAAATAGCACAGCTACTCCACGACTTTGGTGCAAAAGTTGAACTCCATAACAACAAAGTCACAGTAAAACAAGGCAAAATGAAAGCAATAGACATCGACGCTTCTCAAATTCCTGACCTTGTTCCTATACTTGCAGTATGTGCAACATTTGCAGAAGGCACTACAAAAATCTACAATGCCCAGCGACTGCGCATCAAAGAATGTGACCGTCTTAAGGCTACCACAGAACTTATAAACAACCTTGGTGGTAATATTAAAGAACTACCAGACGGCTTAGAAATAACTGGGGTTAACACTCTTACAGGTGGACAAGTTGAAGGTTATAACGACCATAGAATTGTAATGTCAGCCTGCATATGTGCAACTAAAGTTGAGGGCAATATTCAATGTACTGACCCTCATAGTATAAACAAAAGTTATCCTGAATTTTTTAATGATTATAATATGATTGGAGGCAAGGCAGATGTCCTCTTACGGTAACAAAATCAAAGTAACAATTTTTGGCGAAAGCCACGGCGAAGCCATAGGTGCAGTAATCGACAATGTACCTGCAGGTTACAAAATTGATATGGACAAGGTGCTTGTGCAGATGGCACGACGTGCTCCAGGTAAAGACAAAACTGCAACACCACGAGTTGAAAAAGACTACCCTAACATTAAATCAGGTATTCTTAACGGTGTAACAACAGGTGCACCAATTTGTTGCATTATTGAAAACACTAACACCAAAAGTGGTGACTATAACAACTTACTTGCTTGTCCTCGCCCTGGTCATAGCGATTATTCTGCTTATGTTAAGTATAACGGCAATAACGATATTCGTGGGGGTGGTCACTTTAGTGGCAGACTTACTGCTCCCATTGTTTTTGCTGGTGCAGTTTTAAGACAAATTCTTGAGGAAAACAACATTAAAATCGCTGCTCACATTAGTTCAATTTATAATGTAGAAGACGAAATGTTTGACCCTGTTAATATTGACGACGACCTAATGGATAACCTGTCAACTTCTGCTTTTGCTCTTATTGACCAAAGCAAAGAACAACTTATGCGTCAAGCAGTTGAAGAAGCAAGAACATCGCAGGACAGCGTAGGTGGTACTATTGAATGCGCTATAACAGGGTTACCTGCAGGTTTGGGTGGTCCTTTGTTTGAAGGTATTGAAGGGGCTATTGCAAAGGCTATGTTTGGTATTCCTGCAGTTAAAGGAATAGAGTTCGGCAGAGGGTTTGAGAGTTCTACACTTTTAGGCTCCGAAAACAATGACCCATTTGAATACAAAGACGGCACTGTTGTTACTACTACAAATAATTGTGGTGGTATTCTGGGTGGTATCTCAAACGGTATGCCGATTATATTTAAAGTTGCAGTTAAACCAACTCCATCTATTTCAAAGGAGCAGGATACTGTTAATTTACAAACACAAACAAACGAAAAACTTGTAATTCACGGTCGTCATGACCCTTGCATTGTACCTCGTGCAGTATCTGTAGTTGAGGCTATGACAGCCATTGCAATTTTCGATTTGTTATAAGAGGATATTATGAAAGATTTAAAAGAAATTCGTGAGGAAATCAACTCCATAGATAAACAACTCATCGAACTTTTTAAGCAACGTATGAATTGCGCAAAAGAAGTTGGCTACTACAAAAAGGCAACTAACACTCCTATCCTAAATCAGGACAGAGAAAATGAAATTCTTGACCGAGTAGAACAGCAAGGTGGCGAATACGGAATGTCAGCCAGACTTTTGTACTCAAATATTATGGAGATTTCTCGTGCTTTACAACATAACATTGTAGGAGCAGGCAAAAGCCTACGAGAACTTATTGACGGAGCAGAATCTGTTATTCCAAGAAAAAATGTACGAATTGCGTGTCAGGGTATTGCCGGCGCAAACAACCACGATGCATCACGCATACTATTCCCTGACTGCTCCCCTATTTTCTGCAAAAGTTTTAAAGATGTATTTTTAGCTATTGAAAACGGCGAGGCAGACTTTGGCGTACTACCTGTTGAGAATACAAGTGGTGGTTCGGTAAGCGATGTTTACGACTTGATATTAAAACATCGCTTCTACATCATTGACTCACTTGATATGCAAATCAACTACTACTTATGTGGCATAAATCAAACAAGCCTTGAAAATATCGAGGAAGTTTGGTCGCACCCACAGGCTCTTGCACAATGCAGTAACAAAATTGCAGAGGGCAACTACAAAACTATGCCATCTTCTAATACTGCTATTGCAGCAAGAGATGTTGCAAACAGCAAGCGTGTTGATATTGCCGCTATCTGCAACGCAAGTGCAGCCAAAGAATATGGACTTAAAATTTTACAAGAAAACTTTGAAAATCGTAGCGACAACACCACACGATTTATTGTAATTTCCAAAAATCTATATATTCCTGAAAATGCAGACAAAGTAAGTCTTTGCTTCAGTTTACCTCACGTTTCCGGTTCATTATATAGTGTGCTATGCAGATTTAACTCACTTGGTCTTAACCTTACAAAAATCGAATCAAGACCTATTGAGGGCAGTCAGTTTGAGTATTTATTCTACCTTGATTTTGCAGGCAATGTGCATAGTGAAAATGCAATTCAGTTAATTTGTCAACTCTCTGAGGAAATGCCAGGATTTTCATTCTTAGGCAACTACAAAGAGGTCTAATTAATAATTTTTAGGTTGGTGAAATGGATGATTAAAGAACGCAATTATATGTGGGATAATATGAAAGGCGTTTTGATTATTTTGGTTGTTATCAACCATTTTCTCAAGGCTTTTGCCTTTCCCGCAGCATCAGCAGAACTTTGGGTTTATTGGACTCACACTTATCATATGCCTGCATTTATGTTTGTATCAGGCTTTTTTGCAAAGCGTTACTGTGTAAACGGCACGGTAAGAGCAAAGAAACTCGCTTCGTTTATAGGATATTATTTAGTATTTCAATTGTTGTATTACGGCGTTTTTCAGTTATTGTCTGTAAGCAAAGATTTTACTTTGCTTGATCCATACAGAGGTCTATGGTATCTCTTTGCTTTGATTGTTTATTATTTGTTAATTCCTGTATTTGAAAAGATGAAGCCTTGCATTGCTTTGCCTGTAATATTACTTTTAGGTCTTTTCATTGGTACTGAACAAGACTCAGGCAACTTCCTTGCAATGTCAAGAATCTGTGTGTTTGCACCTTTCTTCTTCGCAGGTTATTACACAACAGACAGTATGATAGAAAAATTAAGAAACATAAAAGGACGAGTTATAATTGGTATCGCTTGTATGGCAGCATCAATTCCTTTGTGGATGTTTGCAAGTAAATTCCTACCTGAAACATGGCTTAATAAAAACAATGTGCTCACAAGCACTCTGTTCTCAGGTAATGTTGGATATGCAGGTATGGGCTTTTCAAGCGGTGAAGGCATCCTAATAAGACTATTGAGTTACTTAATTGCAGGGCTTATGACTGTAGGTTTAATTATGGTTATGCCTAATGTTAAGGGTTTGGTCGCTCACATAGGTAAGAACTCAATACAAGTTTATATGCTACATATTCCAATAAATATGTTCTTCTTGTATAGTGGTCTGTTTGATTCTTTTGCAATAGACAACATATATAAGACCTTGATGATAATGGTACTAAGTGTTGTTACTGCAGCAATTCTGTCAACCAAACCATTCTCCTATCCATTCAAGTGGATACAAATGCTAGTGGATAAATTGTTTGTAAAAGAATAAATCATAAATTGCATTACATTTAGAATTCGGAGGAATATAATGATTTCTAAACGTGATTATTTGTGGGATAATTTAAAAGGACTACTAATCTTTTTAGTAGTCCTTGGACATTTATTCCACACTATTGAAACCGATTCTGCTATAGTAAATCATATAATCGACTGGATATACTCTTTCCATATGCCTGCTTTCTTGTTTATTTCGGGTTATCTTGCAAAAGGTTATTATAAGGATAGAGTTACAAAGCCCAAGAAACCGTTGACCTTTCTTGCGTATTACACCATATTCCAGTTGTTATTCTCATTACTATTAGAGATTATCAACCCAAAATCTAAATTTAGCTTTTTTACACCAAAATTAGGTCTTTGGTATCTAATTGCGATAATTGTATATTATCTGCTTATTCCTGCAATTCAGAGAATTCCTGCGTATGTGTCTTTACCTACCCTTGTAATTCTTGGTATGCTGGTGGGTATAGAAAGCAAAGCCGGTAATTTCTTTGCAATTTCAAGAATACTGGTATTTGCGCCTTTCTTTTTCTGGGGATATTATTCTCCTGAAAATTTAGTAGAAAAAGTTAAAAATATAAAGTTCCGCACTATATATGGTCTTGTTAGTTTTTTGGCAGGAACAGGACTTTGGTTTGCAATGGTGTATTCTCAAGATTCCAAAACAGCCTTAAATCTTGCACACGGTGACCACAATTACCATAGCCTAAAAGTTTCAACCCTAACAGGTATAGGTTTAAGGCTATGGATGTATGCCATAGGTGTGTTAATAATAATCGGTTTGATTTTATTGATTCCTAAATTCAAGACCTTCCTATCCTATTTGGGCAAAAATTCATTGCAAATTTATGTTTTCCATTTACCAATTATCATTTGCTTAAAGCAAGGTTTGTTCCCTACTATTGCTTTATCAATGTTTAGTTTTAAATGGATCGTTGTATTTATCGTTGCAGTTATCATCACGCTACTGCTGTCAACAAAACTGTTCTCCTATCCTTTTATTTGGATACAAAGATTAATTAACGGCAAAGAACAGGAGGAGTTAAAGTGATTTCTAAACGAGATTATATGTGGGATAATATCAAAGCCATTTTGATTTTTTTAGTTGTGCTTGGACATTTTCTTGAAAAACTACCTATGGACTTCGAGTTTGGCACAAAACTTGATTTTATCATTTACTCTTTCCATATGCCTGCATTTATTTTTGTATCAGGATTTTGGTCAAAAAGTTACTGCAAAGACGGAAAAGTAAGGAACGAAAAAATCTGTTATTTTGCTGCTTATTATCTTATATTCCAACTTTTATTTACTTTAATTATCACACTTTTGGACACAAGCCATACTTTCTCAATACTTGAGCCAAATATAGGTTTGTGGTATCTTTTGGCAATGATTGTGTATTATCTGTTAATACCTGTTGTGGAAAAACTACCTTCAACTGCTGTAATAACCGTATTTTTAATCTTGGGCTTATTTATAGGTTGCGAGAAAAATGCAGGTTCTTTCTGTGGAGTTTCTCGTATATTTGTTTTTGCACCATTCTTTTTTATTGGATATTATATGCCATTGAGTGTTGTAGAAAAAATGAGAAATATAAAGCACAGAGTACTTATTGGACTTTGCGCTCTTGGCGCAAACTTATCTATTTGCCTTACATCAGCAAAAGCCTTTAGATTCTCTGTTCTTTACGGAAAAGCAAACTACAAAGCACTTGGGGTTTCGGTATTAAAAGGAATTGGACTTCGTTATTTAAACTGGCTTGCAGGCGCTTTTATGATCATAGCATTACTGCTACTTGTATCTTCTGCCAAAAACATTTTCTCCGTAATAGGCGAACGTTCAATACAAGCATACCTACTTCACTTCCCTCTTATCATATATTTAGTAAAAAAAGATTTAACTAATATTATAATGATAGATACTGCTTGGGAATTTATTTTGGCAGTAGTTTGTGCCGGCCTATTTACTTGGTTCTTATCTCTAAAAATATTCTCTTATCCGTTCAAATGGATAAGGATGGGTGTGGACAAAATACTGTCACTATTACAAAAATCAACACAATAAAATAACACAAAAAAGGCGAGGAATTATCCTCGCCTTTAATTTTTATCTATTAAATTTCAAGACCTGTTGTAGTATTAAGAAACTCATAGAGTTTTGCTTTGATAATTTCAACGCCACCCTCACTGTCGCTTTCAATATTAAGTGGCATAATTGGGTCGTGAACTGACAATCTTAACAAGAACCAACCGTCGCCATTATTTTTGTCAAAAGAAACTCTAACGCCCTCACGGTTATCATCAGCCAAATTCCAGCCTTCTGTTTTTTCAGCATAAGCAGTTAAATCTGAGATGATTTTTTCACCACAGGCTCTAAAGTCTTTTTCAGTAATTGCAAAACGAATTTCAGTTTCTTCCTTAGGTTCTTTTAGGTTAGCAGTCAACTTTTCAATGCTCTTGCCCTCTTTGTTAAGTTGAGCCATTTTAATGATAATCTTTGTGCACAAATAAGCACCGTCATCAAGGAAGTAATTTTCACGCATTGCAGCGTGACCTGATGTTTCAATAGCAAGAGGGCAGTTAATCCCTTGTGCGTTAAGTTCTAAACCCTTGTCGATAACATTTTTATATCCTCTGCGATAGCGATAATGCTTGCCACCGAGGTCATTTTCAATAAACTCTTTCAAACCACTTGAAGTAATGGAGTCAGTAACAATGGTGCCGCCCTCGTTGCCCTCAAGTGCAATTGCAGATGCTACTGCAACAAGTTTATTACGGTTTATTTCGTTACCACTTTTATCAACTGCGCCACCACGGTCAACATCAGTATCAAAAATTACGCCCAAGTCTGCGCTACTTTCTTTTACTGCTTCACAAATTGAAGCCATAGCCTCTTTGTTTTCTGGGTTTGGCACATGATTTGGGAACATTCCGTCAGGGTCAAGATATCTACTGCCTGTAGTATCTGCACCCAAAGTTTCAAGCACGTTAGCATAAAAGCCACCAACACCGTTACCTGCATCAACTACAATTTTAAAACCTTTTAGTGGATGCTCATAATCCTCTGCGTTTACACCTTTTTTGATAATATCGCACAAATGAGCGCAGTACTGACTCATATAATCAACTTCTTTGATTTCACCCTGTGCAGGAGCAGGGGCAACACCATCTTGTGCATACTGTAAGATTGCCTCAATATCAGATCCCTCAAGACCACCTTCACGAGTAAAAAACTTAAGTCCATTACGGTTAAATGGATGATGACTTGCAGTAATTTGCACAGCACCGTCACAGCCCAAATCAACGGTAGTCATAAACATTGATGGAGTAGATGCAAGTGAGCAATCAAGAACAGTTACGCCTGCCTTCGCCATTTCCTCTGAAACAACCTTTACAATGCGAGGACCACTAATACGACTGTCACGACCAATAGAAACCGTAAGTTCGTCGCATTTTTTGTTTACTTTATTTGATAGCCATAGCACAAAACCTCGTGCCATAGAAGCAACGATCTCGTTAGTAAGATTTACTTCTTGACCTTGTACGCCCTCTGAGGCAACGCCTCTGATATCTGTGCCACTCTTAAAACCTTTGTATATTTCGTTAAGCATTTTGTATCCTCCTAAAAGTAACTATAATAATTATACAATAAATCAGCCTCATAGACAATAAAAAGTTTGTTAAAGGTGCAAAATGATTATAAGCATATTGATAAAAACAAGTATAAAATGACCAAATGGTAACAAGAACAACTACTTACCCTGTCAAACTTTGTAATCTCTTTTGTTAGTTTTGCACAATTTATATAGCGTTTTATAAGGCGATATTAACATATTGTTGGTAATGTTGCATAAATAAAATGATGTTAAATTGTTGACTTTTACGAAATAATGAATATAATATAATTGTCAAGTTAAAGTCCACTTGACGGCAGACAAAAAATCTGCAAAGTTCAAAGCATATACTTTGAACAATAAAAAAGCCAGATGGTAAATGGTATACAGTATTAAAAGGAGGTATGTTTATGTCACCTATTCTAAGTTTGCATAACATCGACATCTCTCAGTTTCTCGCTGTGCTTGATACCTGCAAAGGCAATGTATATCTTGTTACACGAGAAGGCGACAAGTTGAATTTACGCAGTAAATTATCACAACTTATTGGTCTGACACAACTAATTGAAGGCGGCAAGATAACTGAGGCATCTATCGTGTGTGACAACATGGAAGATGAACAAAAATTATTCAGACTTAACCTATTTAATAAGGCTGGTTAAGTCAACAAAAATCGCTTTTCACGTTTTTACGTTAATTTCAAAACTTCTAAATCCGACAACAGCCACTCTTATGAGTGGCTGTTGCCGGTTATATATGCGTTATTGCAAAATTATAGTGCATATGCTATAATCTAAACGGTCTGTTCGCAATATCCAGACCTAAAACAAAACTACGGAGGAATTTAATATGAAAAAAACAACAATGTATATAGTACAATCTGCTATTATTGCTGCACTGTATGCAACCCTCACAGTTGGACAAAACTTACTTTTGCCAGGCACTGCATCAATGGCTGTTCAGTTCCGTATATCTGAGGTAATGACTGTACTTGCTTTCTTTACCCCTGCAGCAATTCCGGGACTTACCATTGGTTGCATTATTGCAAACATCTCATCTGTCACCGCAGGGCTAGGTGTGTACGATATGTTCTTTGGGTCACTTGCAACTTTGATTGCCGCTTCGACTATGTACGCTTTGCGTAATGTAAAAATTAAGTCTGTGCCATTTTTAGGACTACTGATACCTGCAATAGCAAACGGAATTATAGTGGGTTTTGAAATTGACTTCTTTTTTGTAGGAAGTATGAGTTTCAATTTTATTGACTTCATTGTGCAAGGTGGGTTTGTGGCATTAGGTGAACTTTTGGTGCTGTTTATCTTAGGCATACCACTAACCCTGTATTTAAACAACCATCAAAAAATATTTATACAATAAAAATACAGCAGAGTATTTCTACTCTGCTGTAAAAATAACGGGGCATTAGCGCAGTTGGGAGCGCACAACACTGGCAGTGTTGGGGTCAGGAGTTCGAACCTCCTATGCTCCACCAAACAAAAAGCAACTCACAAAAGTGAGTTGCTTTTTTAGTATCAATCAGTAAATTCAAATTCGCCTGCGTGGTTTTTCTTGAAAATTTCGTAAACTGCAGATACAGTTTCTTCATCGTCAATTCCAATGTAGTTTTCGTTTTCGTCGTCAAGTGACTCTATCTTCAAGATAATAACGCCGTCGGCCTCTTCCGTGTTTTCGATAAGTACAACATACTCTTCACCTTCGTACTGAATAGTGTCCAAAAACTCAAATTCTGTTGTAACGCCTTCGTCGTCAGTTAATTCGATAATGATAACTTCTTCAGTATCAAGTTCATTTGTAAAATCTTCGTTATTTAACATATTTTATGCTCCTTTTAAAAGTATAGATTAAGTGTACCCTACTTTAGGCAAAAAAGCAATAGTTTTTGAGATTTTACAATGAATAAAATACTATTACTGTGCATAAAAAAGCCGACTCAAGTTGAGTCGGCTTAATTATTAGTTATAAATCAAGAATAATTAAATTATTCGTTGATAGCGATAACTGCACCTGAACCTACTGTACGGCCACCTTCACGGATAGAGAAACGTAGACCTTCTTCAATAGCGATTGGTGTGATTAGTTCAACGTCCATTTCAACGTTATCGCCAGGCATACACATTTCTACGCCATCTGGTAGAGAAATTGTACCTGTAACGTCTGTTGTTCTGAAGTAGAACTGTGGACGATAGTTGTTGAAGAAT
>CAZVRE010000030.1:0-13118 GCA_964629465.1 uncultured Ruminococcus sp. | reverse complement strand
TTTTGAATGCGGACGACACTGCATACCTTGGTGCAACAGGTACAGCTCTAAGTTGTAACTTGTTTGCGTATTGTGAGAATAATGCGGTAAATAGAATTGATAGTTCAGGTGCTGTTCCTGTACTTATAACTGTAGCAACAATAGGTGGCGGTTTTCTTGGTTTGGGTTTGCTCACAGTCACTACACAATATCTCAACTCTGATAAATTTAGAGAGGATTTTAGCAAATTAGTTAACAATATAATTGAACCTGTTAAGAATAATTTAAAATTTAAACTATTGTTAGGAGAAGCTTCTATTTCAATCCTAATAGCTGAATTAAAAAAATTAGCAAAAAGTATTGAAAATAGTTTTGCTAAAGTGAAATCAATAAAAAAATATAAACGTGATTATGAAAAACATCATATTGTCGCACAAACAGCGTTTAGAGCAGCGCCAGCTAGAAAAATTTTAGAAGAATTGAAAATTGATATAAACTCAGATGATAATTTAGTCAGCATAAAAACAGGTTTACATAGGAGGCTTCATAGAAATATATATTATAGAACCGTTAATAAGTTTATAAAATATGCATACAACTCGGCTAAGGGAAACGAAATGAAACAAAAGCAAAATGTAATATATGCATTAAAAATTTTAAGCGATACATTACAAAGTATAAGTAATGCGTCTCCGTTTTAGATTAAGCGAGGTGAATTTATGAATAAAAAAATATATATTGATAAACTAAATGAGCTTACTAATTTAATACATTTGCATGGCAACAATTATGAACAAAAGTTCAAAGAGTTTTCTAAAAATGTTGTAAGGAAAGAATATTCTGTAGGTGGCAATTGTATTCATAGAGGTTATTTTTGTCCAAGTTTGATATATGATATTGTAATTGGTGGTGTAAACAGAGGCAAATTACTAAAAAGGGTACAGAAAAACAGCAAGCCTACATATGAATATGGTTTTGATAGTAGCGACAATTTAATTACAGTTAAAAGCTCGCGCTATAGTGAATTTGTTGTGAGAACAGGTAATATTGAATACGGCATTTCTTTTGATAATTTTAATGAACTTCACAATTTAACCGAATGCACTTATAATGAAGGTAAGTTAACAAAACTTCTTATTGCGTATTATGATTGTTATCAAAAAAAGATTAAAGAATACTATGAGGAAAATTACGAATATTTAGATAATGAATTATTAGTAAAAATTATAAGATGTAGTGGCGGTTTGTATTTTGATAAAGATGCAGAGAACGATGAATGGATTAATCAAGATGCAATAGAAGAGTTCGGGTTAGACATGAAGATATTAACTGAACTAATAATAAACCGAAATGAGTATAGATTTTTACTTAAAGATGGATATTTGGATAAATACACGGCCAAACATTATAAGAATGAAAATGAAGAACCTTTTGTATATCCTTATGATTTTGATGTAAATAAAAAAAGAAGGATATATTAAAAACATCAGGTTTACCTTGCATTTTGTGTTCTTCTACGATACAAACGGTGAATTAAGTTCAATGTGGCTGAATGACAGTGTGTATTATTACTTCGTAAAGAATGCACAGGGTGATGTTGTGTCCGTAATAACATCCGGAGGAAGAGTGCAAATTCAGTACAAATATGATGCCTGGGGTAATCCAATATCAATAACAAGTTTAGGTGACTCGGATGCTTCATCAAGTTTTTATGCAACAGTACTCTCCTTTATGTATCGTGGTTATTACTATGATGCCGAAACAGGTTTTTATTACCTGAACTCTCGTTATTATGACCCGGTTACAGGCAGATTTATAAACGCAGATACATATATGGATACTGGCTCCGGCACTCCTCTAAGTACAAATGTGTACGCCTATTGCGAAAACAACCCTGTTATGTTCACCGACCCGAATGGAGAGTGGGCAACTAACGAGCATGCTAATATAAGTCGAAAAGCAGGATTTAAAACTACTGTACAAAATTGGTCTACAAATCCAGATAAATTTTTTGAAAGTGATGATAATTATAGTGCTCCTTTCCATTCGAGGAGTAATGGATATAAAATAGCAGCATATCTATATAATAAAGCTATGGAAGTTAAACGCAAGAAAAAACATATAAATTTTACTTACAGTGAAGATAATGGAACTAAATATCTAGACCCTAAGTATTTGGGTTATATTGATAAAAACACCAAAAAGCGTGAAATCACTAACATTGAAAAGGCACGAGACCTATTAAAAAAATTAAATATAAAAGACGATGGAACAAAGACTGATTATTTCTATCAATATAAAATACTTATGGGATTAGCGTTGCATACTTGGCAAGATTATTATGCACATATGATGGAAATTGAAGTATATGATTATAAAAACAAAAAATGGTTAACAGATAGCAATGGTGCTTCTCTTAATTGTACTGAATTTAGTAATACTTATTTAAAAGATACATATGCATTCGAGGATAACAGTGAAATATTAAAATGGCGCTACAAACGTGCTTGTGAAATTACAAAAGAAGTATATGATAATTCAAACAAAAAAAGAATAATTGTAGATATAGAACTTATACAACAAAAAAAATCTTTCAAAAAGGATTTTACTTATAGTTCAAGAAAATACAAAATTAAGTATAAAAAAAGCTATATTAAAATTACATGGGGGAAGAAAAATGAAAAAATTATGTTTAGTTAGTATATCTATACTGTTTGTTGTGTCTATTTGTATGTGCTTGTTTGTGTCTTGCGGCAATAATGCCCCAGAAACACCAACAGAAGCCACAGAGCAAACTACTACTGCAACTGTAGAAAGTACAGAAAAAACACAGGATACCACCAAACCTGAAAGCAACACAGAAGAAAGCACTTCTGCTACGCAAGAAACTCAAATAACAACTGCAGAAACCGAAGAAATAACTTATACTTATGACAAGAAAAACAGGTTATTAACAATATTAGGAAAAGGCGATATGGGGAATTGCGAAAATGCGCCTTGGCATGCTGAAAAAATAGACCCTAATAAAATTGTGGTAAATGACGGCATAACAACAATTGGAGATTTTGCTTTTGCTTATTATGGAGATATGATAAAACAAGGTTTTGAAAAAATTGATATTCCTAATAGTGTAACAAAGATAGGCTATTTTGCTTTTGGAAATTCTTACAATTTAAAAACTATAAAAATTCCGGATAGTGTAACAGAAATAGGTAAGGAAGCATTTCACAATGCAGGACTTACAGAAATAACTTTTCCGCAAGGTATTACTGAATTTAGCACTTTTGTTTGCTTCGGTTGTTCAGAATTAGAGGAAATTAAATTTGAAGGCAAAGTGACAAAATTTGGCTATGGTTCATTTATGTGGTGTGATAAATTGCGTCATTTAGACTTGCCTGAAACGACTGCTAATATAGGCCTTGAAGCATTTGAACATTGCACTTCTTTAACAAAAATTACAATTCCTAAATCTGTAAAGAAAATAGAGAAAAGAGCCTTCTTTGATTGCTATAATTTAAAGAAAGTAACTATAAAAAGCAAAAACGTAAAGTTAGGCAAATATTCCTTTGGATATAAAGAGGACAATGAGGAAATCGTGCCAATAGAAGGCTTTACTATTAAAGGTTACAAAGGCTCAACTGCAGAAAAGTACGCTCAAGAAAACGGCTTTAAATTTATACCATTAGACTAATTTAAAACAAACCGTTGGAGAATTATGTATTCTCCAACGGTTTTGGACAAGCATATACATATTACTACAATGGCGAAGGCGAATATGTAGAAGTTAATAATGTGCACGGAGTACAGCATAAAACAGTAGTAGACAGTGACGGAAAAGAAGATACAACTTACTATTACTAAGACATATGATAAAAACACAACCGCTGAAGTTTTTGCTTCAGCGGTTGTGTTTTGGTTATTATTTAGAGTAAATTTATTTGAATTAGTTAAAAATGTTTTTGCTTATGTTATAAAATTAAATTTAACTTTTTTGTTGCAAAGATATGCTGATAAATGTATAATATATTGTAGAATTATAATATTTATTGTAGAAAGAAGTGTTATGATGAACAAAAAGATTATTGCGTTTTTGCTTGTTGTAATAATGGTTTTATGTGTCGGTTGTGGTAAGAAAAATGTCATTACAGAAACTGAACCTGCAACTACTGCTCCTACAGAAACTGTTGTAGAAAAAGAATATTACGTGAACCCTCTTACAGGCGTGAAGGAGTTTGAGAACCAGAGTATCTCAAAGCGTCGCCCTGTTGCAATTATGGTAAATAATTTGTCTACTGCACAGAGAGTACAGACAGGTGTTGGCGAGGCCGATATCGTTTATGAAACAGAGGTTGAGGGTGGTATCACTCGTTTGTTGGCAGTTTATCAGGATGTTGATAAGGTAGAACGCATTGGTACTGTTCGTTCAGCAAGATATGCTTACATTGATCTTGCTATGGGACACAATGCTGTGTATATTCACCATGGTGCTGATAATGTTTATGCAGGTCCTCACCTTAACGATGTTGATCGCATTGAGATCAATTCCGGTAAGTATGGACAGCGTGTATCTAACGGATTAAGTTATGAGCATACTCTATACACATATGGCGATTCTTTGTGGGAAGGTATTAAGTCTACTTTTGAAACTAAAAATGATAGTGTTGAAATGTGGCAGAACTTTGTGTCTGAAGACGAAGCAGTAATTCCTACTGAAGGTACTGCGAATTCTGTAAATGTACCTTTCTCAACTTCATATCAAACTAAATTTGTATATGACGAGGACACTGGCCTTTATGTAAGAAACTTTAATAGCACAGTTCCTACTGACTACCTTACAGGGGAAGAAACAAAGGTTAAAAACGTTGTGGTACTTCTTACTTCTATTGGATATTATTCAAATGGTAAGCACAGACAGATTTCCTTGAATAGTGGTAGTGGTTTTTATGTTACTAACGGTGGTTATCAAAAGATTAACTGGAGCAAGGGTAATGCTTCATCACCATTTGTATTTACAAATACTGACGGTACTGAACTTGAAATGAACGCAGGCAATACTTGGGTGTGTATTGCATCAAGCAGTTATTCTTATCCATCTTTCAAATAACAAAATAGTTAAATCAAAGCCGATACATTTGTGTCGGCTTTTTAATTTAAATCTTGAGGTTAATAAAATTTGTGATATAATGGAAATATAAGGAAATTGCAAGTTAATTATTAGGGGGTTGATGTTTTGAAAAAGGATATTTCTGAAAAATCTTTGGCTATTATAAAGAAAATGCAACAGAACGAAATTACAGAAAGCGCAATTTATGAGGCTATTGCAATGTTTGCAAAAGGACAAGAAAACAAGGATGTTTTACTGCGCTTATCAAAAGAGGAAAAAGCCCATTATGAGATTTGGAATCAATACACAGGGCAGAAACTAAAACCTCAAAAGTTAAAGGTGTTTTGGTATAAACTTATGGCCAGAATTTTTGGCTTTACGTTTGCTATTAAATTGATGGAAAACGGCGAGGAAATTGCTCAGGCTGAGTATGAGGCGTTGGCTGATGAAGTTCCTGAAAGCATTGCTATCCAAAAGCAAGAAGATGAACACGAGGAAGCGCTCCTTGAGATGCTTGATGAGGAAAGATTGCAGTATGTAGGCAGTATGGTTTTGGGTATGAACGATGCATTAGTTGAACTAACAGGTTCACTTGCAGGTTTTACTTTTGCTTTGCAGAACACTCGCCTTGTGGCTCTGTCAGGCTTGATTATTGGTATTTCTGCCACATTGTCTATGGCGTCCAGTGAGTTTTTGTCTGCTCGTAGTGAAGGTAGAACTGATGCGTTTAAATCTTGCGCATATACAGGTATTGCGTATCTTATTACGGTTGTGTTGTTAATTGCGCCTTACCTGATTTTTGACAACTCACAGTTCCTTATTGCATTGGCTTGTATGATTGGTATTGTTGTTGTGATTATTGCAGGCTTTACATATTATATATCTGTTGCTAAAAGTGAAAAGTTTATGTCAAGATTTTTAGAAATGGCTATCATAAGTGTTGGCGTTGCTATAATTTCCTTTGTTGTTGGTATTCTTGCCAAGAAGTTCCTTGGCGTTGATGTTTGATAATTGTTGAATTTTAAAGGAGGAATGATTATGAATAAACTAACTAAAATTCTATGGGGTGTTGTGTTGGTTGTGGTTGGCGTAATTTTCGCGCTGAATTCTTTTAACATCACAAATATAAATGTTTTCTTTGACGGTTGGTGGACTTTGTTCATTATTGTGCCTTGTTTGATTAGTTTGTTTTCGCAGTATGATAAAACTGCCAGTATAGTAGGACTATGTATAGGTGTGTTTTTGCTATTATGTTGCCAAAATATAATTGATTTTGATATTCTATGGAAATTAGCAATTCCTGTTATAATTGTTATAATTGGTGTTAAGTTGATTTTTGGTGGTGTGTTCGGCAGAAAAAGTGATAAGGTTATGAATACTGCAAAGTCAGATGGCGCATATATCAGAAATGTTACTGCAACTTTTTCAGGTCAGAATATTAACTGTGACGGAGAGTTTTTTCAAGGTGCAGAACTTAATGCGATTTTTGGTGGCGTTAAATGTGATTTGAGAAATGCCATCATTGATAAAGACTGCGCAATAAATGCAACTGCAATATTTGGTGGTGTAGATATATTTTTGCCTGATAACGTAAATGTAAAGGTGAATTCAAATTCAATTTTTGGTGGCGTTTCCAACAAAAAGGGTAACAACACCAAAGAAAACTCCCCAACCGTTTATATCAACGGAACTTGTTTGTTTGGAGGAGTTGATATCAAATGACACAAATGCAAAGAGTTATAAAATACATTGCTATGGCTTTTGCTATTATTCTTATAGTTGCTATTTTTAGTGGTATTTTTACAGCCCTTGCTGGCTTATCGTATGTATTTGATAAAGATTCTTCAAAAGCGATTGTTACAGAAGATATAAAGGTATTCTCTGTGACACAAGATATCAGCAAGATGGAAATTGATGTTAATGCTGCTGAACTTGTAATTAACAAGGGAGATAGTTTGACAGTTAGGAGTAATTGCGAGAATCTTACTGTTGACGAAACTAACGGTAGATTAAAAATTAAAGAAAAAAGCAAATGGTTTTCGGCTGATGATAACATAGTTATTTATGTTACAATACCTGACACTTGCTTTAAGGAAGTTAAGATGACCGCAGGCGCAGGCAAGGTTGCTATCAATAGTCTTTGTGCTGATAAAATTGATTTTGAATTCGGTGCAGGTGAAGTTGATATTGATTACCTGACTGTTAATGCTGAAGCAGATATTGAGGGTGGCGCTGGAGCACTTACTATAAATAATGGTGTTGTTAGGGACCTTGATTTGGATATGGGTGTTGGCGAATTGATCTTTGCAAGTCAAGTTATAGACGAAGGTGAGTTTAATCTTGGAGTTGGAAACGCAACCATTACTTTGTTCGGCAATGGCGATGACTACAAAGTGCACGTTGACAAAGGCGTTGGCGAGGCTATTGTCAACGGCGAAAAAGTAAGCGACAATTCAACTATCGGCAAAGGCGATAATCGAATTGAAATCGACGGTGGCGTAGGTGAAATTAACGTTAGCTTTAATTGAATAAAATAGAAAAAGCGATGACTTTAAGTCATCGCTTTTTTTGTTTGCAAATTTATACCAAATAGCAACTCTCTCGCTCGATTAGACGGCAGGGAAGTTCTACACGGATATTTTCCTGATGTTTGCCGTTTCGTTTGTCTAAGAGCAAATTTAGAGCCATATGCACCATTTCTTCTTTAGGGATGTTGATTGTGGTGAGCATTGGGGTAGTTTTTTCCGATTCAAGTATGTTATCTATTGAAATTATTGACGGATAGTATTTTTTGCGCTTGTTTTTGTTAAGGGCATCAATTACTCCCAGAGCAGTGGTGTCGTTGGCGCAGAAAATTGCAGTTGGCTGATGTTCACCAGAGAGTATAGTTTCCATTGCATCGCTACCTTGTTGCATAGTTTGATTTGTGGGGTAGATGTTGGAGTGGTTAAGACTGATGCGGTGTTTGAGCAAAGTTTGATAATATCCAATATAACGGCTCTCGTAGGTGCAGTCGCCAATGTAGGCTATATCTCTGTGACCTAATGATATAAGATGCTCCATAGCAATTTCGGCAGCGGTTGCACCGTTGCACACAACTTCATCAAATTCATAGTCTGTAGGGTTGCGGTCAATACCGGCAATGTAACGGTAACGGCGCTTAAGCACATCTATTAGGTTTTGAGGACATTTGCCAAGGATAATAAGCCCTGTGTCTTTCTTTTCTTTTACAACAGACACAGTGCTTTGATGGTCTTTTTTGTAGGGGACAGACAAGGCTTGGGCAGATGTTTGCTCCATAGCGATTACATCAGAAGAGTTCAAGATCTTTCCCAATATACAACTGTTCTCAATAAGTTCTTTCTTGAGGAATTGGAATAACTCTTTAAAAAACGAGTCCTCGTGCAAATGCTCAAAACGAGATAAATACACATCAACTGTAAAAGTGCTATTGTCGACTTGTGTATTTTTTCGTAGATCACGGGCAAAAGTATTAGGGGTATAGTTTAGGTTTGAGGCTATCTGCCAGATTCTTTCCTCAAGTTCTTTGTCGTGGCATTTGTGGTTAGCATTGTTAAGTACTCTGGATACTGTGGCAGATGATGTGCCTGCAAGTTTTGCAATTTCTTTAAGAGACATAGGTAACTCCCTGTGAAAACGATTTCATAATATTGTTTTTATAAAAATCAAATACAATTAACTATTTATAAAATACCATAAAATAAGCCAAAAATCAAGTGAAAACGATTACAAAATATAATTTGTTTTTACAAGTAGCGTTCAATATAATATATAATGTAATTTTTGAAAGGGAGATTATTATGAAAAGATTTTTATCGTTAGTTTTAACTCTTATTATTTTGGCTATGCCTCTTGCTCTAACAAGTTGTGGAAGTGGAGAGGATACAACAGTAAACATAGGTTATTTTAATAATATTACACATCCACAGGCGTTGTATATGAAGTCTCAGAAGTTGCTCGAAGAAAGTTTGGGCGACACAATGGAGGTGGATTGGACTGCTTTTAACGCAGGTCCTGCAGAGGTTGAAGCATTGTTTTCAGGTAGTATTGATATTGGTTATATAGGACCTGTACCGGCTATCACTGCAAATTCAAAATCAAACGGTGATGTGATGATTCTTACCAGTGCTACCAAAGGTGGCGCAGTTTTGATTGCAAGAAAAGACTCAAACATAAACTCTGTTGCTGACCTAAAGGGCAAAAAAGTTGCTATTCCTCAACTTGGTAATACACAGCACCTTTGCTTGTTAGATTTATTAGAGCAAAATGGTTTAGACCCTGACAAGGACCTAACAGTATGTGCAGTTTCAAACGCAGATGTTTCCAATACAATCAGTCGTGGCGATATTGATGCCGCTTTAGTTCCTGAACCTTGGGGTGCAACAATCCTTGCCGAGAATGATGATACAGAACTTGTATTGAATTATGACGAAATTTATATGAACGGCGAGTATGACGTGGCAGTTGTTGTAGTAAGAAAAGACTTCTATGAGGAATACCCAGATGTTGTAGAAGCATTCTTGGAGCAACATAATTTTGTTACCGATAAAATCAACGAAAATCAGGAAGAGGCTTTGCAGATTATCAATCAGGAACTTGATGATGCTACCGGAAAATCATTAAGCGAAAGTGCTATCAAAGAAGCATTTACAAGAATCGGCGTAAGCACAGATTTAAATGTTGAGTCAATATCCGGATTTGCAAAGATCAGCAAGGAACAAGAGTTTATTGCTGAAATTCCTGATGATAGTCAGTTATATATTAAGTAAGGAGCGTTTGTATGTCTTTAATAATAAAAGATTTATGTAAGCAGTTTGCAAATGCAGATGAGCATACTCTGACAGATATTAACCTCGAAATAAAATCAGGTGAGTTTGTGTGTATTGTTGGTGCATCCGGATGTGGTAAGAGTACCTTGCTTAATATTGTAGCAGGTTTAGAGAAGCCTACATCAGGTGAAATTCTCCTTGATGGCGAACCTATAACAGGTGCAGGGGCAGACAGAACAGTAATGTTTCAAGACCATGGGTTGTACCCTTGGTTAAATGTAATTGATAACGTTAAGTTCGGTATGAAATTAAACGGTGTTTCAAAGGAAAAACAACAAGCAAAAGCAGAAGAGGTTTTGGAACTTGTAGGACTTGCAGATTATCACAATTATCCGATTCATCAGTTGTCTGGTGGTATGCGTCAGCGTGTGGCATTGGCTCGTGCCCTTACAATGAACTCTAAAATTTTATTGATGGATGAGCCTTTTGCTTCTCTTGATAAGCAAACATCTAACCGTTTGCGTGAGGAGTTGCAACGCATTTGGTTAAAAACAAAACGCACTGTGCTCTTTATTACTCATAGTGTTGAGGAAGCCGTTTATCTTGCTGATAGGGTTGTGGTATTATGCCCAAAGCAAAAAGGCGTAAGAGATGTTATTGATGTGAATCTCGAAAGACCTCGTCAAGTTTACTCGCCTGAGTTCGTTGAACTACGTCATAGAGTACTTAACGAAGTAAGAGGAGGAGAAGAACAATGAGCATAGTTTGGGGTATTATATTCTTCGTTGCTTTGCTTGCAGTTTGGCAAGGTGCATATTTCTTGTTTGTAACGGTTTTGGAATTAGCAAAGCCATATATGTTCCCTTCTCCTTTAGGAGTATGGGAGAGCCTTGTTGGCTTATGTCAGAAAGGCACGTTGTTTGAAGCAATAGGATATTCCTTGTTAAGAGGCATAATTGGTTTTGCTATCGCTGTAGTTATAGGTGTAATTTTTGGTTTGTTATTAAGACTCAATTTCTTCCAAAGATATATCAAACCTATAATTTTGGGTATTCAGACTTTACCGAGTGTATGCTGGGTTCCGTTCTCAATTTTGTGGTTTGGTTTATCACAGCAGGCAATTCTATTTGTAGTAGTTATGGGTTCAACTTTTAGCGTTGCACTATCTGTTGATAATGCTATTAAAAACGTACCACCTATTTATACTAGGGCTGCGCTAACAATGGGTGCAAATAAATTGCAAATTTATAAAAATGTATATTTCCCTGCGTGTTTGCCTGAGTTTGTGTCAGGTTTAAAGCAAGGTTGGTCATTTGCTTGGCGTGCGTTGATGGCAGGTGAAGTTATGACAACCTCAATAGGTTTGGGTCAGACACTTATTACAGGTCGTGACTTAAACGATATTAACCAAGTAATGCTCGTTATGATTGTAATTGTTGCAGTTGGTATTATTATTGAT
The DNA here is from genome assembly GCA_964629465.1 of uncultured Ruminococcus sp. GTDB lineage: Bacteria > Bacillota > Clostridia > Oscillospirales > Acutalibacteraceae > Ruminococcoides. Next base: position 1,786 of record CAZVRE010000030.1, on the reverse strand, counting down.
AAACTGATATTTACAACTATTGAAAATCGTTTGCTAAGAAAACGAGGTTTATTGGCTGAATAAATATATGTAAAGGTAAACTTCCTGCGACAATTTGTTGCAGGAAGTTTATTATTTGTTTGCTATTATAAGAACATAGAGTTTAGTTGACAATAATATGCATATGTGATATAATGATAGCACCTTATGAGGGAGTAGTCGGCACAATATGTGCGGCAAGTCAACATACTGACCTTTGTGGTCTGGCTTTCCTTAAATGACAAGACTCATGTATGGCGTATGCTATACGTGGGTCTTTTTGTTTGCATTTTTTTAGGAGGTAAAATATGGGATTTATTGAAGTATTTTTAATTGGCGTGGGACTTTCTATGGATGCTTTTGCGGTGTCTATCTGCAAAGGTCTGCATATGAAAAAAATAAATCATAAACAAAGTTTGATTATAGCCTTGTTTTTTGGTGGTTTTCAGGCGCTTATGCCATTTTTAGGTTGGGCTTTAGGACGCAACTTTGAGCAATACATAAAAACCTTTGACCATTGGATAGCGTTTTCACTACTTGTTATTATAGGTGGTAAAATGATTTATGATTCTTTTAAAGGTGAAGATGAAGAAGTTTGCAATAATTTTTCTATAAAAGAAATATTCCTTCTTGCTATTGCAACAAGTATAGATGCCCTTGCAGTAGGAATATCCTTTGCTTTCTTGGGAGAGGGTATTGTTAAACCTATTACGATTATTGGCATTACAACATTTGTTATTTCCTACGTAGGCGTTATTATAGGTAGTAAATTTGGAGGTAAATTTCAGAATAGTGCTCAGACTATTGGTGGCGTAATCCTCATATTAATAGGCGTGAAAATATTGTTGGAACATTTAGGTGTAATAGCATTTTAAAAGAAAAACCACCCTATAAGAGTTGTACTTTTAAGGACAGTAAAAGACAGATTTATCCTTTGGGTAAATCTGTCTTTTTATTATTTTTGCAATTTGATATTGCTTTTGTTCTCGTTTTGGAATATAATGATTTCAAAAGGAGCGATTGACAATGTTGGCATATATGACAGCAAATGAAGCCGCTGAAAAATGGAATATTTCTCGCAGACGTGTTTTAACATTGTGTAAGGAAAATCGTATATCTGATGTTGCAATGTTAGGTAATATGTGGATTATCCCTATCGATGCTCAAAAGCCGGAAGATGCACGCAGTCGCAGATATGTTGAAAGTGACGAAAAAGTGGTTAAGCCTTTCTTAAAGTGGGCAGGCGGCAAAGGTCAGCTTCTTAAAGAAATAGAACGTTACTATCCATTTGATAGTGGTAAAATAACAAAATATGCTGAACCATTCGTTGGTGGTGGTGCAGTATTGTTTGATATTTTAAGTAAATATGATTTAGAGCAGATTTACATTAGTGATATAAATGCTGAGCTTATTAACACATATCGTATTATTCGTGATGATATTGATGCTTTGATTGAAATGCTTTATGGTATGAAAAATGAATTTATACCGTTAGATACCGATGCACGAAAAGAATACTATATAAAAAAAAGAGAGCGTTTCAATGATTTGAAAGTTAACGGAAACGAAAACATCAATATTGAAAAAGCTGTATTGATGATATTCTTGAATAAGACATGTTTTAATGGGCTGTTCAGAGTTAACAAAAAAGGGTTGTTTAATGTGCCTATGGGTTCATATAAGAATCCTATGATATGTGATGAAGCAAATCTTCGAGCAGTATCAGAGAAATTACAGAAGGTTACTATCGTATGCGGTGATTACAGAG
>CAZVRE010000029.1:0-14395 GCA_964629465.1 uncultured Ruminococcus sp. | reverse complement strand
CTTTACACAATCAAAGAAGGTTTTGATGATTGGATAAAGTTTTTTAGTTTCTTCCTCAATGTTTTCAAGATTAGATGTAACTAATTTAGATAACGAGGTAATCTCTGCCTTGTAATTATCCCTATAGGCTTTAATGGTGTCTTTTTCAAGAGGCATATTTTTTACGCCAGGGAATCTGCTCCAATTTATGTTTGAGAGGTCGCAAAAAAGAGAGTCCCAATCCTTGTTTTTGACACTTTGTATTAACTTGCAAATTATTTTATTATCATCAACTAAACAATCTTCAAATTTTTGATAATGCTTACCAAAACTTTCTGCACAGTCACACAAGAGTCCTGTTGCATGACTTGACAATACAAAACAGTATTTCAAACATTCCTTTGCATAATCAAAGATAGACATGATGTAAGGAGCAGTTTTGACAGGAGTAGTCTTGACATTATATATCTCTGCTTTGCTATCAAGCCAACTATCCATAAATGGTATAGTTACAAGAAATTTATATAACTTTTCGATGTTTTCACGGAGTCTGTCATCACTACGATAATTACAAACAGATGATACAAGGTTGAGAAAATCTTGAGAGTTGCTATTATAATAGCGTTCGAGAGTGTTATCTAACGCTTTGCTAATAAGCAACTTAACTTCCTTTTCGTCAGCAATACGAAAGTCCTGCTGAATATCAAGTTTGTAAAAATATTGACGAACAAAGTCAGTACAAAAGCCATCTATAGTCGTTATTTTGGCACTATATAGAAGTTGCTTTTGATGTAATAAATACTGATTGCGAGGGTCATCTTTTAGGAGATTGTTAATTGCCTTTTCTACACGAGTGAGCATTTCTTCTCGTGCAGCACGAGTAAAGGTAACAATCAACATTCTATCAATAGAGGTTGGATTTGTTTTGTCAGTAATTGTGTCAATTACACGTTGAACAAGTACGGCTGTTTTGCCTGAACCTGCCGCTGCAGATACAAGTACGCTACCACCACGTGCTGATATAGCATCACGCTGACTGTCAGTCCATTTAACACTACTCATCTGCATTAACCTCCATTCCTAATGTTCTGTATATATCGTCAACGGTTTTGTCCTCGCCAAACTTGTATTTGCCGTCAGGTTTGCGACCACATACACTATCGTAAGGACAGTATTTACATCCGTTCACAACACCTTTAAGAGGTACCGGTGAAATATTGCCGTCTAATAGTTCCCTACCCATATCCTTAAGAACATTATCAATATGTGCAAAAATATACTCAAATTGAATAGAGTTGGCAAAACTCTCAGAAAATACGCTTTCTTTGGCTTTGCGCTTTAACTTTATAGATTTGCACTCGGCATCCATACTGTTAAGGACAAAGTCATCATCAAGAATCAAGCCGTTCATCATAAAGTTCTTGTCAAGTTCTTTGGTAATATCGTCATCTGTAGTGCTTGAGTCAGCATCAATTTCTGATGTAAAAGACGGCATATACAAAATACCTGTAGGCACAAGGTTTTTTCCGTAATAATCTTTGCCGTTGCTTACCAATGCTTTAAGATAAATGAGCATCTGCATATTTATTCCATACAAAATCTCAGAGAGTTTGAATACTTTGTTACCCGTTTTGTAGTCAATCACTCTCACATAAACCTCATCATCTGTTTTTCTCATTGTGTCTACACGGTCAATATAGCCCATAACTGACACAGATTTATCCACATCAATATTTACCCTATACTCAGGGATATCGCCGTTTTTACCAATAGATAGTTCAAAATCAGTTGGCTTAAAATCACTTGTTGCAAGTTGCTTGATAATCTCCTTTGTGAGTATAAAGATATTACTCTTAAGACGTTCGTACAAGTTAAGAAAACTATTAGATTTATTAGACAAACCACCAAAGTTTTCTTCAGCATATTCATTGAGAGTAGTATCTATAGATGTCTTAATTTCGTCATCACTTAATAAATTCAGCGCATCTTTGCTGTGAGATTTAAGGAAAACCTCCATAAAATGATGTACAACATTACCAAACTGCATAGCATCAATTGAGGCTTTGCGTTTTTCATTTACACGTAAACCATAGGAACAGAAATATTGAAAAGCACAAAGATTAAACTTTTCAAGTTGAGAAGCAGAAATATGTAAGTTCTTTGAAAATAGATTTTCTGCGTTCTGCTTGTCATATAGTTTGACAGGTTTGTTCTCGATAACTGAATCTATGTTTTCTAACAAGATATTATAATTAGTACCATTGAAGTATTGTTTAAGTGATGAAACTTCGGGAGTGTTTTCCTTGTAGTTCTTTGAAAGCACCTCAAGGGCTTGCTTCTCGCTCATTAAGTTAGAAAATGGGTTAAAATCAGCCATTTTAACTCTGATGCTATCAGGAAACAATGATGTAACCTCCGCAATAATTTCTGACGGAGTATATGAATTACCAGCATAGTCAGAAGTGTAAGAAGTAACAAACAGTTTATCTGATGCAGAAGTAAGCACACAGTAAGCAAGGAACTTTTCGTGACATGTTAAGTCCTCTAAAGAATCAGTAAGAGGAAGCTTATTGTTGATTAAAAGTCTGCGCTCATTCTCGGTAAATATACCAGCAGTTTTGGGAACAGATGGGAACTCGCCGTCGATAGCGCCAATCACAAAAACTGCCTTTGCACTATTAAGGCGTACTCTGTCAGCAGTTGCAACGGATACCTGATCCTGATAACGTGGAATATCGCTGATAGAAATATCTTGCAATTTATAATCAAGGTATTCCTTGTACTTCTTGAGATCAAGTCTATCATCACATATTACTGCTACCAGTTTGTCAAATGTTTCAATAATAAGATTATAAATACGTACTTCCTCGTTTGCCTCAAAAACCAAGCCCTGTGCTTCTAAATTATCATAAAGTTTAATGATAGTATCTGGAATACTGAAATCTTCGAACAATTTATAAAAAGCCTTAGTTATTTGCAAACCTGTAGCGTTTTTGCAAGTTTTCGCAAAATTCTCAAATGGAATTATAATTTGCTTTCTTGTGTTTTCAATAGACGCTAATTTTTCTTTGTCGGCATCTGTAAACGAAGAGAAGCCAGATGGGTTATCGATAAATTCCTTAGTTAAATTTTTACGGTCGATATCCCACATATAGATATAATTTTCAAAATCTGCTATCTCAAGTTCTGTCAAATTCATAAGCCCTGTTTTAAGCAATAACAGTAACTTATCACGGTCAAAATTGAAATTAACAAAATCTAACGCACAAATTAAAAATCGCACGATAGGTCGAGTATAGATATCCTGTGGAATATCCATAAAGTACGGAATATCCAACTTTTCCATACAGGAATCAAGCACACCTATGTACTTACTAATATCACGAGTTACAACAGCAATATCATTGTAACTATAATCGTTCTCCACGACGAGCTTCTTGATATTTGTAGCAACAAATTCAACTTCGCTGTAGATGTTATCCGCAACAAATGTCCTGACAGCATCAGTATCGCTTGTGTAATTTACATTAGAATATCTGAATACATTGTTTTGCACAAATTTGAGCGCATCATCATTAAAACGATATTGCTCATTGAGTACAATATGAGGGTTAATCTGGATGCCGTTACTTGACGCAATACGTTTAATAGCACGCTTAGTACGTGCAGTTGTTTCGAAAATTTCCAGATAACTATTGTTATTATCCAAATTAAGGGTAATATAGGTATCCTTACATTGCTTCATAAGTACTTCTAGAACTTGTAACTGCTGATATGTAAAACCACTAAAGGAATCAATAACAAGAGTATAGTCCTCAAACAACTTGTTACACGCAAGAATATCAACTAACTTGTTAAGGTCGTCAAGTGGATCAATATACGTGTTTTTTATAATTGCTTCATATGCTTCAAGTACAAGAGCAGTGGTATTGAGTTTTAACTTTAAAGATTCTTCCTCAACTAACTCTGCAACAGAAGTGAGCATATCAGGTGTGATGTTGTCCTTTTTACACTCTTTAAGTGAATGTATCATTAAATCAAGAGTTGATTTGTGAGTATTCTTGGAATTAAACAAAGTAAGATTATCGCTAACTTCATCAAGTGTTTTGCTCATAATAATACAACGCACACCGTCATCAATTACATTGGTTGAATTATTACCTGTTTGATTAAACACATAGTTGCAAAGGCGTGAAAAACCAAAGACCAGAATATCACGACTATCCTTTGGTCCTAATATATCAAGAAAACTACTTTCTGTAGCAAATGAACTTTGTTCAGGTACCAACATAAGCAGTTTATTATTTCCGTTTTGACGCAACTGTGCAAGTAGATTTTTGGCATAAGTTGTTTTGCCAGTACCACTTGTACCGAAAATAAATTGAAGCATAACGTACTCCCCTAAGTTATTTTCTATATTTTATCATCTTTTGTGTCCCATAAATAGTACTTAATAGAAATAAGAACATATTTTTTCAAAATATTCTACTATTTTGAATTTATATACAACCTTGCTTTCGGTTAAGAGATTATATTCATCATCAGTTGTTTTTTCTTTAAGAGAATTATAATCACTTGAAGCACCAATACAAACAGACGGATACATTACACACCACCAGTTATGGCCTTGTCCACTGCCAATAGTAATTCGTAAGGCATCATAATTACCTGCAGGCATAGTTATATCGTCATAATAACGAGTATCAAAATACATATTACAAATTTGAACCTTTACAGGATAATTATAACCATTTTCATATACGGCATTTTGTGCGATATTTGCAATATTTTGTAACTCAACCGCAGTGATGTTTTCTGCTTCAATCAACGAATCAGCCTCACCATAAATCTGCTGTGTATATTCAAGGACTTTATCCCTGACTTTGAGTTTAAGCGATTGGTCGGCTTCACTATCGGAATTTGCTAAAATATGCAATCTAAACACATTGTTTGAAATACTCTCACATTCGGCAGAAAATGGCACCATTGTAAAAATAATGCTGATGCACACTGCAACTATAAAAGATTTTATAAATAATTTCATAAAAATAACCTGTCCTTAATATTGATAAACAAATTATGGACAGGTATTTTAATTTTAATCAATTACAACGCAACCATCTTTGATTGGTTTACAAACAAAAACATAGTTATAATTCTCTTTTAGAATTTTAGCGCACTTTTCTGCCTTTGATTTTTGCATAAAAATTCCATAAGTGGCAGAGCCTGAGCCAGTCATTAAAGCACCCATAGCCTTGTTTTTAAGCATAATTCTTTTGATATCATTAATTGGAATCAAATTTAGAGCCATATCAAAATCGTTGAATAAAGTTGCAGTAACCATCCAAATGTCACGAGCATAAATAGCCTTGACCATCTCTGCAGTGTACTCTATATGACTTGACTTAAGTTCGTCAATACGCTTGTAGGCTTCAGCAGTAGAAATGCTGATATCAGGCTTACAGATTACGATTTCGCACTTTGGCATCATAATCATTTTTTTTAGGTCTGTACCTGTACCGGAAGCAAGTCTTGTACCACCTACAATGCAGAACGGCACATCAGCACCGATTTTTGCGCCTATTTCGCACATTTCATTTTCACTTAGGTGAGCAGAAAACAATTTGTTAAGACCAACAATTACCGCTGCGCCGTCAGCACTACCACCTGCAAGACCTGCTTGAGTTGGGATATGCTTTTCAATAGTAATTTTAACGCCTGGGTTATCCTCTTTAATATACTCAAAAAAGCGTTTACATGCCTTGTACGCAATATTAGATTCGTCACAAGGTACGCCAGGATAATCACACACAATTTGTGTTGTTTGAGTGTCAGTAGTTTCTACTGTAACATAATCATACAAACTAACTGCCTGCATTACCATTGAAACATCGTGATAACCGTCAGGGCGTCTGCTCAACACATCTAATGTTAAGTTGATTTTGGCAGGAGCCTGAACCTTAACCTTCATTTTTAATTTCCTCTAAAAATTCTTCAATTCTCTTTAAAGCAATTTTTATATTTTTTAATGACTGAGCATAGGATACTCTAATATAACCTTCACCACTATCGCCAAAAGCAGTACCGGGTACTACGGCAACACGTTTTTCCTTTACAAGTCTTGTGGAGAACTCTTCACTTGTAAGACCGGTTGATTTAATGCAAGGAAAAGTATAAAAAGCACCCAAAGGTTCAAAACAAGTGAGTCCCATTTCATTAAATTTACCAACTATCAGACGGCGTCTAATGTCGTAGTCGTTGCGCATAACATCTACATCTTCGTCGCCATTACGCAGAGCTTCTATAGCAGCATATTGAGCAGTAGTAGGCGCAGACATAATGCCGTACTGATGAAGTTTGTTCATCTGATCAATAATTTCAACAGGTCCCAAAGTATAGCCTAATCTCCAACCTGTCATAGCATAAGCCTTTGAAAAGCCACTAACAATAACAGTTCGCTCAAGCATTCCGTCAATTTCAGCAATAGAAACATGGTGACGACCACCGTATGTAAGTTCAGCATAAATTTCGTCAGAAATCACCATTAAGTCGTGCTTGATGCAAAGTTCAGCAATTTGTTCAAGGTCTTCCCATTCCATAATTGCACCTGTAGGGTTATTAGGATAAGGAAGTACCAAAATTTTAGATTTTTCGGTAATTGCATTCTCTAACTGCTCTTTTGTTAATCTAAAACCATTGTCTGCGGTAGTCTCAATAATAACAGGAGTACCTCCAGCCATTTGTGCCAAAGGTTCATAGCATACAAATGCCGGCTGTGGAATAAGGACTTCGTCACCTTTCTGCACCAAAGTACGGAATGCAATATCAATAGCCTCGCTACCACCTACTGTTACAACTACCTGTGTGTCTGCACAATAAGACACATTAAATCTTCTTTTATAATATTTTGCAATTTCATTTCTTAATTCAGCAAATCCCCTATTAGGAGTGTACCAAGTTTTGCCTTCTTCCAAAGATTTGATACCTGCCTGTCTAATGTGCCAAGGGGTTTGAAAATCAGGTTCGCCAATAGACAAGGATATTACGTTATCCATCTCTACGGCTATATCAAAAAATTTACGAATTCCTGATGGTTTTACCTGTTGAATTGCATTATTTAAGAATCTTGAATAATCAATCACAGAACCATACTCCTCTCGTCATTCTTGGTATCTTTTTCTACAAGTTCTACGCCACTGTCTTTGTATGTTTTGAGCATAAAATGAGTAGCAGTTGAAAGTACACCGTCAATGCAAGATAATTTACGAGCAACAAAAGACGCAACATCCTGCATAGACTTGCCCTTAACAATAACACCTAAGTCGTAACCACCTGCCATAAGATACAAGGTGGAAACCTCGTCGAACTGCATTACTCTCTCTGCAATTAAATCAAAGCCAGTTTCTTTTTGTGGAGTAACCTTGAGTTCAATTAAGGCAGTAACACCTGCGTTAGGCACTTTGTCCCAATCAATTATTGCGTGATAACCCTTAATTGCGCCGGACTGCTCATATTCTTTGATTTTGGCAGTAATATAATCCTCCGGCTCGCCAAGCATCATGGCAAGTTCTTTAGTTGTAAAACTACTATTCTCGCTTAAAATTTCTAACAACTTATCCATAATATCCTCCATAAAAATAATTTATAGTATTATACAGTTTGAAGCAAAGTGTTGTCAACTTTTGATAAAATATCAACGCAAATAGCAACACCAAGACACAAAAGTTCCATATCCTGATTATAAATCGTTAGCGCAAAGTCACTACCGCATTTTGCAAAATCTCTGCCGTGAGTTGCAACCACACTACCCCCTGTATCTAAAATATCAAAAGAACCTGTTAATATATCGCCTCTTATTCTCCAACCAATACCGTGAAAATAGCAGATAAACTTGTTGTTACTATCTCCGTAAACAAATTTAATGTTATAATCGCCAAAATTAATAACAAAAATATTTAATTTAAGCAAATTGAATCTACGAATTTTAAGGCAAACATTTTGATATTCATCTTTTACTTTTAATGAATTATTTGTACCAGCAACACAATACTTCTCGTTGCAACTTTCGTCAAATACAACGAACATTGAATTATCTACAGTTTTATCTCGCTTAATATAAAGCCTCATAATATCACCATAGTGCAAATATTTCGATATAAAACAAAATATACCATAAGGAACTCCTTATGGTATATTATAAACTATTTTTTAGCAAATAACAAGACTAAACCATATGTCTTGGTATTCTTCTTCTTTCCATTGTGTAATATGTTTCTTTAAGTGGCTCATATTTGTTGAGATACATACTTGTACAACCAACCATATACCAGAACCATACTACCATAAATGATACATCATATAATAATGCACGCTCAAAAAAAGCATAAATTAAATATGCACAACAAAACGCAAATAAGCAAGGTAAAATATCCCTTGATAGCGCATTTTGACGCTTAAATAGGCTTTTTGCAATATGCTTTGCAAAACGTATGCCGAATATTGCGAAAACGCAAAAACCAACAACACCGGTAGATACAAGTAGTGTTAGATAGCCATTGTGCAAATCGTGATGATGGTAGTCTATCTTCATAAGCCCTGATACAAACTCTTGGCTGTAAGGAATTATATTACCACTGCTGATGCCTATTACAGGAGATAATCTGAATAATCCTACGCTTTCTTCAATAAGTTTAAAGCGTCCACTGTCAGTAAATTCTTCTCTGCCAAAGTCATAGTATTCCTCTGAAGATGATAGTAATGAACTGAACGCATCCTGACAAATAGACCTAACTGCAAATGAAGCGTAAGCAACAAAAGCACACGCTAAAATCAAAGCAATAAACTTAAGCGCAAACTGCTTTTTGGTAATATTAGCAGTCATTGAGAAAAAGTTAAACACTAAAATAGTGATTACATATGCTATAAATAAAATCATTGTGGCATTGGAGTCACACAATAAAACAGAAAACATACTTACAAGCAACGAAATAGATATCCAAATCTTACTAACCGGAGGTCTTTTGGCTTGAATTAAAAAGTCTTCTCTGCATACAATATGACAACATACTACAGATACAACCGAAATAAAACCAAGCATATTAGGGTTAAAATACACGCCTGTAAATCTTTCTTCCTCGTATGTAATGAGATGAATAAAATCTCCGCTTTCGTATCTAAAACCACAGAAAAGTAATATAAACCCAATAACGCCCAAAATTGATGTAGCATAAATGATAAACTTGCATACTATGTATAACTCTTCTTTTGTGTTTACCTCACGTTCTGTGTGCATACCATAAAACACAAAGAAGCAAATACACATATGCAATAGCATAAGAACATTAAGCCCTGTACTTACTATAAAATATTTCACATCGTTTAAATTTATATGGGCAATAATAGTGATAATGTTGAGACCAATAAATAAAAGTATCCAGAACCCAAATCTTAATCTGCCTATACAACGATTAACAACAACTTTTTTGTATGCGATTTTGATACCCCATATAAATAAAAATACAAGGCTAACATATGCAGGAACTTGTAAAAAAGATACATAGCAGAAAAATAGCGCTACAATATACGAAATTCTAAAGCGAGAAGTTTCGCTCATGTTTTTGAAGTTGTTATAACTTTCTTTAATGGCACCTGCCATATATCTCACCTCCTGTATATATTTATGCAAAACTTATGAAAATACTTCTTTTATTGTTTTGAACATTAAAGAAATATCATTTTTAACACTAAAATTTTCAATATAAACAAGATTATATTTCATTTTTTTAGGTAAAATAATTTTTATATAATCATCGTCAATATTGGTTGATTGAGCAAGAAGTTTGTCCTCATTTTTAAATTTGATACTTGCAAGTGAGGTTATTCCAGCAGGCATAAGCAAAGTTGCGTAATATAAATCTTTATATTCAGCAACATACTTAGGAACTTCGGGGCGTGTTCCAACAAAACTCATATCGCCAATTAATACGTTAAATATCTGAGGCAACTCATCGAGTCTGTATTTGCGCAAAAAAGAACCAATCTTGGTAACTCGTGGGTCGTTTTGAGCGGTAACTAACGCACCCATTTTGTCAGCATTGACAACCATAGTACGAAATTTAAAAATTCTAAACTCACGGTTATAAGTTGTAACCCTCACCTGACGATAAAATACAGGACCTTTGGAAGTTAATTTAACAAGCAAAGCAATAATTAAAATTGGTATAATCAAAAACACAAGCACAATTAAAGACATAATGATATCAAACGCTCTCTTTAATTTTAAACTTGTTTTACGCTCTGCAAGGATATTATAGTATTTTTTAACACTTTCATTTTGAAACTCCATAGGGAGTTCATTAAAAGCACGCAATATAATTCCCCCGAAATACATAATAAGGATATTATGCACTAATGTTCCACAATAATATTCTAAAAGATTATAGCCCATTTTATAAAAAATTTCAATAGATAAATAGAAATATAGACAATAAATTACAAAAATTAAAGAAAGAACAAAGGAAAAAAGAGAAAGAAAAAACCGACGGTGAGGTCCGTCGGCTTTTTAGGTAATTTTATGGAGTAATCAAAATCTGTCTCTCTTCTCTTGTCAACTATATTTTATCACATTATTATAAAAAGTCAACACTTATTTGAAAACTTTTATATAAATTTTATAAATTATTTTTTTGTAACTAATAAATTGTATTACTTGACGAGTGAATACAACTATTGTAAAATAATATTATATAAAAACATTTAAGGAGAGCACTATAATGAATGAATTCTCAGCCGATTTAATCACCTTACTTGATGAAGACGGCAAAGAACAAAATTTTGAAATTTTGGACGTTATTGTTGAAAATGACACAGAATATTATGCTTTGCTGCCAGTTTATGAAAATAGCGAAGATATTTTAAACGATAGTGGTGAATACTATATATTAGAATCAGTTGAAGAAAACGGCGAAGAACAACTTGTTGAGGTTTTGGATGAAGAACTGCTATCAAGACTCAATCAGATTTTTGAGGACCGTTTTAACGAAGCATTTTACGAAGATTAAATTCTATCCTGCCTAATGCGTGTATGAAACTAAAATAACCCTACAACAATTATCTTGGGAACCTAATCTCTTTTTATGGTGTGCAGACCTCTCCCTTTGTGGGAACGTTGGGAGTACTAAAGTAAAAAGGCGGTGCCCACCTGTCCTATAGTAGGCAGGTTATTAAATGTTTCTTACGGTTAGGCGGGAATTTAAGATAGGAGAAATATATGAAAATTTCAGTTTTAGGCTGTGGTCGTTGGGGCAGTTGTATTGCATGGTATCTTGACAAAATTGGACACAATGTAATCTCTTGTGGACTTGCAGATGCACCTGACTTTAAACAACTTCACAGCACCCACAAAAACGATTACCTTACATACCCTGAATCAATTGAAGTAACAAGTGATTTAGAAAAGGCAATTAACCACGGTGAAGTAATAATAATTTCAATATCATCACAACATTTGCGCTCATATATGCAGGATATAAGCAAATATCCACTTGAGGGCAAAACAATAGTTTTATGTATGAAAGGTATTGAGGTTACAACAGGTAAAAGACTTACTGAAGTTGTTTCTGATTTTGTTGATACAAACAAAACTCCAATAGCAGTATGGGTGGGTCCCGGTCATCCTCAAGATTATGTACGTGGAATACCTAACTGTATGGTAATTGATAGCGACAATGTAATGATTAAGAACCGATTGGTAGACGAGTTTAGTTCTGACCTAATTAGATTTTATATTGGAACTGATCTTATTGGTAGCGAAATCGGAGCCGCTGCCAAAAATGTTATTGGTATTGCTGCAGGTATACTAGACGGACTTAATATGACATCTATCAAAGGTGCACTTATGTCAAGGGGTACTGTTGAAGTTGGACGACTTATTGGTTCTTGTGGTGGTAACGAAAAGAGTGCATATGGGCTTTGTCACCTTGGTGATTACGAAGCAACATTGTTCTCTCCTTGGAGTCATAACAGAAAATATGGTGAAGATTTTGCCAAAGGCATTAAGTTCGACAAACTTGCTGAAGGCGTTATGACATCAAAAGCATTGAAAAAAATTGCTGACGAAAAGGGCGTTGACACACCTATTGTTGATGCTGTAGTTAATGTGTTATTTAATAATAAAGATATCAAAGATGAGATAAGCAAATTGTTTGTAAGAGATATTAAAAAAGAATTCTAACAAACTAAGGATTACACTATATGAATGTATATGACGAAAAAATTAAGACAATAACTGACGTTTATCAAAGAAGTAAACTTGAAGCAATTGTTTCAAATTTGATTACTGTTTTTGCTTTCGTTGCATTTGGTTTTATTGCAATAATGAGTATTGTTCAAACTTGTGTAATTGACCCTGATGCTTATGAAGTTGAGCATATTCTATTTAATACTGACAATATAATTTTAAATTTGGCAATAATTTTGATTGTATTTACTTGTATAATTATGCTTAACAAATCATACGACTTCTTTGCAAAAGTAAATATGAAGTTTATGTACGCAGGGTTATTTGTGTATGTAATAGCACTTGGGTTTGTATGGATATTCTCTGTATGGCAAATCCCTGCAGCAGATAGTGCCAATATATTTGAGTCTGCTACGGAATTTATAAAAGGCGACTACTCTTCCCTATACTTTGACGGTGACTCATATTTTAAGGAATTCTATAACAATTACTCTTATTATGATTTTTACCCCTTCCAATTAGGGTTTGTGTTTATATGTGAGGTAGTATATAGAATTTTCGGTGCAGATAGTTCTATGCCAATACAGGTAATTAACGTAATTTGTGTAGCGTTAGCATATTGTGGAATAGCAAAAATTTCAAAATTTGTATTTAAACGAAAATCTATTGAGTTTTTTACTATCATATTACTTTTAGGATGTTTGCAACCTATTTTACTTTGCACATTTGCATACGGTAATATTATTGGTATGTGTTGCGGAATATGGGCAAGTTACTTTTTGATTAAGTATTTACAAACAAACAAGTACATTATGTTTTTACCATGCACAATATTACTTGCAATATCAGTTATGGCAAAATACAACAATCTAATCTATGCAGTCGCTTTTGCTATAATTTTGTTTGTGCATACAATAAAACACAAAAAATGGCAGAGTATCGCTTGCGCCATGGCGCTGTTTGTTGTTGCTTTCTCTATTAACAACGTAATTGTAATGTCATACGAAAAACGTGCTGACGTTGATTTGAGAGATGGCGTTTCTCAAGCATCATATCTTGCAATGGGTTTGAGCGAAGCATACTCAGCACCAGGTTGGTATAGCCCTGACTATATGGGATATTACAAAAATTTTGACTTTGACGAAAACACCGTATCTTACCTAATTAGCGACAGATTAAATGTTCAGATGACAACTTTTGCAAGTAACCCTATATATACAATCAAATTCTTTGGCAGTAAAGTATTAAGCCAATGGAATGAACCTACCTACGAAAGTATATGGATAAGTAAAACCAAAGACCACATAAAAGACTTAAACGCACTTGCCACAAGTGTTTATGACGGAAACGCTGGTGTGTTCCTTGATTTTTACTTTAATCAATATATGCAGATTTTATTCGTATTGTTTACTGCCGGCTGTATATGCCTTTTTGCTAAAAAGAAAGCGAATTTGGAGAACATTCTGCTTATTCTTGTTTTACTGGGTGGATTTGGTTACCACTTACTATGCGAAGCAAAATCTCAATATTCCACCACATACTTGATTTTGATGATTCCTATGGCAGCATATGGAATACAGTCATTGTTCATTGATAATGGGAGTAAATTCAAAAAACTGCTTGATAAATAAAGTAACGGAGGCAAATATAATTGCCTCCGTTTTTGTGAAATAAAAAGAGAGAAGCATCTGCTTCTCTCTTAATTTTATTATTGAATTAGTACATACCACCCATATCAGGTTGAGGAGCAACTGCAGGAGCAGGCTCTTTGATATCTGCAACTAATGATTCAGTTGTGAGAACCATAGCAGCAACGGAAGAAGCGTTCTGAATAGCAGAGCGTGTAACCTTTGTTGGGTCAACAATACCTGCATCAATCATATCTGTGTATTCTTCTGTAAGAGCATTGTAGCCGTAGCCTACCTTGTTTGCTTTCTTAACGTTTTCTACGATTACTGAACCCTCTAAACCAGCGTTTGAAGCAATCTGGCGTAGTGGTGCTTCCAATACCTTGAGCACAATCTGCGCACCTGTCTTTTCGTCACCCTCAAGAGTTTCAACATAAGCAGATACTGCAGGGATAGCGTTCATTAGTGCAATACCACCACCTGCAACGATGCCTTCTTCTACTGCAGCCTTTGTAGCAGCCAAAGCATCTTCAATTCTTAATTTCTTCTC
>CAZVRE010000028.1:0-14919 GCA_964629465.1 uncultured Ruminococcus sp. | reverse complement strand
GGTTGTGTCGAGTGCCTTTGCTATTCTAGCAAGAACCTCGCCACTTGGGGTACGTACTCCTTTTGCATAGTAAGACATAGCCGACTCGGTGATGTTTGCTTTCTTTGCAAAATCCTTTTGTGATAGCCCTTTGGCTTTCATCAATGCGGTTAGCCTTTCACTAAATACTGACATATATCAAACCTCCTTTAATATTTGCCGATTATCATTATACTCCGCAATTATAACATTGTCAAGCCCTTTTAATAATATTTGTATTTATATGTCAATTATAACACTATATATTGTGTTTAGCAACCATAATAAGTTGTCAGTTATATAATCACGACAGGGAGATTTCTCCCCTTGCCGCTTTGAGAAGACTTTAATATGTTTTTCTGCAGCCTCTTTGTGTGCGTGATGTTTAAAAACAATTATACGAGTTTTGCTGATGACATGGAGATATGAGTCATAGAACGTGAGTTATACGGACGAGAAGATTGGGTTGAAGAGGAATTAAAAAGCGTGCTTCCGTTTGAGTATAATAATGGCAATATTCCACATACTAACTCCACACCATTAAATAGTGAAAAGGAGTTTTTATATATGAAAGCAACAGGTATTGTTAGGCGTATAGATGATTTAGGCAGGGTGGTTATTCCAAAAGAAATCAGACGTACTTTGCGAATTCGTGAAGGCGACCCATTGGAAATTTTTACCGCTACTGACGGCGAGGTAATTTTCAAAAAATACTCCCCTGTAGGTGAGATGTCTGTCTTTGCCGGTCAATACGCAGATGTGCTGTCACGAATCAGCAACCTACCTACTATTATTTGCGACCGTGACCACGTTATTGCAGCGGCAGGCGTGCCAAAGCGTGAATATTTGGAGCGCAGAATCACATCCACTCTTGAGAACTACATTGATAATCGCAAGAGTTTTCAGGCAAGCGCTAACACAATTACAGAAGTTCAGCCTGTGGAGGGTGTGGACAAAAACGCAGCCATAATCTATCCGATTATTGCAGCAGGTGACGTTACAGGCGCAGTTGTTATGCTAAAAAGCGACGACAACAAAATGCCCACCGACACCGAGGTCAAACTGGCCCAAAGCGCCGCTGCGTTCTTGGGCAAACAAATGGAAGAATAATATTTATTCTTTCCAAAATACACAACAAAAAACGGTATGGCTTACACCATACCGTTTTCTTTATGTAATATTAAATTACTTATTAAAGATTGACATAATGTCGTAGAATGTATCGTCGTCATCTTCAACGCTTTCTTTATCGTCAGCATCTTCAATGATTACGCTGTCATCCTTTGAAACAGGCTTACCGTCAGCGTTAAAGCCTGTAGCAATAACAGTTACGCTGATAGCATCTTCCATTTTTTCATCAAACACAACACCCCAGATGATGTTTGCATCGCCAGAAACCTTCTCGGAAATCATTGTTGAAGCAGCATCAACATCTTCAAGTGTGATATCAGGTGAACCTGTGATGTTAATGATAACACCCTTTGCACCGTCGATAGATGTTTCAAGTAATGGGCTTGAAATAGCAGCGTTAGCAGCCTCAGTAGCCTTGTCCTTACCTGTAGCAGAACCCATACCCATATGAGCATAACCTGCATCCTTCATAATTGAAGTAACGTCAGCAAAGTCAAGGTTAATCATACCCGGAACAAGAATCAAGTCAGAGATACTCTGAACACCCTGACGTAGAACATCGTCAGCAATAGAGAATGCGTTTTGTAGAGTGATAGGAGTTTCTGAAACATATTTTAGTCTTTCGTTAGGAACGATAATCAATGAGTCAACGCAAGCAGCAAGTTCCTGAATACCCTGTTCAGCCTGTGCCATACGACGTTTACCCTCAAATGCAAATGGCTTTGTAACAACAGCAACTGTCAAGATGCCCATATCTTTAGCAATCTTTGCAACAACTGGAGCAGCGCCTGTACCAGTGCCACCACCCATACCGGCAGTTACAAATACCATATCTGTATCTTTTAGAAGAGCAGTGATTTCTTCTTTGCTTTCTTCTGCAGCCTTTTTACCAATTTCAGGCATAGAGCCAGCGCCCTTACCCTTTGTTAACTTCTCACCAATCTGAATTGTCTGTGAAGCCTGTGAAAGTCTTAGTACGTGGTCATCTGTGTTAACAGCAATAAATTCAACATTTCTAACTTCCATCTTGACCATTCGGTTGATAGCGTTACCGCCGCCGCCACCGACACCGATAACTTTAATAACAGGCATATACTCGCTTTCTAATTCTAATCCAAAAGCCATTTTTACTTCCTCCTTGAAATAACGATTTTATAAACAAATGTTAAAGTCGCATACAAATAGCATTTTATTATACTACATCTAATAAAATAACATATTTATTCTAAAAAGTAAATATAAATTTTAAACTTTATTGTAAATAATTAACTTTTTAGTATAAATTTTAGCATAATTTAGTACATTTTACTCCAATGCTTCAGTTTCTACTTGTTCAGTAGACTCTGTTGCTTGAGTATCTGCAGGTGCAGTTACAAAGGTTGACAATGCAGTTGTTGCCTCTGTGGTAGCCTCTGTAGTTGGTACTGTGGTTGCCTCAATTTCGTCAATCTCACCCTCGTTAAAGTACGATCTTTTTGTAGTGTTACACTCAGACACATTGAGAACTCCCTTGATAATTCCACTATTATTAGGATCAAGTTTTTCGTTTATGATTGTAAACGCTGTTCGCAATTTATAATCAATATCCTGTGGCATACCAATTTTTACTTTAATTCTGTTATCGTATGTAATTGACAAGTTAGATAACTTTCGTACATCAATTTCAGTAATATCAGTGTATCCATAGTTTAAAATTGTTTCCGAAATACTGTTAAGGGCTTGAGATATCTTCTCGTCACTGAACTCCATTTTTTTGCCGATTTCTGCAGTTTTAATAGACTTAACTTTTATGAGCATCAGTTTTTTTGGCCGAGTTTCGGTTTTCTCCAATATACGGCCTTCCTCATTTACCACATAGTAACCGTCTGTGACTTTTACTGCATAGTAAGGAGTCTCGTGAGTAATATCAATAATAACAGTATCAGGAATTTTAAACTTTATGTTTGCTTCCTTTACATAAGGGAGTTTGTCCGACACAGCATCTTCGTTGCCAAACATACTGGCAACAAAGATATTATCTCCTTTTGTAACTCCTACTAACTCAATGATAGTGTTGTTGTCGTAATACTTATTACCCTCAACAGTAATATTCTCTGTCTTAAACAATACAGTTAGGGACAAAGACACGCCAATCACTACAATCACAAGAATAATACATATATAAGCAATAATTCTTCTGAATTTTCTCTGCTTAGGAGTTAACTGTTTAGGCTGATTTTTGCGACGTTTCCTGCGTTGCTTTTGAGCCTGTGCTTTTCGCACCTGTACTTCATCAACATAATAACCGTCGTCGTAATCAGTAGGCGCCATATCACGAACACGCTTGTTGGTTTCAGCCTTGATTATATCAGGAGTAGTTTTCTTTCTGCGCTTTTTCTTTGGGGGTTCAGGACGAGCAGGAATTTCAATTACCAAGTGTGGATTTTGACCATTTTTTATAGCTTGTTTTCTTGCTGCTTCACGGTACTTTGCGTCCTGTTTTGCATTTTTACGAGCAATTTCTCTCTCTTTACGACGTTGCTTCTCAAGCGCCTTTTGTTCTTCAGGCGTAAGTTTGCGACGTCTGGTTGGTCTATATTCGTCCATACACATCCCCCTTTCTACTTCCTATATCTTTTTTATATCAGCACCCAATGAACTTAGCACAAGTTCAAAGTTGTCGTATCCTCTTTCTAAATAACAAATTGATTTAATCTCTGTTGTTGCTTCAGCCGCCAAACCTGCTACCACAAGTCCTGCAGCACCTCGCAAGTCCATAGCCTCAACTGATGCACCGTAAAGAGATTTTACTCCGTTAACAACTGCCACCTTACCTTGAACATTTATATTTGCTCCAAGTCGTGTTAGTTCGCTAACATGTTTGTATCTATTTTCAAATATATTCTCCACAAACACCGTTGTGCCGTTGCACAAAGTAGCCATTGCCATAACCGGCGCTTGAGCATCTGTTGGAAAACCTGGATAAGGCATAGTCCTAACAAGAGTCATTGGCTTTAACTTTTGTGGTGCTTTCAGAAACATATCCCCATCTTTGCAAAGCACCATACAACCTGCTTCTTCAAACACAGGAATTATGGAACTCAAGTGATTTTGAATTATCCCTCGTAAATAAATCTCTGACCCTGTTACTGCTCCACATGCCATCAAAGTAGTGGCCACAATTCTGTCAGGAATTATACTATGTTCTGTTGCGTACAGTTTGTCGCAACCGTCAATTACTATTGTACCCTCTCCTGCTCCGTAAATCTTGGCACCACAAGAGTTAAGAAACTCACACAGGTCCTCAATTTCAGGCTCACGAGCAGCATTGGTAATAGTTGTTGTACCCTTGGCTTTAACTGCTGCAAGAATTATGTTTTCGGTTGCTCCCACACTTGGGAATGACAAAGCAATTTTTGCTCCCTTAAGGCCATTCTCGGCAACGCAATCTATAACTCCGTGGCGTTCTTTGATTTTTACTCCCATTTTTGAAAGAGCCTTAAGATGCAAGTCTATAGGTCTAGGCCCTAACTCGCAACCACCAGGAAAGCTCAACCTTGCTCTGCCTGTGCGAGAAATTATTGCACCCAAGAAAACTATGGAACTTCGCATCTCACGCATCAAATCGTCAGGTATATCGAAGTTTGTCATATTATCAGTATTGACCATAACTGTTGTGCCTGATTTATACGCTTCACAACCAAGGTAACGAAGTATCCTCAACGCAGCATCAATATCCGACAGCCCTGCACAATTAAAGAGCACATTCTCTCCACTTGTTAAAATAGTAGCAGAAAGCATAGGCAAGGCGCTGTTTTTGGAGCCTTGAACCTCTACCTCACCACTTAATTTACATCCACCGTTTATAATAAACTTTGACACCCCAAGCACCCCTTTTTCAAGAAAAATCTACCGATTATATTTTATGAAAAAGGTTAGTTTAAGTGACTTATTTTGTTGATAAAATTTCATTGATTACAGAGTAAATTCTCTCCCCTGCATCAACTATCGCCATATTCTTGGAATTGTGCGAATATTCATTTAATTTGTGCTGATCACTGAGCAAACTATCTACCTTTTGAATAACAATTTCCTCAGTAAGGTCTTTTTCCTCAATAATCTCTGCAGCCCTGTTATTAACTAATGCCATAGCATTATGGTACTGATGATTTTCTGCAACATTAGGTGACGGAATCAAAATAGCAGCCTTACCCAATGCCTGAATTTCTGCCAATGTGATAGCACCTGCTCGTGAAATTACAACATCAGCAGCAGCCATACAAGTGGCCATATTGTCAATGTATTCTCTAACATCAAGATTAGAGCAATCAGCAATGTCAGTACCCTTTTCCTTTATAAGGTCAGGAAACCACTTGCCGTATCTGCCATAGCCGTGAATGTGTTGATACTTACCGTCTTTACCACTTCGTGCAATAAGTCCAGCCATGCCCTCGTTAATCTTTCTTGCCCCCAATGAGCCACCAAAAGACAAAACTACAGGTCTATTATCAAGTTTAAGTTCTTTCCTTGCACTTTCTTTGTCAGCGTATATAATTTCACTACGAACAGGGTTGCCTGTAACAACAAATGAGCAACCTTTGTGAAAATGCTTTTCGGCATCTTTTACTGCAAGCATAACCTTGCAGGCTGACTTCGCAAGCATTTTATTTGTAACACCTGGGTAAGCATTTTGCTCGTGAATAATAGTTGGAATACCCAACTTTGCAGCAGCCTTAAGAACAGGTCCACTCACATAACCACCTGTACCTATGCAAATATCAGGCTTAAAGTTTTCTATGATTTTCTTAGACTCCTGCATTGACACAAAAGTCTTTTTAATTGTTGATATATTTTCTTTTAAAGCATTAAAACTCATTTTCCGTTTAAAACCACTTATGGTAATAAACTCCATATTGTAACCTGCTTTGGGAACCAAAGTCTGCTCCATACCACCACGGTTACCTACAAATAATATCTCAGCATCGGGGTTATGCTTTTTAACGCAACCGGCTATTGCAAGTGCAGGATTGATGTGACCTGCTGTACCTCCACCGGCTAACAAAATTCTCATACAAATCTTCCTTACTGTTTTTCTATATTTGCAGTTCTTGAAATAGACAAAACTATGCCCATCTGAGCAAGCAACATAATCAAAGATGAACCACCGTAACTAAAGAACGGCAGACTGATACCTGTGTTAGGTAGCCAGTCAGTAATAACCAGAATATTAAGTATTACCTGCACACCAATCTGTGAAGACAAGCCTATGCCCAAGAGTTTGCCAAATTTATCTTTTGCACGCAAACTCAAAGAAATACCTCTCCACACTAACAAAGCAAAAATTACAAGTATAATTATTGCCCCTACCAAACCTAATTCCTCGCAAACTACTGCAAAGATAAAATCGTTCTGTGGTTCAGGCAAATACAAATACTTCTGTCTTGACTGTCCCAAGCCTAAACCGAATAAACCACCAGAACCTATTGCATATAGAGAGTTACGAGTCTGCCAGGTTGTTTGCCACATTTCCTCTGTGGTATATTCCAAAGCCTGACCCCAACCGTCCATACGTTGCATAGCGTAAGAAAGTCCGCCTGTTACTGCCAAAATCAGCACCAAACCAACCACTACAACTCCACCTATAGCCAAGTATTTGCCAGGCATACCATATATGTAAACCATAATAACGGTTAATATCATAATGATAACAATACAGGAATAGTGAGGCTCTAAAAACAGCAGTAAAGCAGTTGAGCCGAATACCACAACTGCAGGAAGCACACTGTACTTCCAAGACTGCATTTTATCGTAGTACTTACTACCCCAATGGGCAAAGAACAAAATTATTGCAAATTTTGAAATTTCAGACGGTTGAAATCTTAACGCACCTATCTCAAACCAACGGTTAACTCCACCGTTTGAGGGCACAACAAGTACAAGAATCAAACCTACATATGAAATACCTAAAATTATACCTGCCCATTTATGTAATTTGTTGTAATTAAAGAAAGATATGGCAAACATACAAGCCACACCCAACACAGCAAAAATCAACTGTCTCTTAAGATAGTAATAACTATCACCTATTTCGTAATAAGCAACAGGATAACTTGCTGAGAACATCATAATCATACCGATTATCAGCAGAACAAATATCAGCAAAAGGAAAGGTAAATCAAGTCCCATACCTTGCCTTACAAAACCTGTTGACTCCAAACGAGCCATAAATTTGTTTGAAGGTTTGCTATCACGTCTTCTTCTGTCGCGCTTTTCTTTTTTTTCTGTGACTTTTTCGTCGTAATATTTATTCATATCTGCCTTATGCATAACTTCTATATGTGGCGCCATAACAATACCTCCTTGTCAAAATTTATTTATATATTAACCAAATAATACTAACAAAAATGCCAATATTCCAAACAGTGCAGTTACACAACTAAACACAACAACTATTTTAACT
Organism: uncultured Ruminococcus sp.; assembly: GCA_964629465.1. Taxonomy (GTDB): domain Bacteria; phylum Bacillota; class Clostridia; order Oscillospirales; family Acutalibacteraceae; genus Ruminococcoides. The sequence goes on along the minus strand of CAZVRE010000028.1, from coordinate 7,331 downwards.
TCTGACCAACCACACATTTCAAAGTGATGATGAATAGGACTCATCTTAAACAATCTCTTGCCCTTTGTTATTTTAAAATATGTTACCTGCAACATTACAGAGAACATTTCTGCAAGATAAACAACGCCAAGTGGCAAGAGTAAAATTGGCATATCCAAAGCAAATGCTATTGCGCACACCATACCACCTAAGAACAAAGAACCTGTGTCACCCATAAACACCTTTGCTGGATGGAAGTTCCATACCAAGAAACCTAAGCAGGCTCCTGCAACGGCTGCTGATAGCAGTGTAACACCCGCATAATGCAAATAACTTGCAATAAGCATAAAGAACATTGCTACAAAGAAAGTAACTGATCCGTCAAGTCCGTCAATGCCATCAGTCAAATTTACTGCATTAACCATACCAACTATTACAATGGAAGCAATAACATAATAAAACCAACCTAAGTCAACTGCACCTGCAAATGGAATTATTGTTACAGTATCTCCACCAAAGAAAGCCATAGCCACAAGATAACCAATAGCAATAGCAAACTGCAATACCAACTTCTGCATAGCAGTAAGTCCTAAGTTTCTCTTTTTAACTACTTTGATATAATCATCAATAAAACCTACACCACCATAACACAAAGCCATTGCCAAGCCAATAAACACTACGGAAGTGTCCATAACAGAATTGCCTAAATTAAAGTTAGTTACACAAGGCAACACTACACTCAAAATAGTTGAAATAACTATTGCTACAATGAACATAATTCCACCCATTGTAGGTGTGCCTTGTTTTTCTTTGTGCCAAGATGGTCCAATATCAAGAATTGTTTGACCAAACTTTAGTTTATATAAATAAGGAATTAGGAACTTACCCAAAACTGCAGAAATTCCAAAAGCAAGAACTGCAGTAATTAAAGTCCAGAAACTAAAAACAGGAGTGTTCATAATTATCTATCCTTTCTTTTTGCAATCTTAATCGTTGACAACAGTATTTTCAACGAATTTAACCGTAACAACAGTACCTGCTGAAACCTCTGTACCTGCCTCTATGCTTTGAGATGTAGAGATAGCATTAGAACTTGATGTTACACCTGACATACTTACATTTATGCCATAATAGTTTGCGTAATAATTAACATCATTTATTGAAAGTCCTACCAAGTTAGGCATTGTAACTGTAGTTGTCTCTGACTCCTCGTCGGTATATAGCACCACATTACCACCGTTTGGTATCTTTGAGGATGCAGAAGGAATTTGGGAAAGAACTGTATCACCACTACCCTTAACAGTAACAGTAAAGCCGTCCTGCTTTGCCTTTGCCTCTGCTTGTTCTGGAGTTAAACCTACATAGGAACCTGCAACAGTATCCAGATACTCAATTTCGTTGTCAGAATACTCAACCTGGAGTTCAAGGTAAGGAAGCACTTCACTCATAATATTTACAAATACAGGAGCAGATACAAGGCTACCGTAGTAGTTAGCACCCTTTGGTGTATCAAAAAATACAAGACAAGCTACTTCGGCATCATCAGCAGGAGCAAAGCCACAGAATGATGCAATGTAGTCCTCTGAACCACCTGATGAGGTAAGTTTTTCGGAAGTACCTGTTTTACCACCTACACGATAACCGGCAATATATCCGTTGTTTGTACCGCCCTGAGTAGTGTTTGCCTCAAGATATTCACACATTTTCTTTGAAGTTTCGCTGGATATAACCTGACGCTTAACAGTAGTTTCTGTATTTTTGATAACATTACCGTCTGCGTCAGAAATTGTTTGTACAATATAAGGTTGAACTACATAACCACCGTTACATACTGCAGCACAAGCAGTAATCATCTGAATAGGTGTAATTGAGAAGTTCTGACCAAAAGATGCAACTGCCAAGTCAGTTTCTGTCATAGAACCGTCTTCGCTAAAGAATATATCCTGTGACTCACCGGGAAGATCGATACCTGACTTTTCAGAGAAACCAAAGCCCTTGTAATACTTCCAGAAATTCTCTGCCCCAACACTTTGACCTATACTGATAAATGCAGGGTTACAGGAGTTACAAATAGCCTTAAAGAAATTTTGTGTACCATGACCACTTCTATTATGGCAACCTATAGTATGGTCGTAAATTTTAGCACTACCTGAGCAGTAGAACGTTGTATTGTCACTTATCAATCCCTCGTTGAGTGCCATTGATGCAGTACACATTTTGAAAACAGAGCCTGGGTAATATGTGTCAGCAATTGCCTTATTACGCCACATAGCAGCCAACGCAGAACTCTCTGCTGCAGCCTGTTCATCTTCAGGCAACTGAGATATTGCTTCCATGTCTGCATCAGGTAAATCATATGGGTTGTTAAGGTCATAGCCACCCACAGTTACCATAGAAAGAATTGCGCCTGTCTTTACGTTCATAATAATGCAAACGCCACGATTGACTACATTATTATCCACAAGACCTTGTTTCATATATTTTTCGGCTATTGACTGTATGGTTTCGTCAATAGTTAGAGTAATATCGTAACCATCCTGAGCATCTACACTTTGTTCGTACTGAAAAGGCATCTCTGTCTGTGCAGCATTCTGTGCAGTAACAAGTCTGCCCGTTGTACCTGTGAGGTAATCATCGTACTGATACTCAATACCCTCAAGCCCCTGATCGTCAGAACCTGTAAAACCAATTACAGATGATGCCAATTCACCATAAGGATAATATCTTTTATAATCATCAAAGAGAACAATAGCAGAACCAAGTTTGCTGTACTTTTCTGTTAACTGGTCAACAAACTCCAATATTTTCTCACGTTCTTCTGTCTCTATTTTTCTCTTAAGAATAACATAATATGATTGCTTTTTAGTTTTTTCGTAAACATCTTCATATTCAAGGTCCAAAATCTCTGACAAACCTTGTGCCACATACGCTCTCTGCTCATCATCCTGAAAATACGCAGGAGCCAAAACAACTTTCCAAACTGAGGCACTCTTTGCAAGGACTTTACCGTTAGAATCATAAATAGTACCACGCTTTGCAGATAGCACTGTATCTCCCAACTGCTGATCAACGGCTTTTTCTTGCAAATAAGCACTCTTGACAGTTGATAAATAGCCCAGTCTTAAAATTGCTGCACCAAAGCCTATAACCAATATTATAACAATCAAAATGGCTGTTCTTGACCTTAAAGTTTGTGAAAAGCCTTTTTTGTATTTTTTATCTCTATTTCTGCTCAAATACAGCAACTCCTTTCTGCAAATTTGTGTAATTTTTGACCTAATTTTAGCCAAATCTTACCATTTAATATCGAAAAAAGAGTTAAGATTACAAATCTCAACTCTTATTCATACATAACATATTTATTAAGTTAAGCCCAATGTTATGACCAAAGACTCTTGATTGCTTCAATAGTTTTTAGGATAAAGTTTTTGTTTGCATCCTCTGAGATTTCAACCTTGTCACCCTCAGATAAAGAAACAAATTCTTTTTGGGCATTTTCAGCCTTACTCATTCCAAGATTATTTTCAGCATAGTTTTCAATTTCAGATGTAGATAGTTTTGACTGAACTGCCATCTGCAACTGTGTATATGTACTTTTGGAATTTTCCAGTGTTTCTTGTGCAGTAATAACTTTTTGATTAAGTTCAGTAAGTTGAACTTGTCCCACAATAATAGTTGCCACAATCAAAGTGATTACAGCAGTAGCCACTCCACCAAGTAAAAGCACAAATGGGTTGTGCTTTCTTTTGCGGATCTTCATAAGTTCTTCTTGTGGTAATGTTACTACTTTATTTTCTCTGCTATTCTTCTGTTCTTCTTTTGGAAGTTTTTTAGCAGTATTATCTTTAAATAAATTTAAATCATAAGCGGCGCTGTGATTTTCGTACATCATTTATAACAACCTCAAATTCATCCAACAAATGTAACTTTTATGTAAAAAACGTAAATTTCAAGTGATTTTTAAAAAGGTTACAAAATTTTAACCTTTTTATAATTCTGTAGTAGAAAATAGTTAAAGTTTGTAATTTTTCTTTTGTAGAAAAATACACTATATTGGGCTACATTTTAAGCCAAAACACAAGTTCTTGTGTTTTCTAAAGTATTTACAAGCCTGTTATATTTTACTACAAATTGTAACGTTTGTCTATAGAAAATGCAATATTTTTTAAACTTTTTCGCAAATTCTTAATTTTGCACTTCTTGCTCTTAAATTTTGCTCTAATTCTGTTGAATCTGCCAAAATTGGTTTCTTGTTAACAACTTTTGCCTGAGGTTTGTTGCCACATACGCAAACAGGAAAATCAGGTGGGCAAGTACAACCTTGTGCCCATGTTGCAAACTTTTGCTTTACAATCCTATCCTCCAAGGAGTGGAATGTAATTACTGCAAGTCTGCCACCCTTTGACAATAATTCAAAAGCATCGTCGAGACCTTGTTCCAAAGCATCTAACTCGTGATTCACTGCAATTCTTAATGCCTGAAAAGATTTGCGAGCAGGATGTCCGTTGCGTCTTACTCGTTCAGGTACTGAATTCCTAATAATATCTGCAAGTTCAAGGGTTGTTTTAATTTCTTTCTCTTCCCTATACTTAACAATAGATTTTGCAATGGAAGGAGCAAACTTTTCCTCACCATATGTAAACAATATTTTAGAAATCTCTTTTTCAGGAAGTGTATTCACGAGGTCTGCAGCAGTTTGCCCTGATTGTGACATCCTCATATCAAGAGGTGCATCTTCGTGGAATGAAAAGCCACGCTCTGCAGTATCCAGTTGATGTGATGATACACCAATATCAAGTACAACGCCGTCAACCTGATAAATATTCCTATCGTTCAAAAGTTTTTTCATATTTGAAAAATTACCTTTAACGATAATTGAGTTTGGGTTATCCTTAAATCTTTCTGTAACAGTCTGAATAGCGTCTGGATCCTGATCTATGGAAATTAGTTTTCCGTATTTAAGATTTTTAAGAATTTCTGCAGAATGACCACCACCACCGGCAGTACCGTCAACATATATGCCGTTAGGCTTTACATTAAGTCCATCAACTGTTTCATTAAGGAGAACTGAAATGTGATTAAATTCCATACCCACCTCTTATAGACTTAACATTTCAAGAGCCTGTACTACGGCAGGCTGATTAGCCTTCATAAATTCGTCAAACTTATCTTTATCCCAAATTTCAAGCCGATTATCCATACCAACAACTACTGCTTCTTTAGAAAGTGATGCACTATCCCTCAAGTTTTGTGCAAGAGGTACTCTGCCTTGGGAGTTTGGTGTAACTTCCACTGCAGTTGCAATAATTGCATACTGTAATGCAAGGGCTTGCTGTGCAGGCAAAGACTTAATATTTGCTCTTAATTTTTCAAATTCTTCACAAGACAACACCTGAATGCAATCAAAAAAGCCTTTTGCAACATAAAAGGACTCTCCAAGTTCTTGTCTGAAGCGAGCCGGCAAAACTATTCTGCCCTTAGCATCGATTGTATGAACTGAAGTACCTGAAAACATTTTGCCACCTCCTTAAAAATTATCACAAATTTGTGTTATTTTTAAAACAAAATAGCCACTTCGTGACACAAAATGCCACCTTTGTAACTATTATACTGTATCTATTTCAAAAATGCAAGAAAAATGTTATAACTTTTTTACCAAATTATAAGGGCGTTTTTCAGTATTTTAGACAAAAAAAGACACAATACTTCACATAAGAAGTATTGTGTCAAATTTATACACATTGATTTATTATTTTCCTGTCTTCATAGAAGCCTTGAAACTCTGTCTTGTCTTCTTTAAGTCCTGCAACTGTGATGTCAAAGCTTCATCAGTTTTTCTCATAACGTCATCAACATAATCGTTAGCAGCCTTGTGCATATCCATAGCCTTCTTTTTAGCATCATTTAGGATATCCTTTGCCTGTGCTTCAGCTGCTCTTACGATTTCGCTCTGAGAAACCATAATCTTGCGACGTTCTTCTGCCTGACGGATAATGTCATCGCCGTTTCTTCTTGCTTCTTCAAGAATCTGCTCACGGTCAGCAACAATACCCTTTGCCTGACGAATTTCTGATGGAAGATTGTCTTCAAGTTCATCAAGAATGTCAAAGATGCGTTCGCTTGATACAAGTACCTTTCTGTCCTTTGTCAATGGTACTGCTTTAGCATCGTTTACCATATCCTGAAGTTCTAAAATTAAATCATCAACTCTCATTTTACTCTCTCCATTATCTAAATTATTTTTTAAGTCTTTCCAATATTTTATCATGCACACACTCTGGAACAAAAGCACTTATGTCCCCCTTGAGAGAAGCAACTTGTTTAACTACACTTGAACTCAAATATAGATAGTCAGAGTTACAAGTCAAGAAAATTGTTTCTAACTGTGGGTTAAGTTTTTTGTTTGTAAGCGCCTGCTGAAATTCATACTCAAAGTCTGACACTGCTCGTAAGCCTTTGACAATAGCCGTTGCTCCATACTCCTTTGCAACGTCAGCAAGTAAGCCGTCTACATCACCAACGATTTCCACATTGGGATAATCTTTGGTACATTCCTTTAGCAGTTCAACTCGTTCATCAGTTGTAAAACTTGGAGTTTTGGCAAGGTTGTTCATTACAGCCACAATAACATGGTCAAACATTTTAGATGCACGACTTATAATGTCGATATGTCCTAAAGTCACGGGATCAAAACTACCGGGACAAATAACCTTGGTTTCCATAAAAACATCCTACATAAAATCTTTATGTTTATATATTGATACTTTTATTTTACCATAGAGCCGTTCTCTGTCAAGCATAAATTCGCCATAATTTTGCAAAATAGTATCATTTTCGTGACTTTCTGCAATAATAACGCCTGTTTTTTTGATTTTTTCCGCAACTAAAGGTAAAACTTCCTGTAATATACCTTTGTTGTAGGGTGGATCCAAAAAAACAATATCAAAAGGTTCGTCCATCATACTCATATAACTTACGCTATCTGTATGTATAACCTTTGCTCTATCATAAAAATTAACAGCATTTAGATTTTTGCGTACTATATCCACCGCTTTACGAGATTTGTCTACAAAAATAGCCTTTTGAGCGCCACGACTAATAGCCTCTATGCCCATCTGTCCACAGCCTGCAAACAAATCAAGAAAAGTTCTGCCCTGAATATCAAACTGTATGGCAGAAAATATAGCCTCTTTTACTTTATCAGTGGTAGGACGTACATCGTCACCCTCTAAAGTTTCAAGACGACGACCTCGTGCCTCTCCTGTAATTACTCTCATATAATCACCTTATTGATGTTAGTATAGCATATATTTTAAGAAATTACAATTTGTTAATGTGAAAATAATTGAACA
>CAZVRE010000027.1:0-15201 GCA_964629465.1 uncultured Ruminococcus sp. | reverse complement strand
AGTAGTCTCTTTGAGTTCTTGAGATAAATCTTTTTCGTTAGTAGTTTTGGATGTATTCTTGTTCTTTAAGATAACAAGAATTACTATGATTCCAATTATTAAAACTGCACCAACAATGCACAAGATTGTGGTAATATTATTAGGGTCGTCTTTTTCTATATCTATTGGCGATGATACAACAGTTGTTTCGCCTGTAACAGCAACGTGTTCTTCATTGTTAGTATCTGCATTACCCTCGCCTTTGCCATCAGCATAGTTGATAAAATCACCTTGATATTCGTTTTTCAATGCATCGTCATTATTTACTGCAGGAGTACCCTGTTCAACTACTAACTTATCGTCTACTGATAAATCATAAGTGAAAGTATAACTCTTGAGGTAAGGCTGAAAATCGTCTTCGTCGCCGTTAATAGCCTTCATACCATATAATTCTGTTACAAAATATGTAATCTCAGTTTCACCTGCTTTTAGCACTTCAAAGTTCATTGTTACAAGTTGCATTGACTGAGCAAAATTAACAGGGTTTTGTACACTTGCATAATTGAAAAGTACAATACCACTAACGCCTGCATTTGAAACCATACCACTTACGTTAGGGAAATAAACAGAGTTTTCGTCAATTTTGAGATATTCATCATCATAGATAACCTGCATCTGCAAACCTACGATTTCCTCAGACGCATCGCCCAAATTAAGAACATATGTAACTGTGCTACCCACCTTTGCTTTAGCACCATTTACTGTTAACTCATCTGCAGCAAATGAGGTTACTGTTGAACTAACAAGCAACACAGCAATTATTGATATTGTTAAAAATGATTTAATAAATTTTTTCATAACCTAAATTTCACTTTCTTTTTGATATATTGATTATATAACATATCAATAAAAAATTCAATTACTAAAACAAAAATCTCCGTAATTAAAATTACGGAGATTTATATTAGTTGTGTTTTTCGTGAGCAGCAAAAATCACAACGGATGCCGCTACAACAAAAAGCAATAAAATTACTGCAGATGACTGACTATACACTTCAACATTTCCGTTGAATATCATAACCAGTAAAAACATTACTGCAATAAGGCATATAGCAAGCATAAGGCTAACAGCCTTAATATGTTTACCTAACATAAGGCTTTCCTCCAATTTCACACATCATCCAAATGGTATTTTAATTGTAAAAAAGAAAAAAGCCTTCGTCAACCATAATTACAAAATTTTAAATTACAGTAACAACATTGTAAAATAATTGCATTAAAGAATTATTTAAAAGAATTAAATCACAAGTAACCGTTAGGGTTATTCTTTTGCCAATTCCAACTATCACGGCACATATCCTCAAGGTTTTTCTCCGCTTTCCAGCCAAGCAACTTGTATGCCTTTTCAGCATTAGCATAGCACTCAGCAACATCACCTGGGCGACGGTCTTTGATTGAATATGGCACGTTAACGTTGTTAACTCTCATAAATGTGTTTACAATATCAAGCACACTATAGCCTGTACCTGTACCAACATTAAACACTTCTGTGCCTTTGTGTTCTGCAGCATAGTCTATGGCTTTTACATGTGCTCGTGCTAAATCTACAACGTGAATATAATCACGCACACCTGTTCCATCATGTGTAGGATAGTCGTTACCAAATACACCTAATTCTTCCCTCTTGCCAACTGCAGTTTGAGTAATAAATGGCATAAGGTTATTAGGAATACCGTTAGGGTTTTCGCCAATTCGTCCACTTTCGTGAGCACCAATAGGATTAAAGTAACGCAACAACACTACTGACAAATCAGAGTTAGCAACCGAAGCATCTGTCAAAATCTGTTCGTTCATAAGTTTAGTCCAGCCGTATGGGTTAGTACAACCTGTTGGCATACCCTCAACAAGTGGTACTGTCTCGGGAATACCATAAACAGTTGCAGAAGAACTGAATACCATATTGCTGACATTGTATTTTTCCATTACTTCAAGCAATACCAAAGTAGAATCAATATTGTTACGATAATAGCGCAGAGGAATAGCACAACTCTCGCCTACCGCCTTTAAGCCTGCAAAATGAATTACTGCATCAAAGTCGTTTTCTGCAAACATTTTGTCAACTGCATCTTTATCACACACATCAATTTCATACACAGGAATGCTTGTGCCAGTTAGTTCTTCAACTCTTTTGACTGCCTCGGGGCAACTATTGTCAAAATTGTCGGCAATTACAGGAGTATGACCTGCTTTTACTAATTCAATGCAAGTGTGGCTACCGATATAACCAGCACCACCAGTTAATAAAACTTTCATATTATCACCTTGAATTATAATTTTACAGGTTGTGGATATTCCACGCCCATAGTATCAACAGTAACTTTCACCATCATCTGTGGATCAAGAGGCTTATCAGCATAGTCAGTGTCGCACTCTGCGATTTCATTGACAACATCCATACCCTCAACAACTTTACCAAAAGCCGCATATTGACCATCAAGGTAAGGTGCGTTTTTATGCATAATAAAAAACTGAGAACCAGCGCTGTCAGGTAAACTTGAACGAGCCATAGAAAGCACGCCTTCTGTATGTTTTAATTCATTTACAAAGCCGTTTGCCAAGAACTCACCCTTAATTGAATAACCTGGATTGCCACAGCCTGTACCCTCAGGGCAACCACCCTGAATCATAAAACCATAAATAACTCTGTGAAAGATAAGTCCATCATAGTAACCTGACTTAATTAAACTGATAAAATTATTTACTGTATTTGGAGCAATTTCAGGATATAATTCTGCCTTAATAATTTTGCCAAGATTTGTTTCAATAGTAACTATTGGATTACTCATAAGTATCATCCTTTCTATATACTGACTCTATTTTATATTATTTTACAATTTTTATCAAGTAAGATTTGTATTTTTGGAAAATATGTGATAAAATAAATCAAATAAGACATTAGAGGTACAAAATGAGAATTAAAGAATCAGCAGAAGATTATTTGGAATCTATACTTGTATTGAGCATCACAAAGAGCAATGTTCGTTCCATTGATGTAGTAAATAAAATGAAGGTTAGCAAGCCAAGTGTTAGCGTTGCTATGAAAAAATTGCGCGAAAACAACTTGATAAAAATGGACAGCGATGGTTATATTACTCTTACTAAACAAGGTAAGACTATTGCCGATAAAATTTACGAGCGTCATGAGTTTATTACTCAGTGGCTTGAGGACCTTGGTGTACCTAACGAAATCGCAATGGAAGATGCCTGCAAAATTGAACATGTTCTTTCCGAAGAAACTTTTAATGCTATAAAAGAAAAATACAAGGACGGCAAATGTCGTAATTGTAACGGTTGTAAATAATAAGACGGCATACAATTAAGTATGCCGTTGTTGTATATTTGGGAGCAAAAATGAAGCGAGAACTAACAAAGAGTCAAATTGCAATTCAAAGCATCCACAAAACATATCGCAAGAGAATATGGGCGCCTTTTATTGAAGCAATAAAAAAATATGAACTAATAAAAGCAAATGACAACATTGCCGTATGTATATCAGGGGGAAAAGACAGTATGCTTTTGGCTCTGCTGATGCAGGAATTACAAAAGCACAGCGACTTTCCTTTTGGGGTTAAATATCTTGTTATGAACCCGGGATATAACCAGAAAAACCTGAACCGAATTTTAGAAAATGCAGATTTGCTGGGTATACCTGTGGAGGTATTTAACTCTGATATTTTCGAGGTGGTTGATAGTCAGGATAAATATCCTTGTTACCTATGCGCTCGTATGCGTAGAGGATATTTATACAAATTTGCTCAACAAATGGGTTGCAATAAAATTGCCTTGGGTCACCACCTTAGCGATGTTGTGGAAACAACCTTGATGGGTATGCTTTGGGGCGGACAGATACAAGGTATGATGCCCAAACTTCATAGCAAAAACTTTGAAGGTATGGAGTTAATACGCCCTATGTACTGCATAAACGAAAAAGACATTATCAACTGGCGTGATTACAACGGACTTAAATTTTTGAACTGCGCCTGCAAGGTAACTGAAAAAGATGCAAATGAGGGTTGTGAGGACTCAACACGCAAGAAAACAAAAGAGTTGATTAAAGTCCTAAAGAAAGACAACCCTAATGTCGAAAAAAACATATTCAACAGTATTCATAATGTATGCCTTGACACACTTATAGAATATAAAAAAGACGATGTAAAACATAATTTCCTTGATGAATACGACATATAAAAAGACCACTTCAAAAGAAGTGGTCTTAATTATTGCATATTAAACTAACTTATATTTGTAACCCCAGAATTTACAAACAGAATGAACTTCGCTATTCTTCTTGCACTTAATAGTAATGTTTAGATGGTCGTCATACTCATACTTAACATTGAAACCACTTGATGTTTTTGTTACACTTCGTGACTTAATAAATGCAAGATATGAGAAGTTCTTACAAGTCTTGCCGATTGTAACAGTCTTAAGACTTGTGCAGTCTGTAAATGCATGAGCATCAACTTTCTTAATCTTTGGACCTAAACTAGTAAACTTTATCTTTTTACAACTTAAGAAAGCATAAGAGCCAACTTCCTGCAACTTCTTGAAAGTAAATGTGCCTTTTAACTTTTTGCAGTTTGCAAAAGCACCGTAACCAATGTAAGTTACCTTTTTCATATTAAATGAACCTGTTAATTTTTTGCAATTCCAGAAAGCATAGTCACCAATATAAGTCAACTTATTAGTGCCCTTAAAATTCTTTAACTTAACACACTCGTTGAATGCACCTGTATCTAACTTTTTAACCTTTGATGTGCCTGTAACTGTTGTTAACTTACCACAAGTTGAAAAAGCCTGCTTGCCGATAGTTGTTGTTTTTGAGTCTGACAACTTAACAGTTTTTAGATTATCAGCCCCTTTGGCACAATAATCGCCAACATTACCATTGATAGTAAGAGATGTCAGTGCATCACAATCATAAAAAGCATAACTACCTGCATTGCCATTTATTAAAGCAGTTGTCAAGGCGTCACAATCATAAAAAGCGCTGTCAGCAATGCTACCATAAACAGTAGCAGTTGTTAAACTATCGCAATTATTAAAAATATCGCCGTTTAACTGCTTTGCTGTAACAGTTTTAACTGCCTTACATAATGCAAAAGCGTTGTCTTCAATAACTGCTTTTGGTACATTTATAGTAGCAAGATAATCATTAGCCCAACAACTGTATGCCTCAAATTTCACAGCGTTTGGAAGAGTTATGTTAACCAAATTCTCACAACTATAAAAAGCATATTCACCAATAGTAACTGAAGCATCACCTGTTACAAAATAGAGATTATCGCAATAAGAAAATGCGTTTTTTCCTATGTAAGTAATACCTGGGTCAACATATACATACTTTATGCTATCTCTGTACTGATACCAAGGTGTTTCGCTTGAGTAAGTATAATCAGGAACATATCCTGAACCAGATAATACTAAAGAGCCATCGTCATACAACTGCCATTCAGCATCATTTTCTGCTGCAGATGCAGGAACTACACCCATAGCCATAATACCCACAAACAGAATCATAACTAATAAAATAGATATAAATTTTTTCATAATACATCTCCTCTCTCAGTTCATTTTATCATAGTTAAAATTTAAAATCAATAAAAAAGAAAAAAGACCACTTAAAAAAGTGGTCTTAATCACTAATTTTAATTAAAGTAGTTCTGCTTCTGCAAAAATTGGGCAATTGTAGAATGTGTACTTGCCAACTTTTACGCCAGAAGTTAAGTCAATTTTTGTTAACTTAACGCAATCGTAGAAAGCATCTGCACCAATTTTCTTAACGCCCTTTGCGTTTTTAACTGTTGTTAACTTCTTGCAGTTACGGAAAGCGTTTGCGCCGATTTTCTTTGCGCCCTTAATATTAACAGTTGTTAGTTTTTTGCAATCTGCAACAGCATTCTCGCCAACGTTACCTTTAACTGTAAGTTTAGTTAGATTTTTGCAATCATAAAGTGCCAACTCACCAACTTTACCGTTAACCTTAACAGTTGTTAGTGAATCCATATCTAAAAGAGCCTTACTCTGCAAATTACCCACTGTAACTGTTGTAAGTTTTTCACTGTCATGGAAAGCGTAAGATTTGATAGTTGCTTTTGGAGCCTTAACAGTTGTTAATGAATCACAGTTATAGAAAGCAAATTTAGCAATAGACTTTGCATTTACCAAGTTAACTTTTGTGATGCTCTCACAGTCACCGAATGCGTTTTTACCAATAGTTAAAGCAGCCTTGGAAGTTACATTTTCTAAAGATAAGCACTGGTAGAATGCATCTTCTTTGATAGTTTTAACAGTTGCAGGAATAACAACGCTCTTTAGAGCGATACAGTTTTGGAAAGCACTTTCACCTACAGTTGTAACGCTACCTAAATCAACAGTTTCAAGAGCACGGAAATAGTTGAATGACCAGTCACCTACAGCAGTAACACCGTCTTCGATAACAATATGCTTAACATCGTTCCAGAAATTGTCCCAAGGGTGGTAATCAGAACTATTATCCATAGCACCTTCACCAGAGATTGTAAGTGTAGCAGTATCTAAATCAACACTCCAAGAAATATTACCTTCTGTACCAGAAGTAGCACCTTCTGCAGATACGCTTACTGTGCCCATAGCAAGCACAGAAACCAAAAGTACAGTTGCAAGAACAATAGAAATTAATTTTCTCATTATAATTCCTCCTATAAATACTTATAATCAGTATATCAAGATTTCTCATAAAAAGCAATACAAATTTACAAAAAAAACAACATTTTACAACTCTTTTATTGCTCTAACACAAAAAACACGCTTTGTTCTTTATAAGAAAATAAAAAGTAAAACCACAACAAAAAGCCGAAGCAAGGTATAGCACCCTGCCTCAGCCTTTGTCTTTTTGTTCTATATTAAGAGAGATAAGTAATCAATTTGTTACCTTAACTTTTCTTGTGTAAGTTGTGCCGTCTTTGAGAGTTGCTGTTAGTTTTGTTGTGCCTTTGGCTATTGCTTTGAATTTGCCATTAGCAGTTATCTTTGCGACCTTTGTATTTGATGAAGTCCAACTTACTGCTTTCTTACCGTCAATTTTTAGTTTAGTTTTTGTGTATTTTGAGCAAGTAAGTTTTTCGGTTGCGTCGGAATCTATAAAATATACTGATTTAAATCCGTAATTCATAGCATCATATGTTATAGAATTTGATAAGTCGTGATACAATGTTTCATAACAATTAACAGTAAACTTTGGAACGGCTTTTATTTTGCCTTTTTTATTTGTATAAACACCATAAGGATATTCGTCAAATGTCAATACTTGTTCACTTAAGTCTAACACTTTTAATTTTTTACAATCTAAAAATGTACCTTCACCAAAATAACGAAAGTTATATGGTAAATTAACTGTTTTTAGTGAATCACAAGAATAGAAAGTGTAATTAGAAAATCCCTTAAACCCTTCTCCAAAAGTTACCTTTTTTAAGTTATCACAATTTGCGAATGCGTAGTCGCCTAACTCCTGCACAGAGCCGGGAATATACAATTTAGTTAGGCTATCACAATCATTAAATGCATATTTGCCAATATAAACTACTGATTCGGGAATTGTGATTTCTTCTAAGTTGTAGCAGTATTCAAAAGCATAGTCGCCAATGTAAGTAAGGTTAGAAGGCAACACTACTTTTTTTATATTTGATTTATATGCAGTCTCAATTCTACTAATGATTGCTTCAGAATCTCCTCTAAATGCACCGTTAGCAATATAAGTTACTGTGTCAGGCAAGATAATAATTTCAGGAGTAGTATCTAAATTAGATACAATAGAAGCAATGTAACGAACTTCATAACCGTCAATATTTTCGGGAATAGTTAATGTTTTATTCTCAATTGCATCCTCATCAACCCAGTCAAGTCTTGCATATTTACCGTCAACAATTTCATATCCAAAATATCCACTGTAAATATATCCTTTTCTTAAATTGTATGCACTTGTTGTTAGTGCAGATGCAGAAAGCAGCAAAGTAATAATCAACAACATAGAAATAAGTTTTTTCATAATATCAACTCCTTTTATTAAAATCCTGTCTTTTAGGCTTTCATAATACAAGACTCTAAAATATAAAAATTTCCGTCACGCTTATATAAAGTTTTGTATCTTTGTAGAGTTGCACATAAACAAAGTGTTTTATTTGTGCTATTCTATATTAAAAGAGATAAATCAATAATTAAGAACTTTTACTTTTCTTGTGTAAGTTGTGCCGTCTTTGAGAGTTGCTGTGATTGTTGCTGTGCCTTTGGCTATTGCTTTGAATTTGCCATTAGCAGTAATCTTTGCAACCTTTGTATTTGATGACTTCCATTTTACTACTTTTTTGCCATCTATTTTCAGCCTTGTTACTGTGCCGATTTCACTTGTCAATTTTTTCTTTGCGTTTGGCTTTAGTATGTAAACTGACTTCATATTGTTGTAATTTGCATATTCCACAGGGTCACAGGATAAATTCTTGAGAGTAGTTTCTTTTGTCTTGATTTTGAAGCTTTTTAGTGGTCTTAATTCTACTAAATCAGAATTATTATACCTATATTGATAATATCCAAGACTTTTATCTTCTAATTTAATATCAACATTTTCACATATTGTAATCTTTTTAAGCTTTGGGCATCTTATAAACGCTTTCTTACCAATGCTTTTTAAACTTTTTGGTAAGACAACTTTTCTAAGACTACCTGCAGTTTTACAAAACTCTTCCGGGATTTCGATAACGCCTTCTTCTATTTTAAGTATTTCTATTCCAGATCCACTAATTAACTCTTTGCCAATGTACTGAACGGTTCCCGGAATAATCAATTTTTCCAAATTTCTATTGCTATCAAAAGCAACACCTCCGATATAAAGCAATCCATCAGGGAGTTTTAATTTTTCAATCTTTTCGCAATAACGAAACGCTCCTTCTCCTATATACTTTAGATTTTTTGGTATGTTTATATTCTTTAATTTATAACAACCTGCAAATGCGTACATCCCAATGTGTTCAATAGTAGATGGTAAAATAATTTTCACAAGAGATGTTTTGTCGTTATCATCTGTACTACCACCACAAGATCTATCATCCTCATAACAAAAAGCAAAATCTTCTATATGGGTAACGCCTTCCGGTATAATAATTGTTTCTGGGGAATCATCATTTATATTGATTTGATTTTTATAAATAGTTCCTATGTATTTCACCTTATATCCATCAACTTCTGAGGGGATTTCAAGAACAGTGCCTTCACCTGTAGGAGCGTAGCATTCTACGAGTCTTGCATAAACTTTATCTACAACCTCATATTTATACATTCCGTCTGCACTGGTTTTGTATTTGGCTGCCGAAGCAGGAAACACACACACCATTCCTACTAATATTCCCATGGTTAATGCTATAGATAATAATTTTTTCATAAAATCACTCTCCATTATTTAAGCCTTATCTTTTAGGCTTTCATAATACAAGACTCAAAAATATAAAAATTTCCGTCACGGTTTTATAATGTTTTTTATCTTTGTAGAGTTGCACATAAGCAAAGTATTTGATTTGTGCTATTTAACAAAAGGCACAGAGTGGAAGAAAAACCCTCCACCCTGTGCCTTTGTCTTTTTATTCTTTACTGAATAGAGCAACGTTTTGTCTGTTATTGCACCTTTAGTTTTCTTGTGTAGGTTGTTCCATCCTTCAAAGTCATAGTTATTTCAGTTTCACCTTTGCTTAAAGTTGTTAATTTACCTTTTTTAGTAATTTTTGCAACCTTAGGATTGGAAGACGTCCACTTTATAACTGTTTCGCCTTTTTTCTTTAATTTAGTTGTAATTCCCACTTCGCTTTTTAGTGGAGAAAACGAATAACCCTTACTTAAAACAAATGTCGATTTATAATGTTGCTTATTTGCATTTCTTATGTATTTATTAGAAATAGAACTGCGATAACCTGAATTTTCAATAACTTTTACCTTTAGCTTTTTATTGATTTTTTCTATTCCCTTTTTATTAACATAATATCCAAAACTATCTTTTCTTGTTTTTAGTTCTTCATCTATAATTATGGTCTTTAACGATTTGCAGTTATAAAAAGCCTTGTTTTCAACAATCCACACACTGTTAGGTATTTTAACTTTTTTGAGAGAAACACAAGATTCAAAAGCCCTGTAAGGGATTAATTGTACGCCTTCCTCAATCACCACTTTTTTCAGACTATCACAACTAAAAAACGCTCCGCGTTCTAATCCCCAAATTGTACCCGGTATAGTTACTTTTGTTAAACTATCGCAATTAGAAAAAGCACTCCTGCCTATATATAAAATGCTTTTGGGAATAGTTATATCTATCTTCTCACACCCAGAAAAAGCACCATCTCCAATGTAAGTTACGCCCTCAGGAATTTCAATGTTTTCTAAATATTTATTGTTGTGGAAAGCATCTTCTCCTATATATTCCAAATTTTTTGATAACTTTACGGTTTTTAAATCTGATGTTGTTGGAGGGAATCCATGGTCAGTTTCTGGAAAATAGCAAAACGCTTCGTCATATATATGAGTTACTGTATCCGGAATAATGATAGTGGTTGGGGTGTCGCCATCATCTTGATAATGTTCAAATAAATCTTCGCCAATGTATTTAACAGTGTATCCGTTAATTTCGGAAGGGAATTCCACGACATTGGCACTTCCGAATCTTCTGATTATTGCGTAGCCATCATCTGTTATTTCATAGCTAAACCTAACATCTTTATAAGTGTAAGATTCATAAGGGCTTTCAATTATAGTGTAAGCATTAACTGAAAATAATGCTATCGAAAATAACATCGTAATTACTAATAATAAACTTATTAACTTTTTCATAAAATCACTCTCCTTTATTTAAGCCTTATCTTTTAGGCTTTCATAATACAAGACTCAAAAATATAAAAATTTCCGTCACGGTTTTATAATGTTTTTTATCTTTGTAGAGTTGCATATAAACAAAGTGTTTTATTTGTGCTATTCTATAAAAGGCACAGAGTGGAAGAAAACCCTCCACCCTGTGCCTTTGTCTTTTTATTCTTTACTGAATAGAGCAATGTTTTGTCTGTTATTGCACCTTTAGTTTTCTTGTGTAGGTTGTTCCATCCTTCAAAGTCATAGTTATTTCAGTTTCCCCTTTGCTTAAAGTTGTTAATTTACCTTTTTTAGTAATTTTAGCAACCTTTGGGTTAGAAGATTTCCATTTAGTAACTGTTTTGTCTGCAACATTTAACTTTGTCGAAGTTCCTACGGAGCAAGACAATTTAGATAACCAAGAGTCATCATCCATAACATATACAGATTTTAAATTTAATTTATTCGCCTTTATAATAAGATCGTTTGATATAGTACTAAAAGAGCCATGATTCGCTAAAACCTTTACCTTTAGATTTTTATTGACTTTTTCTACGCCTTTCTTATTTACATAAAAGCCAAAACTATCTTTTCTGGTTTTTGTTGATTCCTGTATAGTTACGGTTTTTAATTTCTGACAATTATAAAATGCCCTGTTTTCAACATAATCTACACCGTTAGGTATCCTAACTTTTTTCAGAGAGATGCAAGATTCGAAAGCCTCATAAGGTATTATTTTTATACCTTGCTTCAATACTACTTTTTTCAGGTTGTCACAACTGTAAAATGCAGCACGGCCTATATTCCATATTGTACCTGGTATAGTAACCTTTGTTAAACTATCGCAATTAGAAAAAGCATATGAACCTATATATAAAATACTTTTGGGAATAGTTATATCTATCTTCTCGCACCCATAAAAAGCGCTATCTCCAATGTAAGTTACACTCTCAGGTATTTCTAAGTTTTCTAATTTTTGATGATTATAAAAAGCGCCCCTACCTATATATTCCAAATTTTTTGATAACTTTACGGTTTTTAAATCTGATATATCTTCTGCTCCATCATATATTCCACCTGTGTACCAGAAAGCATTCACACATATGTGTGTTACAGTATCAGGAATAATAATATTACTAGGCCAATCTTCTACATTAGCGAACAAATTCTCACCTATATATTTTACGGTATATCCGTTAATTTCAGAAGGGAATTCTACGGTATTAGGAGAAACATTATTAATTCCTGTGATTTCTATATAACCATCTTCTGTAATTTGGTAATAAAAAGTACAGCCTTTATAGGAGCAAGATTTATCAGTATTAATAGTTATAGTAGCAGCGTTTGCAGGAAATAACGCTACAACCGATAACAATAAAATGATTGATAATATTATAGAAATAAGTTTTTTCATATAATCATCTCCTTTTATTATACTTTTCTATTTAATGTTTTCTTTATGATTTTAAAAATAACCCGTCCATCGGAATCACCTGTTCTTTACTAAAATGTTTAAATTATATTTACTTCTATAATACAAGACTCAAAAATATAAAAATTTCCGTCACGCTTATATAAAGTTTTGTATCTTTGTAGAGTTGCACATAAACCAAGTGTTTTATTTGTGCTATTCTATAAAAGGCACAGAGTGGAAGAAAAACCCTCCACCCTGTGCCTTTGTCTTTTTTATTCTATATTGAAAGAGATAAAAGTATTTTAATTGAACTTACTTTTTAACATTAACCTTACAAGTAAGTTTTACACCGTTTACTTTGACTTTGATTTTTGTTGTACCTGGTGCTTTGGCAACAACTTTGCCGTTCTTGTTAACGGTAGCGATTTTTGTGTTCTTTGATATATATTTTACTGTACCAACTGCACCAACAACTTTGATATTTTTGGTTTTGCCAACTTTAATTGTTAAAGCATCTTTTTTGAGTGTTGGGTTAGTTGTAACAGCAACTACACATTCAAGTTTTGTGCCGTCTGTAAGCACTGCAGTAATTGTTGCTTCGCCTTTTTTAACACCAGTAACCACACCGTCTTTTACCTTTGCTACAGTTTTGTCTGAGGACTTCCACTTTGCAACTTCACCGTCGTTTACGGTTAAAGACTTTGTTTTGCCTGCTTTAAGTTCTATAACAAAATCTTCAAAAGAAGGAGTAGGCGCTACAGCCTCATACAAAAACTCATAAACGTCATTCACATTGATGTTTTTGTAATTGAACATTAACATATAAGTACCGGCATCAAGCAAATAAGAACTAACAGAATGTTCCCACTCACCGTTGATGTTAATTGAGTTACTCTCTTCGCCTCGATACTTGCAATTTTCCAATGAAACTTTAGAGAAACCACTGTCAGTTTTCTTATAAATCACATATTCAATCTGTGCATAATAGATAGCAGGATCCCACAATACAGTTGAATTGCAATAAAGTTTTACTCTCTGCCTTTTATCAAGAGTAAATTCATATATATCAACCGAATCGGCGACTGACATATGTCCTCTTACAAGTTCGTTTTCATTTATTTTTTGTGCTTTTAACAAAGTGTTATTAGGTTCTGCATCTATTACAGTTGCGTTGCCTACTACACACTCTGTCATACAACAAAAAGAATATTTTGTAACATCGGCAGATGACAAGGTAATATAATATGTACCTGCATCTAAAACAGTAAAATTATCCTGTATATAAAAATCTGATTTATATATTTTTAACGTTATATTTTCTATTTTATTATCTAATGAGCCTGAATAAATAGACATATTTAATCTATCAAGTGAATCATTTACTTGCACTTCATCATTGTAAGCACAATAATAGAATCTGCTCAGTGTATCTACAGTGAATGTATAAACCACATCTTCACCGGTGGCAATGTCAATATTTACAGGAGTTTTATCAAGTGGAAGTGTTGCGATATTTTCTAATGTTTCTGCCGAAGCAGTCACAACCGAAACACCAGAAACCAACAGAATAATTGCTAATAATAATGAAATAAGTTTTTTCATATAATCATCTCCTTTTATTATACTTTTCTATTTAATGTTTTCTTTATGATTTTAAAAATAACCCGTCCATCGGAATCACCTGTTCTTTACTAAAATGTTTAAATTATATTTACTTCTATAATACAAGACTGTAAGAGTCAAAAATTTCCGTCACGGTTTTATAATGTTTTTTATCTTTGTAGAGTTGCACATAAACAAAGTGTTTTATTTGTGCTATTCTATATTAAAAGAGATAAATCAATAATTAAGAACTTTTACTTTTCTTGTGTAAGTTGTGCCGTCTTTGAGAGTTGCTGTTAGTTTTGTTGTGCCTTTGGCTATTGCTTTAAATTTGCCATTAGCAGTAATCTTTGCAACCTTTGTATTTGATGAAGTCCAACTTACTGCCTTTTTACCGTAAACCTTAAGTTTGGTTGATGTTCCTATTTCACTTGTCAATTTTTTCTTTGCGTTTGGCTTTAATATATAGATTGAATTAAGACCTGTATTGTTTGCGTACATAATGGAATCGTTAGAAATATTTTTAATATTTGATTCCTTAGTTTTCACTTTATAATTTTTATTTACTACCACCGTTTCTTCCTTATAATTATTAACATATCCAAAGTTTTTACCCGTTATTTTCATCGAAATATGCTCATATAAAACAATTTGTTTATTAGATATTTTTGCTCTATAAAAAGCACGATTGCCTATGCTTTGTAAACTTTTGGGCAATATTATTTTTTTAGCGACTATATATCTAAATGTTTTATCTGGAATTTTTGTTACTCCTTCCTCAATCTTAAGTACCATTCCATTGGCTGAACTTGTACCACCTGAACAGTAGACGATATCTTGGCCGAATTCTTCTACTGTTCCGGGAATAATCAATTTTTTTAATTTAAACATCTCTGAAAACGCTTTTGACTCTATAACCTTTAAGCCATAGGGCAATAACAATTCCTTAAGTTTTTCACATCTATAAAAGGCTTTGTAGCCGATGTATTCCAATCTTTCGGATAATTTTATTTCTTCTAACTTATCACATCCTGCAAACGCTAGCGAACCGATATATTGTACGGTAGACGGTAATACAACCTTTTTAAGTGAACTCTCATACCGACTGCCGTAGTTGTTGTAATCATCATAACAATAAAAAGCTTTATCCTCAATATGTGTGACTCCCTCCGGAATAATTATAGTTTCAGGGGTATCATAATATTCATTTGTAATATTTTCATATATAAAGCCTATGTATTTCACCTTATATCCATCAACTTCTGAGGGGATTTCAAGAACAGTGC
>CAZVRE010000026.1:0-18173 GCA_964629465.1 uncultured Ruminococcus sp. | reverse complement strand
TAACTTTGTCATAACGTAATTTTTCCAAATCAAATTCCTCACCAATACCTGCCCCCAACGCAGTAATAACAGGAGTTAGTTTGTCGTTGCCGTAAATACGATCAACTCGAGCCTTTTCTACGTTAAGCATTTTACCCCAAAGTGGCAAGATAGCCTGAAAACGTCTATCACGACCACCCTTGGCTGAACCACCCGCAGAGTCACCCTCTACGATGTAAATTTCAGTTTCGGTGTTGTCTTTGGACTGACAGTCTGCTAACTTACCTGGTAATTGAGCAGATTCCAGCGCTGATTTTCTGCGTACGCTTTCTCTTGCTTTACGAGCAGCCTCACGAGCACGAGCAGAAGCAAGTGCTTTCTCAAAAATTGCTTTTGCTACTGCAGGGTTTTCCTCAAGGAATACAGATAGTTTGTCAGACAGCAATTTGTCTACCATTGTTCGTACTTCTGTATTACCCAGTTTACCCTTTGTCTGTCCTTCAAACTGTGCTTCTTTAAGTTTAACGCTAATAATCGCTGTCAAACCTTCTCGAACATCTTCACCTGATAGGTTCTTGTCGTTATCTTTGAGTTTGTTGAACTTACGAGCATAGTCGTTCATTACACGAGTTAAACCACGCTTAAAGCCTTCCTCGTGAGTACCACCGTCAATTGTGTTGATGTTGTTTGCAAAAGAAATCATCAAGTCGTTGTAACTGTCGTTGTACTGCATAGCAACTTCAACAGATATTGTATCCTCTGCGTTTTTAGTTGCAAAGTAAATTACCTCAGGATGAATAGGATCAACGTGCTTCTTTTTGTTTAAGTACTCTACAAAACTCTTGATACCACCCTCGTAAAGGAAGTTCTTTTTCTTTTTGTTTTCTATGTAATCTCTTTCGTCCTTGAGTTCAATGTGAATACCTGCATTTAGGAAGGCTTGTTCACGAAGACGCTTCTCAAGAACTTCAAATTCATATTCTTGTGTTTCTTTAAAAATTTCCGGATCTGCTTTAAATCGAACTTCGGTACCTTTTTCGGTAGATTTGCCGATTTTCTGCAAATCGCACATAATCTTTCCTCGTTCGTAACGCTGGAAGTAAACATCTTCGCCGTCGCAAACCTTAACTTCTACCCATTCGGACAAAGCATTTACAACAGATGCACCTACACCGTGCAAACCACCGGATACCTTGTAACCGCCACCGCCGAATTTACCACCGGCGTGAAGTACTGTAAATACAACTGTTACAGCAGGTAGGCCTGTTTTTTCGTTAATACCAACAGGAATACCACGACCGTTATCACGTACACAAATAATATTATCGTTTTCGATAGTAACATCAATTTTTGTACAATAACCAGCCAAAGCTTCGTCAATAGAGTTATCTACAATTTCATATACCAAGTGATGCAAACCTCTTGGTCCTGTAGAACCAATGTACATACCCGGTCTTTTTCTTACTGCCTCAAGTCCCTCAAGAACTTGAATTTCATTGGCACCATATTCGTTTTCGACTTTAGATACCTTGATCTCTTCGTTTTCCATATTTTCCTCCAAATCTAACTTTGATTACTCATTTTATTTTTTATCTATAACATAATCTGTAAAATAAGGTGTTAAGAAAAATGCAATTACCACACAAATAAACGTTGCTATAAATAACGGAATAAATGTGGATATTTCAAATGCAGAAATACTGAGTATTGCAATATCTATAAGTGTCCCTACAATACAAGTCAGTAAAAACAAACAAAGATGACCTTTAATTTTTTTTACTTTTATTTTCTTTTTGCAATGATAACATTGAAATTCTTTTTGATTTTTGGCTACCTCTTTGTAGTCATACACCGTATGACAATGAGGGCAAATTGGTAATTTAAACATAATTAAAATTTACGATTAGCAGTATAACGAGTTCCGTTTGGTTTCTTTTTCTTTCTTGGAGTATATTCTCGCACAGGCTCATCTCGGTAACTTTCATATGGTGATACATGTGGAGTCTGTGGTTTTTCTATCTTGTGCAAAGGCTCATCAGAAGATGAGTGGGACTCTTTTACATCTTCAATAATAGGGACCATTCTTTCGCTTACCTTTGTGTGAGAACTTACTTCTTCCTCAGGTGTATCAAGGGCTCCTGCAAGTTTCTGTTTTTTAATGCGATCAAACGCCTCTTTGTTAAATACAAAGGTATTGTCAATATTTTGCTTTGGTAAGTCTTCATCATAGTACTTCTGAGTTATGGTGTCGTTGGTATGCTTTTTGATAGGCACAAAAGACACAAAGTACGGAGTGCATAAGTAAAAACCAAATAATAATAGTGCAACAATAATTGTGCCAAATATATTATTTGCAAGTCCTACTCCACACCAAATAATCATAAACACAACTATCAGCAAACACAGAGCAGCAAAAAGCACAAGCACTTTTTTATCTACTTTAACTTTTGATTCTTTCTTACATCTTGAGCAAGTATAAACTCCTTTTTTCTTGTGGCTGAATACTGCAGAATACCTGGCTCTCCTTCCACAATAAGGACATTTGGCATTTTTAAGATCTTTTAATGTCCACATATGTAACTTCTCCTTTAAAATTACTCTATTATCCTAATACAAAGGCATTGTGTTTCATTCTTTTAAGCAATGTTTGTGAGGAAATCTGACTTATATATACATAATTTTCGTTTTTCTCCTTGCAAACTATAAAAGATTTTGGCAGTTCATAAGATACATTTATGACGTTACCTTTTTTTGTTTGATTTGCAAGGAAATCACGAGTAGTTTTTGAGATTGTTGTATTATCCAAATCAAAAATTCCTACGATTGTATCTGTTTTTATTACGGTTTTTTCTCCTAAATGCAGGTACATTATTCTACCTTTCCTTCATTTACATAAAAACACTTGCCGTTAGTAAGCATTTCTACGGTGTCTTTTTCGCAACAAGTGATAAACACCTGATATTCCTGAATTTTGTTCAGCAAAAAGTCCTGGCGTTTCTTGTCAAGTTCCGACAGCACATCGTCAAGCAAAATTACAGGGTTTTCTCCAGTTTTTTCTTTTAATACTGATGCTTCGGCTAATTTTAAGGACAATACTGCACTCCTCTGCTGACCTTGAGAAGCAAACATCTTTGCTTTTTTGGAATTTATAATAATATCAAAGTCATCACGATGAGGGCCAATATTTGTATAACCCGAGTTAAAATCTTCCTGACGTGTTCTTTTTATATTCTCACGAAATTTTTGGATAATATCTTCTTTTGTATCTCCAAATTCTGCACCACATGTTGAATTATAAACTATATCCAACTGCTCTTTGTTGTTGGAAATTCCAAGGTGATATTTTTGAGCTTCTTTTTTTATTTTGTCAATGTAATTAAGCCTCTGCAAAATTACCTCTGCACCTAATATGCACAAAGTGTCGTCCCAAATATCAATAGTTGATTTTAACTCTGGGTGCTTGTAGATATCTTTTAGTAGAGCATTACGCTGATTTAAGGTTTGATTATACTTTGACAGTATTACTGCATTCTGTAATTTTTCTCTACAAATTGCACTATCAATGAATTTTCTACGATTAAGAGGTCCTCTTTTTACCAAAGTTAAGTCCTCAGGCGAAAAAATTACTGCAGTATATTTGCCTATTAGAGAAGCAGATGACTTCTTTTTTACGCCATTTATAAGTACTTCTCTCTTATTTCCCTTAAAAATAATCTCGGCATTTTGCTCACGGTTATTTGAGAAAAATTTTGCTTTTATTTTTGCAAAAGATTTTTCAAAATTTATTAGTTCTTGGTCTTTTACTCCCCTAAAACTATGACCTCCACAAAATAACCACAAAATCTCAAGCAGATTTGTTTTGCCCTGTGCGTTGTCGCCGTAAATAACATTTATATCTTTGGCAGGAATAATTGAATTTTTCTTTAAATTTCTGAAATTTTCAAATTCTAAACCTAAAACGTACAAAATTATCCCTCATTAAATTGACAAAACTTCAACTTCTCTATCATCAAGTTTTGCAACATCGCCTGTGCGCATTTTTTTACCACGCATAGTACAAACTTCGTTATTTACAAATACTTTGCCTTCTTGAATTAAAAACTTTGCTTGTCCACCTGTTTCACATAATCCACTGAACTTAAGCAAATCTTGTAATTTTATAAATTCGCTGTTTATTTTTATAATTTCTTTAGACATTTGATATCCTCATTGGTACAATTAAACTTACAAAATCGTCACCCTTAAGTGGTCTTACAATCATTGGAGAAAGTGGACCATTAAGAATAAGTTTGATTTCATCAGTATCTATATTTTTGAGTGCGTCTAATAAGTAACGGTTGTTAAAACCAATTTCAACATCCTCACCCATTACAGTTGTTGTAATAACATCGTTAGCTTTACCAACTGCAGATGTGCAAGAAAGTTTGATTTCGTCACCTGAAATATTGCATCTTACAGGGCTTTGAATTTTGTCATTATTTAAAAGTGACATACGGTCAACTGCATTTATTATTTTTCTTGTATTTACTACAACTTCAGTTTTGCTCTCTTTTGGTATAGTAGTATTATAATCAAGGAAAGTTCCTTCAATTAGTCTTGATACAAGAGAGTAGTTATTTATCTTGAACATAATATGACGAGCACCAACAGAAATGGTAACTATACCGTCGTCATTAATAAGTTTAAGAACTTCCTGCTCTGTTTTGCCGGGAACAACAAATTCAGAATTTACATCGCTATCTATGTTTTCCTGACGAATTGCCATTCTATAACCGTCAATAGCAACAATTTTGAAAATCTTATCTTTAATTTCAAACAAAGAACCTGTGTAAATTGGCTTTGCGTTATTATCAGACACTGCATAAACTGTCTGTCGAATCATTTCTTTAAGAATATCACCTTTGATTTCTATACTTTCTGTTTCTTCAAAAGTTGGCAAATCAGGATATTCAACTGATGACATACCTACGATTTGATATTCTGCCTGACCACTTGTAATATAAGTAATCATTCTATCGTCAGTTTCAATACAAACAACTTCTTCCGGTAATTTGCGTACAATTTCTGAGAACAACTTTGCACTAACAACAATTTCGCCCTGTTGCTGAACTGTTGCTTCAATAGTTGTAGTCATTCCAATTTCCAAATCATAACCGGAAATTGAAATATTCTGACCATATGCTTTTATTAAAATACCTTCAAGAGCAGGAATAGATGCTTTTGTAGAAACTGCTCTTGAAACATTAGAAACTGCATTTGCTAAATCTGTTCGTAAAACATTTATTTTCATTTTTTTCTCCTTAAATAATAGTAATGTAAGATATATATTGTGTAGTAGTAATAATAGAGTCTGTTAAAAAGTGGAAAACCCTCAAACTTCCCATTATTACTAATAAAAATAAGGACAAGTTTTTATTTTGCAATTGTTAATAATGTGGAAAGAATTTTTGTAAATTTAAAACATTCAACACTCTGTGGAAAACACAATGTGGAATGTTAAAAAAATTGTTGAATTATTCAACCTTACAATTTTTGATAATATCTTCAACAATTGACCTTAATTTTGAGTCTTCTTTAATCTTTTTGTTTGTTGTATCAATAGCATATTTAATAGTTGAGTGATCTCTGCCACCAAATTCTCTACCGATATTTTCTTGAGTAAGAGTTGTTAGATCGTTAGTAATATAAATAGCAATTTGACGAGGTTTGCTTATGTATGCACTACGATTTTTTTGACTGCGAATTTCCTCAGCAGTTACGTTAAATGTACGGGCAACTTCGTCAATGATTCTTTCAACTGTTACTTCCGGTGGAATATCATTGTTAAGAATATCCGAGATAATATTCTGAACTGTTTTGAGAGTTACCTTTTCTCCGTCAAGGTTGTGCTTTGCTTTTATTTTTTTAACTGTTCCCTCTAACTGACGTATATTTGATTTGATGTGAGTTGCAATATATTCACAAACATCGTTAGGAATTTCTAGGTTAATAAGTTCTGCCTTGCGTTTGATGATAGCAATACGAGTTTCAATATCAGGAGGCTGAACATCAGCAAGCAAACCACTCTCAAATCTTGATTTGAGTCTGTCGTCAAGAGTTTTGATTTCTTTAGGTGGACGGTCAGAAGTAAGGATGATTTGCTTTTTTGCTTCATAAAGAGTGTTGAATGTGTGGAAGAATTCTTCCTGAGTTCTTTCTTTACCTCCAATGAACTGAACGTCGTCCACAAGAAGTACATCAGCATATCTGTATTTTTGACGGAATTCAATCATTTTGTTGGAAGCGATTGATTCGATAAGTTCGTTAGTAAAATCGTCACCTTTTACATAGCAGATGCTTTTTGATGAATCGTTCTTTTTAATCTCATTACCTATTGCATAAAGTAAGTGGGTTTTACCAAGTCCTGAGTTACCGTATAGGAACAGAGGGTTGTAGGCGTTTGATGGGTTTTGTGCAACAGCAAGACACGCTGCGTGAGCAAATTTGTTGGAGTTACCTACAATAAAAGTTTCAAAAGTGTATTCATAACCTTGGTCTGTATTTTCTTCTATTTTTTCTTCTTCTTTATGTTCTTCCGGAATTGTAAAAATCACATCAAAGGCTTGTCCAAAAACTGCCTCAAAGGCTTCCCTGAGCATTTGTTTGTAACAACGGTTAAGTGTATTTTGGTGAAAAACATTTGGCACCATAAGGTATGCTTCTCGTTTGTCAAAATTCAAATCTTGGGGTACAATGCGACTTATCCAGGTTTTATATGCAACATCTGTGATTTGGGTTCTGCAATAATCACAAATGACAGACCACGCTTCGTTAAATGAATCCATATATTCCATATCCTTTCTTATTTTCCTTGGTGTAAAATATGCATAATTTTAAAAAATTAAGGGGTAAATTTTCCTCATTTTTGCAGTAGCAAACATTACTCCAATATACCTTTTAACATTATAGCAAATTTTTGTGGAAAAATCAATTAAAAAACTATTAAATTTTTGTAATATATAAGTATATATAATACATTATAGAATGTGTATCATTGGCGAAAATTAAGGAATTATAAAGACTTGTGTCGAAAACGAAAAAAAGAGGGAAAAATTGCAATTTTTTAACCATAATTTTTAGTGTTTTTTATAGTTATTTTTTACAATTAAATTGTGCATCAAAAAACCTAACAACACTACATATTGTGGGTAATTTTTACAAGAGAAAAAATCACATATAATATAGAAAAAATATATTGACGAAATCGCCGTTTTGTAATATAATGCTATTTTGTAAGGTTATGTATCCGAAAGGAGGTACAATAATGAAAAGAACATATCAGCCAAAAAAATTACACAGAAAAAAAGAACACGGTTTTATGAAGAGAATGGCCACTGCTAATGGTAGAAAAGTTTTAGCAAGAAGAAGAGCCAAAGGTAGAAAGAAGTTGTCATACTAATAATAAGACCACTACTTAAAGTGGTCTTTATTTATTATGCCGTAGGTGGTTGTAATGAGTGAAATAATCACTATCAAAGAAAACAGAGATTTCGGCAGGCTTTATCGCAGAGGAAAAAGTTATGTGAGTCCGGTTTTAGTTACTTATATCTTAAAAAATAAAAACAATAACCTTAGATACGGAATAACCACAGGCAAAAAAATTGGCAACGCAGTCAAACGTTCACGCTCCAGAAGAATAATCAGAGCGGCTTTTCGCTCAGTTTCAAAGGACCTTGCAAGTGGGTACGACATAATTTTTGTAGCAAGAAGCAAAACCCCGTTTGTAAAAAGTACCGATATTGAAAAATCAATGACAGAACACTTTATAAAAGCAGGTTTGCTTGTGGAGAACAAGGAATGAAAAAGTTTCTTATAGCGATGATCAAATGGTATCAAACTTATATTTCTGTTCGTGCAAAGGGTAAATGCAAGTATTATCCTACCTGCTCTCACTACGGAATAGAAGCCATTACGGTTCATGGTGCTTTCAAGGGTTCACTTTTGACAATTTGGAGAATTTTAAGATGTAATCCTTTTTCTAAAGGTGGGTACGACCCTGTACCGGAGAAAAAGGGCAAAAAAGCGAGGTAACCCCTTATTATGGCTATTTTTAGTTTTTTTGGTAGTATTTTAGGCTACCTACTCTGGGCTTTATTTTGCGTATTTAAAAACTTCGGAGTATCTATTATCTTCTTTACTATTGTAGTAAAGGTTGTTATTTTTCCTTTTTCTATCAAACAGCAAAAGAGTATGGCAAAAACCTCTCGTTTGCAGTCAAAACAGATGGAAATTCAGAAAAAATACGCCAACAACAAGCAAAAAATGAATGAGGAAATGCAGAAATTGTATGAAAAAGAAGGCGTTAGCCCAGGTGGTGGTTGTTTATCATCTCTAATTCCTTTTATTATCATTCTTGGTATTTTTTATGCAGTTGCATATCCACTTACTAATACATTGCACATTGATTCAGAAATTGTTGACGGTGCAGTTAAAGGTTTGTCAACTTATCCGGGCTTAAGTAATATTTCAATTACAGGTTACTATCCACAGATTAAACTTATTAGTTATATCAGCCAGTATCCTCAGTTGTTAAATGAGTTCTTCACAAATGTAGCCGATCAGACAAAGTTACTTTCTTTCATAGATGGCTTCTCCTTCTGTGGATTAGATTTACTTTCTTCTCCAAACGGTTTTGCAACGTGGAGTAAAGATTGGTTTATTTACCTTACTATTCCTGTATTATCTTTTGTGTCTTCTGTTGGTGCACAGGTTGTAACAACCAAGATTAACGGTAACGCACAGGCACAGCAGGGTTGTATGAAGTTTATGATATATGGTATGCCTTTGTTTACTGCATACATCGCTTATGTAGTTCCTGCTGCCGTAGGTTTCTACTGGATATGTTCATCAGTATTCAGTTTGGTTCAAACTATTATAATGGGCAAGTTCTACAGTCCCGGAGCAATGATTGCAAAAGAAGAGGCACAAAACATTGCTTTGCTTGAGCAGAGAGAAGCACAAGTTAAGTATGCTTATGCTCCCGTTATACCAAGCACAAAGAAAAATAAGAATAAAAAGAAAAAATAAAATTAAGAAGGTGTCATTATGTTAAAAGAAATTATAGGCACTGGCAATACTGAGATGGAGGCTTTGGCAGACGCTAAGGCTCAACTCGGTTTAGAAGAAGACGCAGAGGTTAATTTTGAGGTTATTCAAAGACCTTCCAAGAAAGTACTTGGTATTTTCGGTGGTAGCCCTGCAAAAGTTAAAGTGACTATTAAAGGTAGCCCTGCAGATGTTGCAGAGGATTTTATTAACAACGTATTAAAGGCTATGAAACTTGATGATATTGAAGTTGAGGCTGAAAAATCAGAAAACAGCGCAACTTTTAATATTAAGGGCGAAGATGTAGGTTATGTAATTGGCAGAAGAGGCGAAACACTCGATGCTTTGCAGTACCTTACAAGCCTTGTTGCTAATCACGTTGACAACAGTTATTTCAAAATTACCGTAAACACAGGTAATTACAGAGAAAAAAGAGAAAAAACTTTGGAGATTTTAGGCAGAAAACTTGCTTTTAAAGCAGTTAAAACAGGCAAGAAGTCAAGCCTTGAGCCAATGAATCCTTATGAAAGACGTATTATACATACAGCAGTTCAAAAGGTTAGAGGAGCAACTTCATGGAGTGAGGGCGAAAACGCAAACCGTCATGTTGTAATCGGTCCTGATCCAAAGTCAAAACCACAAAGAAGCTATAATAACAGAGGCAAAAGTCAAAGAACTTCTGCTCCTGTTAACCCTGACCGTGTACCTCTAAATGAGGGCGGTTCTACAGGTTTATATGGTAGAATAGGTTAATACAAAGACGGTGTTTTACACCGTCTTTTTTTCTCTCTATCAGACAAAACCCTAACAAAGAGAAAACTATTCTTTTATATTGTTTTTAGAGAGAAGAAAAAATCTAAAATATACCATTTGCAATTGAACTAATTAAATTGAAGTTCAATTTTTAGGAAAGGTCGTTTGTTATGAAATCAACTACTATTGCTGCTATCTCCACTGCACAGGGTGAAGGTGGCATCAGTGTAATAAGAATAAGCGGTGATGACGCTATTAAAATTGCAGATAGTGTTTTTGTGTCTGTTAGTGGCAAAAAACTCACGGACCTCAAGGGTTATAGTGCTTTGTTTGGAAATGTTGTGTGGCAAGGCGAAACTCTTGACGAAGCGGTAGCCGTAGTTTTTAGAAACCCAAAGAGTTACACAGGCGAAGACGTAGTTGAAATTTCTTGCCACGGGGGTATGTTTGTTACCAAAGAAGTGCTCAGGGCAGTTTTATCTGCAGGCGCAACTCCTGCACAAGCAGGCGAATTTACTAAGAGAGCTTTTCTTAACGGAAAAATTGACCTTACTGAGGCAGAGGCAGTTATAGACATTATTTCTGCCAAGAGTAAAGCAGCAACTCGTGCTGCACTTTGCGTAAAAGAAGGCGCATTGTGGAACAAAATTAGTTCTATCAAAAACGAACTTGTAACAACAGCAGCGCATTTATCTGCTTGGGCAGATTATCCTGAGGAGGATATTGCCGATATTACAGAGGAGGACTTGCATAGTTCTCTTGACAATGGCATATCTGCTCTTGAAAAACTTTTGTCCACTTTTGATGCAGGTCAGGTGGTAAAAGAAGGCATAGACACTGTTATAGCAGGCAAACCAAATACAGGCAAAAGCACACTTATGAACTTACTTGCAGGTCACGATAAGAGTATTGTTACTGATATTCCGGGTACTACTCGTGATGTAATTGAGGAGATTGTTTTGGTTGGCGATGTAATTTTGCGTCTTAACGATACTGCAGGCATACGCAATACAGGGGATACTGTAGAGAAAATCGGCGTAGAAATTGCACGTGATAGATTGAGCAAGTGTGGGCTTGTTCTTGCAGTATTTGATGGTAGCCGAGAACTTGACGAAAACGACAAAGACTTGTTAAGTAGAATTACAGACGTTCCTGCTATTGGTGTAATTAACAAAACTGATTTAGAGCAAAAAGTAGATGTTGAATATCTCAAAGAACATCTTGAAAATATTGTGTTTATTTCTGCAAAAGACGGTGAAGGTTACGACGAATTAAAAAATCTTATCGAGAAAATTGCAGGAACTGCTGATTTTAACCCAAGCGAGGGTATACTCGCAAATGAGCGACAAAGAGTTGCTGTGCTAAATGCGAAAAATGCACTTGAAGAGGGCAAAAACGCCCTGATGGTGGGGATGACTTTTGATGCAATTACAGTTGCACTTGAGGAAGCTATCGAGAATTTACTTGAATTAACAGGCGAGAGAACATCTGATGTAGTTATCGACAAGGTGTTCCACAACTTTTGTGTTGGAAAATAAGGTGTAGGTATGAATTATAATGCTGGAAATTTTGATGTAGCAGTAATCGGCGCAGGCCATGCAGGAATTGAAGCGGCTTTGGCTGCTGCAAGGCTTGGTTGTAAAACTGTTATTTTTACTATAAATATGGACGCAGTGGGAAACTGCCCTTGCAACCCATCTATAGGCGGTACGGCAAAAGGTCACTTGGTGCGTGAAATTGATGCATTAGGTGGCGAAATGGGAAAAAGCGCTGACGAGAGTTTTTTGCAGATGCGAATGCTCAATCGTGGCAAAGGTCCTGCAGTTCACTCATTAAGAGCGCAAATTGATCGTCGTAAATATCAAGATGTTATGAAGCATAAGTTGGAGTTGCAGGAAAATTTGCAACTTATGCAGGCAGAAATTGTATCTATTAAGGAATGTGAACAGGGTTATATCCTTGAAACTCGTATGCAGGCAGAATTTACTTGCAAGACGGTTATTGTTGCCACAGGCACATATCTTGGTGGTAGAATTTATGTGGGAGAAGTTTCTTACGAAAGTGGCCCTGACGGTACTTTCCCTGCAAGTTTCTTGGGACAAAGCCTCAAAGAGTTGGGATTGCCTTTGCGTAGATTTAAAACAGGTACTCCGGCACGAGTTTTGCGTAGCAGTATAGATTTTTCTGAACTTGAGGAGCAACACGGCGATGTGCCTCCTGTTCCTTTTTCCTATGATACTGACGATTTGGGTGACAACAAGGTCATCTGCCATATTAGTTGGACTAACGAGAATACCAAA
This sequence comes from uncultured Ruminococcus sp., assembly GCA_964629465.1. Lineage (GTDB taxonomy): Bacteria > Bacillota > Clostridia > Oscillospirales > Acutalibacteraceae > Ruminococcoides. The sequence goes on along the minus strand of CAZVRE010000026.1, from coordinate 6,057 downwards.
AAAATCATTTTGGACAACATTCATCGCAGTCCGTTATATGGTGGCAAAATTGAGGGAGTTGGTCCTCGTTACTGTCCAAGTTTAGAGGATAAAATTGTTCGTTTTGAAAACAAAGAGCGCCACCAGTTGTTCATTGAGCCTTGTGGACTTAATACTGAGGAGATGTATTTGCAGGGTATGAGTTCATCTTTGCCTGAAGAAGTACAAATTCAGTTTTATCATACTATTAAAGGTCTCGAAAAATGCGTAATTATGCGACCTGCTTATGCTATTGAATATGACTGCGTTGACCCTACGGAGATGCTTTCTACCCTTGAATTTAAGAAGTTCCCGGGTCTGTACGGTGCAGGTCAGTTTAACGGAAGTTCAGGTTACGAAGAGGCTGCCGCACAAGGTTTGGTAGCAGGTATAAACGCTGCGCACAAGGTGCTTGGCAAAGAGGCGTTTGTTCTTGACCGTAGTAGTTCATATATAGGAACATTGATAGATGATCTTGTTACAAAGGGCGCAAATGAGCCTTACAGAATGATGACTTCTCGTAGTGAGTACAGACTGTTGCTCCGTCAGGATAACGCTGATGTTCGCCTTACTCCAAAGGGCAGAGAAATTGGCTTGATTACTGACGAAAGATGGGCTCGATTTAACCAAAAGCAAGAGCAAAAAGCACAGGAAATTGAGCGAATTAAAAAGGTAGTAATCTCACCTACAAAAGAGGCAAACGAGATACTTGTTTCACGTGAAACATCAGAGATTACAACAGGCGTTAAACTTATAGATTTACTACGCAGACCTCAACTTGACTATGAGTGCCTAAAACCAATTGATACAACTCGCCCTGATTTGGATGCAAATATTTTTGAGCAAGTAGAAATCGAAGTAAAATATGAGGGTTATATCGAAAAACAGTTGAAACAAGTTGAGCAGATGCAAAAATTGGAGAAAAAGACCTTACCAAATGATTTTGACTACAAAGAACTTGTGGGACTTCGCCTTGAAGCCCAAGAAAAACTCAACAAGATTAAGCCATTAAACATCGGTCAAGCATCTCGAATTTCAGGTGTATCTCCTGCAGATATTAATGTACTCTTGATTTGGTTAGCCCAAAGAAAAGGATAATTATGAATATTAAAAATTATATTAGCAACGCCTGTTCAGATATAGGCTTTGCACTTAATGACAACCAAATAAAACAGTTTGCTACTTATTATAATCTCCTTGTGGAGTGGAATGACAAGATTAACCTTACTCGCATCACAGAACCACAAGAGGTAGCAATTAAGCACTTTGCAGATAGCCTTACTTTGCTGAAGCACTACAATATTCCACAGGGAGCAAAGGTTATTGATGTAGGCACAGGGGCAGGTTTTCCAGGAATTCCTCTCAAAATCGCACGTCCTGACATACAACTAACTCTACTTGATAGCCTCAACAAAAGACTTGTGTTCTTGCAGGAAGTTGCTGATAGCATTGGAATTGAGGCTGAAATTGTCCACGCAAGAGCAGAGGAAGCAGGCAGAAAAGAAGAATATCGTGAAAAATACGATGTGGCAGTATCTCGAGCAGTGGCAAGGCTCAATACATTAAGCGAGTATTGTGTGCCGTATGTTAAGGTTGGGGGAGCATTTGTTGTAATGAAAGGCCCTGAACTCAGTGAGGAGTTGCAAGAAGCAAAAACAGCCATTAACATTCTTGGAGGTAAAGTTAATAATGTGCAGGAATTTGCTATTCCTGACGGCAGCAACCGAACAATTGTAGTTATTGATAAAGTTAGTCCAACAAAGGATAAATATCCTCGTCACGGCTCAAAAATCAAAAGTAAACCCCTATAAAATCACCCTCTCGTATAGAGAGGGTTTTATTTTGCAATTTTTGATGATATACCAAATCCCCTTTGCCTAAAAGAGCAAAGTCGAAAAGTGCCACCAAGCCCCCTTTGCCTAAAGGAAATTCCCTTGTTAGGGGAAATAAAAAAGCCCCCCTTGCCTAAAGGGGGGAAAGTAAGGCGAAGCCTTACAGGGGGGATTTCTGCACAAACCTATCCAAAATAGTCACACCCAAAGAATACCATCAAAAGCCCCCTTGCCTAAAGGAAATTCCCCTGTTAGGGGAAATGTCTGCGAAGCAGACAAAAGGGTTGCCGTCTCCTGCTAAGGAAGGAAAGTAAGGCGAAGTCTTACAGGGGGGATTGAGAATAAAGATGTATTATGCAGAAACTCTAAGGAGTTGCTTAATTTCTCTCAATCCCTCCGTCAAAACCTAACGGTTTAGCCACCTCCCTTTACACAAGGGAGGCGAGGTGCGGTACGGAAATCTTCCGATAAATCACACAAGGGAGTTTTTTGCCTAAAGAGGTTTTACTGCCTGTTTTTGACTAAGTATGCAAAAATTCTACAAAACAATATATAATATTTTCCCTAACTTCGACACATAATTTGTGGTAGGGGGTGTATTATATACTCACAGGGCAAGGACAATGCTCAAACTCAGGAGGTGCAAGGTTGAACTTCGCAGTAAAAAGTGAAAATAAAATTACGGACATACCAACTATAAAAATTCGTCCCAACAAAACTCAACCTCGCAAAATCTTTGATGATGAACAACTTCGAGCCCTTGCACAGTCTATTTCTGAAAACGGTATTTTGCAGCCCCTTACAGTTCGTAAGGTAACTCAGACAGAATACGAACTCATTGCAGGTGAAAGGCGATTGCGTGCATCTGTAATGGCTGGGCTTACAAAAGTTCCTTGCATTGTCATCAAGTGCAACGATAAAGAGTCGGCGCTTTTTGCGTTGCTTGAGAATCTTCAACGGTGTGATTTAGGCTTTTTTGAAGAGGCTCGGGGCATATCAAGGCTAATTCGAAGGTACGGTCTTACTCAGGACCAGGCGGCAAAACATCTTGGTAAAAGTCAAAGTACTATTGCTAACAAACTCAGGCTACTGCACCTTACATATGAGGAGCAAGACTGGATAGTACAAGCAGGCCTTTCGGAGCGTCATGCAAGAGCGCTACTGAGAATTTATGACCAAGAATTACGGCGAGAGGCTTTGTCCAAAATAATTGCCGAAAATTTAAATGTCACACAAACTGAAGAAATGATAGACAAATTGCTCTATAGTACTTGTGTTTCCGAAAAATCAAAAGGTAAACAACGAATAGTTGTAAAAGACGTGAGAATTTTTGTAAACACCATTAACAAGGCTATAGAAACAATGAAGCAAGCAGGAATTGACGCAGTGTGCAAACACAAAGATGCAGGAGATTATATTGAATATACCGTAAAAATCTCCAAAAAGCAGGCAGAAAAGTCTGCGTAAAATGCTTTCCACAATTAGATGCATTGCATCTAATCCACTCATACCCATTTCCTTATCTAAACCCCTTGCCAAGGCCACACAGGTAAAACTGTGTGGTTTTTGGCGTTTTGGGAGAAATTTGCACAAAAATTACGACTATATCCAAACCTCATTATTTTATATGTTTTGTTCTACGGGCAGATAATATCTGCCCCTACGGAGTAGGAGTAATTGTAGGGGTGGTTATTAACCACCCACAGATGACGGTAACATTAGGTAAAAGTCTTTGGACTCGGCTTTTCTATATGTTTCACGTGAAACATTTTGCAACAAAAACACTTGCTTACGCTTACAATTTTAAAAAAATTAGTAAAATCTCTTTTATTTCTACGGTGTTTATGGTAAAATCTTATGTATAAGCGAAGTTTACGCAAATAAATGGATAAAAGGTGATTTTTTGACAAAGGTAATTGCAGTAGCAAACCAAAAAGGTGGAGTTGGAAAGACCACAACTTCCGTCAATTTGGCCGCTTGCTTGGGCTCTTTAGGTAAAAAAACACTTCTTATAGACGTTGACCCTCAGGGAAATGCAACAAGTGGTGTGGCTGTTGATAAACGACAACTAAAAATGTCCACATACAACCTACTTGTGGACGGAGAAACTGCAGACAAATGTGTGCTCAACACCCCTTACGAAAACTTGCACATTCTCCCAAGTTCTCTTGATTTGGCAGCAGCCGAACTTGAACTTGCACAAATTGACAAAAGGGAAGCGTGCCTTAAGAACGCAGTTTTGCCTATCAAATTAAATTACGATTACATTATAATAGATTGTCCACCGTCACTTGGCTTGATTACTGCCAATGCGTTGACAATGGCAGATACAATTTTAGTGCCTATTCAGTGCGAATATTATGCTCTTGAGGGTTTGTCACAGTTGATGAATACTGTTCGTAGAGTTAAAAGACAGTACAACGACAGCCTTGAACTTGAGGGCGTTTTGCTTACAATGTTTGACGGCAGACTTAACCTGACACAACAGGTTGTGGAAGAAGTCAAAAAGTTCTTTCCTCGCAAGGTGTTCAAAACAGTTATCCCTCGAGGAGTTCGTTTGTCAGAGGCTCCATCTTTTGGTATGCCTGTAATTTATTACGACAAATCTTGCAAGGGATCACTTGCATACACAGAACTTGCACGAGAAATTATCAGCAAGGAGAAAAATTATGGCTAAAAAATTAGGTGGACTTGGCAAAGGTCTTAATGCGATATTTATGGAGAACGAGTCTGAGGACCGTAACGCTACTATAACTCTTAAAATTACAGAACTTGAAGTTAACAAAAATCAGCCTCGTAAGGACTTTGACGACAAGGCGTTGCAGGAACTTGCCGAAAGCATCAAGGAGCACGGCGTATTACAGCCAATTTTGGTTCGTCCGTTAATTGGTGGGGGCTATCAGATTGTAGCAGGTGAGCGTCGTTACAGAGCATCTCGTATGGCAGGCCTCACAGAAGTTCCTGTAACTATCCGTGAACTTACCGAAGAAGACACAATGAAGATTGCTCTTATCGAGAATCTACAGCGTGAAAACTTAAACCCTGTTGAAGAAGCATTGGGTTACAAAAATTTGATGGATGACTTTAACTTAAGTCAAGAGCAAGTTGCTTCATCTGTGGGCAAATCAAGACCTGCAGTGGCTAACACTCTACGCCTTCTCAACTTGCCGGCACCTGTTACAAACCTTATCAAGGAGGGCAAAATCAGCGCTGGTCATGGCAGAGCGTTGCTTGCAGTAGAAAGCGATGAGGAGAAAATTCGCATTGCAAATGCTATCGTCTGCGAGGATTTGTCCGTAAGACAGGTAGAAAAAATCACCAAAAAGAAAGCGCCAAAGAAAGAAGTTGCTCCAAAACAGGAAATCAAGGCGTCATATTTCAGTATGGTAGAGCAGGCGTTGAGCGAGCACCTTGGCACAAAGGTGACAATCGCTCCACTCAAGGGCAAAAAAGGTGGAATTTTACAGATAGAATTCTATTCCAACGAGGAACTAAAGCAAATTGCATTAAAATTAGAGGATAAATGAGGTTAAGAAAATGATTGATATTAAATTTTTGAGAGAAAACCCTGACGTTGTTAAGGAAAATATTAAGAAAAAGTTTCAGGATAACAAACTTGAACTTGTTGACAAGGTAATTGAACTGGACAAGCAGAGCCGTGAAGCAAAAGGTAAGGCAGACGAGTTAAGAGCAAACCGTAACAAGATTTCAAAGGAAATTGGTGGTTTGTACGCACAGGGCAAAAAAGAAGAGGCAGAGGCTAAAAAAGCAGAAGTTCAGGCACAGGGCGAGGAACTTGCTCGTCTTGAAGCCATAGAAGCAGAACTTGCACAGCAGGTTACTGATATTATGATGGTAATACCTAACATCATTGACCCACAGGTTCCTATCGGCAAAGACGATAGCGAAAATGTTGAGGTTCAGCGCTACGGCGAGCCTGTTGTTCCTGACTTTGAGGTTCCTTACCACACAGAAATTATGGAAAAATTCAACGGAATCGATCTTGACGCTGCTCGTAAGGTTGCCGGTAACGGCTTTTACTACTTAATGGGCGATATTGCAAGACTTCACAGCGCAGTTATTTCTTACGCTCGTGACTTTATGATTAACCGTGGATTTACTTATTGCGTGCCACCATTTATGATTCGTTCCAATGTTGTAACAGGTGTTATGAGTTTCGCAGAAATGGACGCTATGATGTACAAGA
>CAZVRE010000025.1:0-20010 GCA_964629465.1 uncultured Ruminococcus sp. | reverse complement strand
TGTCACCTCGACCATAGAAAAACAAGGTATCCATTAGGATACCTTGTTTTTATTTTACCTAAAACGGAGAGATGACAGGACTTGAAGCCGAACGTGCCAAGGAGATGTGGAACACATCGACGCAGGTAAAAACGCTCCGGGGGAGCGTTTTTAGAGAGGAGCGCAGATGTAAGACTTCCTAAAAACGTGAACCCCACAAGCGAAATCTAAGTTTTCACCTAAATGATAGTATGTCACCTCGACCATAAAAACCTCTGGAATCGCTTGATTCCAGAGGTTCTTTTTTTGTTTAATTTGGAGCAGTTCCCAAAGTGGAACCCTCAGTAGAATATTCAAATTCAAAACTGGCTTTTTCGCTGACAAAATCGCACAATACCTTGTTCTTATGTGAAAATCGATAATGCGCTTTGCAAGATGCACTTTCGCGAATGGTTCTGCTCATATTCCCATTTGTGGGTGCAAAAAGCGGGTGTGCGTTCTTTTCTAATAGTTGGGCAGTAAACTCATACTCACCTTGTTTCACGGCAACTGTATTTTCGCCAATCCGTTTCACCCTTGCTCCAAGATAAGTAGCAATGCGATATTCCTTCCCATTCAGTAGAATAACGCCGATGATTCCTGTAAAATTAAATCCAAACATGGGGATATCTGCTACGGATAACATCAAAGAGCCATTTTCAAAACAACATTGTGTCCAAATATATCTTTTTGGGAAAGAGTAGCCTCTGTCGCTTTCGATATATCCGATTCCGTTATAAAAGTCAAACTGCTGATCGTTTATTGTGATTTGTCCGTCAATTCTGTGCGACATACTGCAAACACCATGTCGGCATTGCATAAACGGAACGAGTGCAAACGGCCCCATAATGTCATACGCAATGGGCGAAAGCGACCGAAAGCGAAGTTGACCTTCCAGTTTGTATTGGCTACTTTGAAAATTTAAGGTTATCCCCTTCTCCGAAAAAATGCAATCTCCTATTTTTATAGATAACGGTTTTTTAGTGTATTCCAATTTTTCAAACGGTATATTATAGGCGATGTCATCCGTTATGATCTGCAAAGATGCGGACGTTATATTTTGACTGCGATGATATGCTGGAATGAAGGCAACCGTTTTATCACCGTCAGAGCATTTGAAGTACCATCCTTGAAAATATCCTTTATTACGCATTTCTTCCTCCCAATTCACGTGATTATGTATTAGGAGTTTGATGAGTAGCAATTTAACAAATTATCCCATTTCATATAGTTTGGATGTTTCATTGTTGCGATATTCATGTTTTTCGTAGTAGCCGATTAGTGTCCCCTTTTCGTCACGCAAAGCCACCATATACACATCTTTGTTTTCTTTAAGGTTGCAATATGTATAGACTTTGTTGTTATCCTTGCTCTGCTTGAACCACTCCACCACCTGCTCAATCTTTTTGTTAGCAGGTTCAGGGTGGCATAATTTTATGCTTTTACCTGTAATATCAGTATGATAACGAGCTATAGACGCAGGGTTCATATACACCACCGTATGCTCTAAATCGCATATTACAATAGGGGCAGAATCTTGGTCAATTATACTTTTTAAAAACGCATTTATATCCATACTAACTCCTTTGGGATAACCTGCATTTACGGATAATAAGGGTTGGGCTTGAAGAAAAGAATAATCAAATCTACGATTACTCCGAACCCACACAAACCACCTGTGCACAAATAAGCGATGCCAAGAAGCACCCTGCCTTCGTAGAATTTATGCACACCAAAAAAACCGAAAAATAAACACAGAAAAAACGATACCCATTTACTCTTTGGCATAATAGCACCTCCAAAATTTATATAACTATTTCTTGCCACTGTGCTTCTTTGAAACCAACAAGAACAAAGTCGTCGCAGATTAAAAGAGGTCTTTTAACAAGCATACCTTCTGTTGCAAGTAGTTGCAACATTTCGACTTCTGTCATATTGGGCAATTTGTTCTTTAGTTCCATTGATTTATAAAGCAACCCACTTGTATTGAAAAACTTTTTCAGGGGTAAACCACTTAATTTGTACCAGTCAGACAACTCGTCAAAATTAGGGTTGTCTGTTTTTATATCCCTGATTTCATATTGGATTTTATTGTTGTCAAGCCACTTTTGGGCTTTCTTACAAGTGGAGCATTTTGGATAGCAAATGAATTTAATCATATCAATAACACTCTTTCAAAATCTGTTAATTGTAATATTATACTAACATTATACATTTTACTGTTGCAAAAAACAATAGATTTTCAGGCCACACGAATAAACCTCCCTTCACCGAATTACAGTAAAGAGAGGTTTTGTGATTTTTTAGTTGTGAGTTATGTGCGCAAGATGAGCAACTCCGGGGATGGTGAGGCCTTGCATACCTGAAGTTGGGCTCATTAGAGCACCTGTTGCCATGAAAAGAATATTCTCGTACTCGCCACTTACTACTCGAGGCAGAATGGTTGAAGTAAACACAGATGCTGCACAACCACACCCTGAGCCACCTGCATGAACATCCTGTTTTTTGAGGTCATATATCATAAGCCCACAGTCGTTGTGTTTGTGGCGAATATCGTACCCTTTTGTCTCCATCAATTCATAAAGGCAATTTGACCCTACAACCCCCAAATCTCCTGTAATAATACAGTCGTAGTCTTGAGGTGAGGTGTTTGTGTCCTGAAAATACTCCAACATAGTCCTTGCAGCACCAGGGGCCATGGCAGCACCCATATTATTCATATCGCTGACGCCTAGGTCGGTGATTTTGCCAACAATGGCGTGGGCTACTTTGGGGCCTTTTTGGTGAGGTTCCAGAATACAACTACCTGCACCTGTTACTGTCCATTGTGCTGTGGGGGTACGCTGACCACCGTATTCCAGAGGAAAACGATACTGCCTTTCTGCTGCGCAAAAGTGGGAGGAAGTTACGCACGCTGAGCAGTTTGCCGCGCCACTATCCACCATAATTGACGCCATAATCAGGCTTTGTGCCATTGTAGAGCAAGCTCCGTACTGTCCCAAGTATGGTATATTAAAGTCTTTTAGTCCAAAACTTGAACTGATACATTGATTGAGCAAATCTCCTGCAAAAATAAAATCTACATCATCAGTTTTTCGATTTGCTTTTTCAAGGGCAATTGACACTGCCTCTTGCTGAAATAGGCTCTCTGCCTGCTCAAAGGTCTTCTGCCCTGCTCGTGGGTCATAAATCAATTTGTGAAAATTATCTTTGAGAGGTCCCTGACTCTCCTTTTTCCCTGCAACTGAACCAAAGCCAATGATAGTAGGTTGATTTTCAAATTCAAGAGTGTATTTTCCTATTCGTCGCATATCAAAATCTCCTTTTTCATTATCATTTGCAAAAATGCTTAATAAATGCAAAAACCTCACAAGCATAACTTGTGAGGTTTGATTTATTCTGTGGCTTCGGTTGTAGGTTGGTGGGTATTTTCAACAAATGAATCTACGTCAGTTTCTAATTCTGTTTCTTGGGTTGATTCTGTGTTTTTCTTTTTCTTCTTTTTGTTTTTCTTTTTGGTTGTTTCCTCAGTGGTTTCTGCCTCCGTTTCCGGAAGGTTTGTTTCCACTTTGTGGGTACCATTTACCATAGTACGGAAACTTCCGCTGTCAGAATCTTTGATTTTTACATCATCTGTAAGACTATATGTGGAATTGCAAAGGGTTTCTTCCTTTACAATTTCGCCGTCAAGATAAAGCACACGATAAGTTGTAGTCTTGTAACTTTCTTTCTTTTTAACATCGTGATTTTTGCTGTAAATCATAATATTGTCGTAACTTGGGTCCTGATATCCGTAGATGTTTACAGTGAGTACATTACCCTCCATTTTACATTCCATAAACATCTGATAATCAGTAGGATTCCTTAACTTAAGGTCAAGGTTAGGGTAATCTATAGTTGCGTCCTCACCGGGATAAGCATATGAAGAAGCCCAAAAGTGATTGTGACGCTGATAAATTGACATATTCGCCATTATTGCCGCTCTAAATATTGTGGTACTTGCCTGACATAAACCACCACCAATGCCTTGAGTGAGTTGCTGACCAGAAATAACGGTAGCAGATTTGTATCCGTTTTCCTCAAGGTTAGAGTCCCCGGTACATTCGTTAAATGACCACAGTTCTCCTGCTTCAATTACAGAACCATTACAGGCTTCCAAAGCAACTTTCATATTGTTATTGCCGTTTGCAGTATTATAAGAAACACTTGTAGCAGTAGAAAGCCCCACAATATTTTCTTTGAGGAATTCAACGGTAACTGCAGGCTCAAACTCGTTGCCTAAAGCATCTATTGTGGCTGATTTTTCATCAGTGCTCAAAACTTCGTTTATCTGCGCTTCCAAATCTGCCTGCACAAGCATAAAGCCTATTTGCTCTTTTTTGTAGATAAATCTTTGTTCAGCAAAAGGTTTAAACTCCTTAACCTCTGCATTTACTGCATCTTTGTCAACCTCTTTTGCAAGGTTTGTCACAAGGTCAGTTACACTCTGTTTGTCAATAATATAAGGAAGTTCAAAAGCAGAAGTTGTAACTTCTCCTTCTTTTTCCCCTCGCACAATATCTGTGTATTCCTTGGCTTGTTCAAGAGCCGTTTTGTAATCAAATATGTATTTAAAATTACTTTTGGTGTAAGTTTTAGTTGTATCTTTAACATTAACAGTTATCTCATAATCATCAACTATATTCATAGCCGAATTTTCCAAAGTTTCGTACGCTTCGTCATAAGTCAAACCTGAAATGTTTACCCCTGACACAGTAACATCTTTTGCAAATTTAAACTGTCTGTTATGGTGTACATATAAAGACACGCCAACAATAGCCACCAAAACAACAACAACTGCTACAGTAAGAATTGTTAGTGACCTTTTGTTCTTTTTATTTTTACTTTTTTTGCTTCGCTTACTTCTGTTGTTACGCCTTGAGGAATTTGATGATCTTGCTGGTTCTCTTTTTTTAGGCTCAGAAAAATCATCGAACCCATATTTATCTCTGTAATAACTATCCACGGCTGACCTCCATATGCAAGTATCTTACATAATCATACAACAAAAATTTACAAAAATAAAGTACTTTTCTTATTTATCCAAAATTTTAAACTTGTTTTATACTCTTGCAAAAAAACACTGTATTTTTTACGAATTATATACATTCCTTTTGTAGCATATAATATTGAAAAATCAATAACAATTGTATATAATTAAAGTGTATAAGGATATATTTTACATTTACAAGAGGCCTTATTATGAAAATTTTAATTTTTACTGCTTCAACAGGTGGTGGCCACAAACGTGCAGCCGCTGCCCTCAAAGAAAAATTCATACAACTATCGACAGATAATCAGGTACTAATCGTTGACGGAATTGCCTTGTCAGGCAAACTCTACAACTCATTTATTTGCGATGGATATACATTTTTGGCAAAGAAAACTCCTGTGTTTTACGGTAAAATTTACAAAGAATCTGACAAAAAATCTCCTCTTAACACAATATGCAACAATGCAAACACCATCCACGGTTACAAAATAATGCCAATTATTGAAGAATTTGAACCTGATATTATTATTTCTTGCCACGCCTTTACATCTACTATGCTTGGCAATTTGACACAAAAAGGCAAAATCGATGTACCTATTATTTCTCTTATTACTGACTTTGCTCCTCATCGTACATATCTTGCAGAGGGTGTCAAGCATTATGTTGTAAGCACTCAGGAAATGGTTAACGTAATTGAAGGCAAGTATAACTTTACCTCTGCCACAATTTATCCATATGGTATTCCTGTATTCGATAAATTTTCAGATGAATCCGACAGAGTTCAACTTTGCCACCAACTAAACCTTGACCCTAACAAGAAAACCCTGCTGTTTATGGCAGGAAGTTTTGGGGTAAGTGATGTTCTTGCAATATACGAGGACATCAGCAAAAAATGTGCTGACTGTCAGTTTATTGTAATTACCGGTAATAATGAGCACTTGTATCACCGTTTTGAAAATGTTATTACTGACAATACTTTGCTCAAAATGTTTGTTGATAACGTAGAGGACTATATGCACTGCTCTGACTTGATTATTACAAAACCGGGTGGACTAACTGTAAGCGAGAGTTTGCAATGCAACCTGCCTATGGCAATTTACAGTGCGTTCCCTGGTCAGGAGGCAGACAACGCAGATTTTCTTGTACGCTACGGCGTAGCAGTTTTGCTCAAAGAAAATTACGGAGAATCTGTAAACGAACTTTTAAGCAACTCTCAAAAACTTGAGAAAATGAAAGAAAACTGCAAGAGTATCCGTCCTGAAAATTCTGCAGAAAAAATCTACAACCTTGCTGAAAAACTACACCAAGAATATATTGAGGAAAAACAATGAAAAAACTCATCACCTTGTTAATGGCTATTGTGTGTTTAATGCTCTCATCTTGTGGCACATTGGTTCTTGATGATTTTGACTTAATGGCAAAAATAGAGGCTGATGAAAACTCCACTTACAACTTTGTAAATGGCGAGACTTCTGCCCCTGCTTCCTACACATCATTTAAGCAAACTGCCAAGGATTTTACCTTTAAGGCGTTACTTAACTTGTACGACGGTGGTAATGTTTATCTTGATAGTGCTTCCCTCTACACCCAATTGGCGTTTCTTGAAAATTGCACTGAAAATACTACAAAAAGCCAGATTAAATCTGTGCTAAACAAGAACTTAACCCTTGAGGAAGTTAACAATTGTTGTGGGTATTTTTTGGCAAGACTTAATGCTCTTAACTCACAAAGCGAATACAACATTACTATTGACAGTAATGTTGTATTTAACTCAAATGCAGTTGTAAGCACAGACTTTTTAAAAACCAACTGCAACTATTTTAATTTTAATATTTATCGCTTAGACTATAATAATGCACAAGAAACTGCTCTGTTAAAAGACTATGCACTCCCTGATTTAGACAGTAACTCACTTGTAAACATAACCACAAATTCAAGTATTTGCGATTTGTGGCTTAACGGCTATAGTGAGGTAAGTTTAGGGGAATTTAGAGGAATTAACAAAACATCAACTGCAACTTACCTTGCAAGTACCGAATATTACCTTGAGGGTAAAAACTGCACAGGTTTTGTAAAAGACTTTAAAAATACAACTGCCAAGTTCGTGGCGCTTTTGCCTGACGAAGATATGAATATGAACGATTTTATATCCTCTTTAGACTTTGACAGTTACGGTACAATTCTTGATAGTTTAAATGTTTTTACCACCTGCAACGCATACTTGCCTGAGTTTACTGCAAATTGCAACGAAGATTATTCTGACTTGCTAAAGTCTATGGGCATTGAGGAAGTTTTTGGCACAGAAGGTAACTTTAACAAAGTATCCTTCAACCTCAAAGGTCAACTCCAAAGCATTAACCAAAGCAGCAATCTCAAAATTACATCTGCAGGTGCAAATACTGAAACCGTAAGTTATTCTGATATAACCAAAGCCCAAGCGAATAACACCGTAAAACTCAACAGACCTTTTGTGTTTTTTGTGATAGATAACGAAAGTGATATACCTCTGTTTGCAGGTGTTGTTGCAGATATTTAATTATTATCAATAAGCCTTATAACCACAGCCGTAATGTCGTCATCGTGACCGTCGTTACGGCTTTTTATTGTGTTCTCAACTATTGCCTTGGCAATAGTTGGGCAACTTTCGTCCTGAACTTTGCGCAAGATTTTTTCGATTACATCTTCGTTTGTGCTCAACGCTCCGTCGGAAATCATAACCACCATATCTCCGTCGTAAAGTCGCACTTTTTCTTTGGAAAATTTAACATCACCTAATATACCTATAGGCAATGAAGTGGCAGTCTTTTTCATAAGATTGCCGTTCTTTTTTATGTAAGTTAGTGGTGCCCCTGCTTTGTTAAAATAGGCTTTGCCTGTAAACAAATCTATCTTTGTCATATCAACTGTGGACAGGCTCTCCTCTTGACTTTTTACCATCAAGGCAGAGTTAACTACCTGCAAAGCACAGTCTTCGCTCAACCCTGCTTTCAAAAGTTTTGTAAGGATAGACACGGTCATATTGCTATCTACTGCTGCTCTGCCACCTGTACCCATACCGTCACTGATTAGGGCAACAAACTGACCGAAGCCGTTGGAAAAGCAGTTTACACAGTCACCACATAACTTGCCACCATTAAAAATATGTTGATACACTCCAACCTCAATGTCATACACAGGAACTTCGTTGAGGACTACTCGCTTTTGAGTGCCGACCTCGGTAACAAGAGGGGTATCAAAACATCTGTTGCAAACTGATGACAGGTCCTTTGCCAAGGCAATTTTGTGCAAGGGCACTTTTCCACTTGCCAGTTGAATTTCCACAGACATTCTGCCGTTGGAGTCCAGCATACAACCACATTCAATGGGCACTAAACCTATAGAGTGCAAATATTCGGTAACTCGTGCGCTTGTGTCGGGGTCGTAGTTTTTGTAATTTTCAAATTCCGTTGCCATATCCCTCAGTATCTCTGAAAGACCTGCAAACTGTCCTGCTACCATCATTCGTATCTCTGCAACACGCTCAGTTGCCTCAATGCCTTTTAGATAGTCTTTGTAATTTCTGCTGATGCTATCTGCAATTTCAATAGAACGGCAACATTTTTTGGAAAACAGGCTTTCAACATCATTTTCTGTAACAAACCCTTGAGTTTTAAGAGGTGACTCTAATTTATACAAATCGTTGTGAGTAGTGTTTTTTTGATTTTCCCAGCAATACACCCTCATTCCACAACTTTTGCAAACTTCTTCTGCGCTATTCTCATAGATAGATTCCATTTTGGGCGCATAGAGTTTTTTTAGTTGTCTGCTAACGGAGTTTACAGAGCCCATAACATTTTTTAGGGCATTTGATGCAAAGTCAAGTCGCATTACTACGGAATTTTTAAGGGACTGACCACTTTTGCTATTTTCTTTGGGTAAAAATAGCGGAGTAATGTATTTTTCTATATCATTAGGAAGTACCATAAAAATCACAGAAGCAATAAGGCTTTCTACAAATACAGCCAAAGACAGCCTACTATCTTCTGCCGAAAAGGACATTATACTGTTGCAGATTACAAACCCAATAGCAACTCCCAACTTACCTATTGGGGCAAACAACCCACCAATAAGCCCACCAAAACCATAACCTCCACACAAAAATCCCAAGCCTTGCGCCTTAAGCCCAAACACTGCTCCTGTCGAAACACCTGCTATAGTGCCACCTATTACAGAGCCGTAGCGAGCGCATAGTAAAATTATCAGTACAGCAAGTATTCGCCCTAACGCCACACTCTGGTATTCTATTCCACCAAGAGAGAGCATCAGCACACAACCTGACATAATAAAACTTGCCATTTCAGCCTGTGTGAGGGTTGTGAGCCTGCGCTTTGTGTTGAACAAAAACAACGCTCTGCTCAAAAAGAATGCCACTGCTCCTGCAAGCACTGCCTCCACAAGCACCATAGAAAAATCAGTAAGCACGCTTGTGCTGACAAATAGCATTACAACCCCTGATGTCATCATTGGCACAAATGCAACTAACGGCGCAAACAATATGGAGCGGTTGATTTTTTTGATGTCCTGTAGCATCCACCTCAACAGTCCTATGGCAATAGTTATAGCAACATACCTAAAAGCATCGTTGGGGTTAAGTAATATGTAACCGATGCTGGTTCCTAATGTAGCCCAAAACAAATTCCTCTTGCCTACTGCGGCAACATAACTTCCCCCAAAGGGCGCAAGAGTCTCAAAAACTATTCCTCGGCACACCACAACGCCCAACAAAAAATGCAGACTTTTCTCCAATATCATTTTAAATGTTCCTTGGTCGGCATATGGTTTTATTGCTTTCTGTGTGTTCATAATTTATACTTCCTTTAATTTTGTAGTTAATATTATAGGTTGTATAAATTTAAAGTTTTGTCACACGGTGAATGAATTATTTTACAATGTTTTGGCAGATAATTGAGTTTTTCGGTCTAATAAGTGAAAAAAACACCTCCTTTGTTTTAAAAGGAGGTGTGTAAAGTCCCTTGCTTATAAGGGTTGTTGATAAATATTGCTTTGTGAGTTTACTCTGCCTTTAATATTACAGTAGACTGCATTGGCATAGTCAACACATTGCCTTTGAGAGTTATATACTGGTCTTTTTCTCCTGTATTTGAAGCCACCAAATCGCCACGAATTACAGGGTTTTCAATAATACCTTCAAGGTTGAGTTCCTTGATTTCTTTTGAACTAAAATTGTGAATTACAAGCACCTTGCTACCCTCGTATTCAGCATAAAATGCGCTAACACTTGTATCCTCAAAATCAACCTCTTGAGTTATTTCGCCTCTAGCAATCTCAGGGTTTTGATTTTTAATCTTAATTATCCTCTTGTAATAATTAAGAATAGAGTACCGGTCTTGCAACTGTTGCTCAACGCCACCGTAGGGGGCTTGGCTCTCGTCATAACCCGTTAGGTCATTGACTCTAATTTCAGGTGGAGTTGCAGTATCCCACACCATAGGCTCACGCTTGTATTCGTCGCCGTCAGCCTGTGAGTCCTGCACCAATCCTATCTCCTCACCATAATAAATAAAGGAATTGCCGGGGACTAACATATAAGTTGCAGCCGCCATTTTGGTGTCGGCAGTACCGTCACCTTTCAGACTGTTTGCACTACGCACCTGGTCGTGATTAGAAAGGAAAAAACTGTTGATAGCATCAGCATTACTTTTCTTTGAGTTTGTATAATACTTCTGCAAATTACTAACTAAAGTGCTTGCATTTTCAAGCCTTACGGACTTTATAAATTCACCGGTTGAACCTGCAAAGCCAAATGCAAACAAGCTATCGATTTTACTGTTATACATTTGCTGAATTTCGGCATTACCTGTCCAAAGTTCACCTACCATATAAACATCAGGCTTAATGCTCTTAACTGCATCATAATACCAAGTTAAGAACTCCTCACCACTTGTGTCGATATCGTCAAAGTACTTAACGGCATCAAGTCTAAAGCCATCTACACTATGTTCATTGAGCCAAAAATCTGCCACATCAATAAAGTACTCACGAGTGCAGTCAGCGTCCAAGTTCCACTCCGGCATATATGGAGAAAAGTTGGAAGTATAGTAATAGCCGTTGCCGATTTCTGTATATACACTGCCTGGGTTTGAGTCGTAATAATTTATGTCAAAGTACTTTGCTGAGCCTTCTGTATTACCTTGCAAAACCTCACTGCAAGCAGTCTCAAACAAAGGCATAAACTTGGAGCAATGGTTAATAACCATATCAATAACAACATTGATGCCTCGCTTGTGGCACTCCTCAACAAGTTGGTCAAAATCTGCTAATGTACCAAAACTCTCGTCAATGGCATAATAGTCTATTACATCGTATTTGTGGTAAGACTGTGATGGCATAATTGGAGTCAGCCAAATACCGTCTATGCCAAGGTCAGTATCTGTGGAAGAGTCACCGTCATTAAGATAATCAAGTTTTGAGATTATTCCCTGCAAGTCGCCAATATTATCTCCATTACTGTCACAAAATGAGCCCACAAAAATCTCGTAATAATTACGGTATTTATCCTGTGAAGCCTGAACCTCCAATTCCTCAGTAGGGTCAGTATAACCAATACTGCAAGAACTAAGCACCCCTGCGAATACGCAAATAATAATTGCTAAAATTAGAGAAAGTAGTTTTTTCATAATATGCCTCCTACATAATTATATTATCCACAAAAAGCACAGTTAAGTCAATGTTTTTGGACGCAAAAAAGGGGCGAATAAATCGCCCCTGATTTGTATAACTAAAGGGAATATTAACCCTTTACACCACCGGCTGTAACGCCTTCTACATAGTACTTCTGCATATTGAGGAACAGGATTGTTACCGGAACAGCAACCAATACAGAACCTGCGTAGAATCTCTTTAAGTGAGTTGTCTTGTGGTCTTGGTCTATCATCTTCTGTAGACCGATAGCAACTGTGTATAGGTTAACTTCGTCACCCATAATGATCTTGGCAAGGATAAAATCTGTCCAAGGACCGATGAATGATGTAAGTACTGTGTATACTACAATTGGCTTTGACATTGGAAGAATAATCTTCCAGAAAATCTGGTTACGAGTAGCACCGTCAATGGTTGCCGCTTCGTCAAGAGCACGAGGAATCGTATCAAAGAAGCCCTTTGAAATCTGGAAACCTAAACCTGAACCTGCACTATAGCAAATAACCAAAGCAACTAATGAACGGTCAAGACCCATAGCTTTAAGCAAGAAGTAAATAGCAATCATTGTCATAAATCCTGGGAACATACCCAAAATCATACCAACGTTGATGAACTTCTTACGGCTCTTAAATCTTAGACGGCTGAATGTGTAAGATACCATCAATACGCTGATAGTAGAAATTACACAAGTAAAGCAAGCAACAATAAATGTGTTGAGATACCATCTTGGGAAGTTAAGAGTTGCTGTGTCTGTAAACAGCTTAATATAGTTGTTGAATGTGTATTCACGTGGGATAATTGTGCTGGCAATAGCCTCTACATCAGAACCACCACGGAATGAATGCAATACCAAATAGATAAGAGGACTAATCCAAATGAAACCCAAAACTGCAAGTACAATGTAAATGAATGTATTAGCAAGGGTTCTTCTTAATTTATAACTTTTTATCATGAGAACGCCTCCTCATCTTTTGCAGACTTGGTCATATTGAATGTAATCAATGACAAGGTTGCGCAAACAATGAATACTAAAATACCTATAGTAGCAGCAAGGTTGTAGTCGTTAGTACTCATAGTCAACTTGAACAACCACGTTACAAGGATATCCGTATAACCTGCTTGGTAGTAATTTTCTGTTGTTGGACCACCATTTGACAGCAAGTAGATAACGTTAAAGTTGTTAATGTTACCAACAAACTGAGTAATCAAATAAGGTGTTGTTACAAATAGCATATAAGGAAGAGTAATCTTCATAAAACTCTTTACAGGACCTGCACCGTCAATAGTAGCAGATTCGTAAAGGTCAGCAGGAATATTCATAAGAATACCTGATGTAATAAGAATTGTGTACGGAACACCGACCCACATATTAACAACAATTACCGTAATTCGTGCAGTCAGTGCCGAACCGTTAAAGAACTTAACAACTAAATCAGGGTTACCTGTAATTTGCTGTAATAATAGGTTGATAGCACCGTTATCCTGTAGCATCTGGTTCATAACAAGTAGAGATACGAACTGTGGTACAGCGATAACAACTACGAACAATGTTCTCCACAAAGCCTTTAGTTTAATGCCCTTTTTGTTAATCATAAGAGCAAGAATCATACCAACAATGTAGTTTGTAAATGTAGCAAAAATAGCCCAGATAATTGTCCACTGTGCCAAACCTACAAATGTGGCACCCTTACTTGCAGCACCATCTGTAACTGTAAGTAGGTTCTTGAAGTTGTCAAGACCAACCCAAGTAAAGAGGTTACCAGGAGGCAGATGCTGTCTGTTGTAGTTAGTGAACGCAATCATAATCATAAAGATAAGCGGTAGAATTGTAAATACGCCAATCAAAATGCAAGGTAAAGAAAGCAGAGTTACGTGGAACTTTTCATCTGCCAACTGCTTAATTTCCTGAACAAAAGTCAATGGCTTTTTGCCAGCACGCTTTGTCTCGCAAGCAGCATAACCACTCTTTGTACTTGCAATGTAAATGATAAAAATTGCTACTGTAATGATAATAGTCAAAATACCATAAAGAAGAACAAGTCTTGAGTCGTCACCCTTTTGAATAACGGTTTCAAAACCTCTTGAGTTCTTCTCAATAATAGGTAATGTATCACCCAATGTGTCAAACTTTGTTATGTATCCCCAACCAAAAGCAAACATATAAGCGATATATGCAACCTCTGTAAGTAGGAATATCAAACCTTTGATAATCTGGCCGTGTACCATATTGGCAAAGCCAAAGATCAGATAAGAAATTTTAACTGCCCAATCGCCTTTTACAAAACGTGTGCCATAACCTGCAAAGCCCTTACCGATACCCACAAAGAACTTAACAATGCCTGTGCCAATTGCTTTGAAAAATCTTGCAACTGCACCAGGTACACTCTTAAAGAATTTCTTGAGGTTATACCACAATTTTTGGAAAGGATTAAGTTGAACATAGTCAATGTATTTCATCTAATCGCCCTCCTTTATTTTATCTAAAATAATAATTTCGTCATCCTGTTCCTCTTGTTAAAACCATTATTTTAGATAAATAACTTTAACAATTTAGATAACGAGATTCCCCTTAATTGGGGTACAGAGCAGCCTGCCGTAGCAGGCTGCTCATTAAAAACTAATTAAAATACAATTTAATATTACTTGTTAGTAATGTTGCTGATTGTAGATTTCAATAATGCTGCAAAATCATAAGTTGCAGGATTTGTATCTGTTGAGATTAGTTTGTTACCAAGGTTAGCCATTGGATCCCAGAACTGGTCAGCCATGTTGATCTGTGGAAGTGAGTAGTCACCCTGAGCAACGATAGCAGCGATGATAGGATCGCTCTGAACTACATCAGATGCAACTAATTCTTTGTTTGTTGGAGACCAACCTAATTCTTCAAGTCTCTGTTCCTGACAATATGAACTTGATAGGAAGTAAGCAAGAACCTGAGATGTGCAAGGATAATCAGAATACTTGTTAACACCGATCATCTTGTAACCGTATAGAGAAATCATATCCTTCTCTTCGCCGTTAACTGTGATTGTAGGTAGTTTAGCAGCGCCTAGGTTTTCGCCAAGTGCTTCTTCGTTAGCAGCAGCGTCCCAAGAACCGTCGATACCAGCAGCAGCAGTACCAGCAACGAAACCAGAAGGAATGTCAGCAGTTGTCAAACTTGCGAATGTGCCTGTGTACTCGTGCATCAATTCAGAGAATGCCTTTAGAGTAGCAACTGCTTCGTCCTCGTCGTAATCTACGAACTTCTGTGTAACGCCGTCTTCTTCAAGACCGTCAATTTCAACGCCACCTGTGAAAGCGAAGATACAAGAATAGAAGCCGTTACCAGCATCCATGATGAATTTCTTACCAGCCTTCTTACAAGCAGCAAGAACGCCCTCAAGAGTTTTAGCATCTTCATCAGATACTACGCTCTTATCATATACTAAGCAGTAGCCGTTGTCTGTTTCTGGGTAAGCAAGTAATGTGCCGTCAATCTTACAAGCCTCAACTGCAGGAGCAAGTTCTGTCTCGTTGATTTTTTCAGCATAAACCTGAGGAACTTCAGCAAGGATACCTGCTGTAGCAAGTAGGATCATCTGGTCACTTGGAATACCAAATACGTCAGCAGCAGCTTCAACGTCGTTCATCAACTGACCAGAAGCATCAGATTCACCCTGAGCAACTACTTCGATTTTAATGTTTAAACTTGAGAAAATATTTGCAAATTCGTCGCACTGTCTCTGTAGTAGGTCAACATATTTATCAGGACCCCATACCTTTAGAGTTGCGCCTGTCTCACCGCCAAAGTCTTCTTCCATAATGTCAAGACTCTGAGTAAGTTCATTGCCGAAATTGTTAGTTGAAGTTTCGCCACCGTTATTAGATGTTTCGCCACAACCAGCAAAAACTGCAACCATCATCATAACTGCTAATAATAAAGCAATTATCTTTTTCATAATGATTTTCCTTCTTTCTTCTGATTTTGGGCTTTTAGCCCATTTGCGTTTAGTGAATAATTATCCCAATTAGACACAAATTCACTATATAAATAATACCACATTAGAAGTAAAAAATACAACTCCCTTTGTACTTTTTGTCTAAACTATCAAAATCACATTGTCTATTTGTGCAACATTACCCACTCCCCAAAAACTCTTGTTAGTTTTTCACAAACTAAACGCTTGATTTTTGGTAATTGTTACGAGAACGCTTTTGTGCAAGTTGCTAACCTCATTTTTAAGATTATGTTGCTTTTCTACAAAAAGGCAATTTGGGCAATTTCCAATTTACTCCATTTTTCGTGATATTCGATTTTTATTGGTGATTTTTCATAAAATACTTTATATTGTAATTTTACTGTATTGTTGCTATAATTAAGGCATACATATACATAAGGGTGATTTTATGACTATATTGCAAACCTTAAAATCAACAGAATACACACTTGTGCAAGGGGATATAAACACCGAAATAACCGATGTTATCTATGACTCTCGCAAAGTTTTGCAAGGCACAATGTTTGTGTGCCTTAAGGGCGCATCTTTTGACGGACACAAGTTTGCGCAGGATGCTGTAGACAAAGGTGCTGTGTGCCTTGTTGTAAGCGACGATATACAGGTACAGGGCGATGTTTGCGTCGTAAAAGTGCAGGATACTCGCAGAGCTTTGGCATATATTAGCGCAGAGTTTTTCTGTAACCCTTCAAATGAACTAACAACTATTGCAATCACAGGCACAAAAGGTAAAACCACAAGTGTTGCAATGATTAAGTCTATTTTTGACTGTGCCGGAATCAAATGTGGCACCATAGGCACTTTGGGTATAATTATTGGGGATACTCACATCAAAACTGACAACACAACCCCTGAAAGTTACGAAGTACACAAGGCTATGCGTGAAATGGTAAAACAAGGTTGCAAAGCGATGATTATTGAGGCTTCATCTATTGGATTAAAGTCAAACCGAGTTGATGCTATCCAATTTGATTACGGCGTGTTCACTAACTTTTCTCATGACCACATAGGTGGTGTTGAGCACAAAGATATGGCAGAATACCTTGAGTGCAAAGCCCTGTTATTTAAAAAGTGCAAAAAAGGTCTTATTAACATTGACGATGAGGTTTGGAAGAAAATTACCGAAAACGCCACCTGTAAGACAGAAACTTACGGCTTTAGCAAAAATGCTGATTTTGTGGCAGAGAACGATCGACTGCTCTCTACCCCAGGCTTTTTGGGCGTGGAGTTTGACCTTAAAGGCAAGAAAAACCTGCAGGTTAAAGTTGCTATTCCAGGTCATTTCAGTGTTTACAACGCTCTGTCTGCCATAAGCGTTTGCTCTAATATGAATATTGATGACAAATATATACTTGAAGGTCTTGAAAAAGTTAAGGTTAAAGGCAGGGTAGAAATCGTACCTGTTCCCGGCAACTACACCTTGCTTATTGATTACGCACACAATGCCCTATCTATGGAAAATGTGCTTACAACTCTGCGTCAATATAACCCAAACCGCTTAATTACTATGTTTGGCGCAGGTGGTAACAGACCAAAAGTAAGACGTTACGAAATGGGCGAAACAAGTGGCAGACTCTCTGACCTTTCTGTAATAACAGAGGACAACAGCCGTTTTGAGGATGTTATGGATATTATAGATGACATCAAGGTAGGCTTAAACAAAACTCATGGCAAATACGAAGTTGTCCCTAACAGAAAAGACGCCATCAGGTATTGTATGGAAAATGCTCAGGACGGAGATATTATCGTCTTGGCAGGCAAAGGCCACGAAGATTATCAGGAAATCAAGGGCGTCAAATACCATATGGACGAAAGAGAGATTGTAGCAGAAATTTTAAACGAACTCTAATTTTATATTTCACTAAAAAAACAAATTTATATCAAAAGTCATACACATACACAATCCATAATTTTATTATGGGATATTATTCCATCTATATTTTTCAAAAATTTTAATATAAAGGAGCAAAAATTATGAACACCAAAACTTTAGTGCGTAAAGTTCTTGCATTTGTAATTGCTTTATGTTTACTAACAAGTACCCTCTGTGTTGGAGCAACATCAACCCTTGCTTCATTAGGTTACACAGAAGAAACTGCTACTTTCTGTGACTTTACTGACGAAGGTGTAACAGTAAGTGGTTTGAGCACAGGCGTTACGGTTTCAGGCACAAGCGTTACAATTTCTTCTGCAGGCAATTATGTTTTGTCAGGTAATTGTTCAAGTGGTGACATTACTGTCAAAAAGAACTCAGGTGCAGTAAACCTTGCTCTCAACGGTATTAACCTTACCGCTACAGAAGAAGGAACTACCTGTCTTGCACTAAAAGGTGGTTCAAATGTAATTACCATCACAGTAGTTGACGGTACATCAAATGTACTGACAGATACTGACCACGGTGCAACTTCTCCAAAATCTGCAATTAACGCATCAGGTGACCTTACAATCAACGGCAACGGTTCTCTTGTTGTTAACGGAAACAACAAAAACGGCATCAAAACTGACACAAACCTCGTTATTGATGATAACGTAAACCTAACTGTAAACTCTGTTGACCATGCTATTGCAGGCGATAATTCTGTTACAATCAATAGTGGTACTATTACTGTAAATGCAGGTGGCGACGGTATTCGCTCATGTCCTGATGTTGATGACGAGGGCAACTTAACTGCTGATGCCAACATCTTTATTTACGGTGGTACTTTCAACGTTGTTGCTGCTCAGGACGGTTTTCAGGCTGATAACGACTTAATTATTTACGATGGTAACTTTGATGTTACAACAGGTGGTGGTTACACCGTATCTATCAGCGATGATGACGAAACAAGTTACAAAGGCATCAAAGCGGCTTCTACCCTCACTTGTTATGATGGTACATATAAAATAAACTCTGCTGATGATGCTCTACACAGCAACGAATATGTGTATATCCTTGCAGGTAACTATCAAATTGCCACAGGCGACGACGGTGCTCACGCTGACACCTCTCTTATTATAGGTACAGAAAATGCTGACAACTCTCAGTTATATATAAATATTACAAATTCTTACGAAGGCCTCGAAGGTGGTACTGTTTACATTTATTCCGGCGATATCAATGTATCTTCAAGTGATGACGGTATTAACGCAGCAGGTGGCACAGATTCAGACACTTCTACAGGCGACTCCTTTAAGCCTGGTGGTGGCTTTGGTAATGGTGCAGGTGGATCTAAAAACCCAAATCAATCAACATCTACATCAACATCATCTTACTCCATTAACATCTATGGTGGAGATATTTATGTAAACGCTAACGGCGATGGTTTAGATTCAAACGGCACTATCGTAATTTCTGGTGGTAATCTTGTAGTATTTGGTGCTGCAGGCAACTCCGATAACAACCCTCTTGATTGCGATGGTAGTTTAACAATTACAGGTGGTACAGTCTTTGCTGCAGGTTCTGCGCAAATGTCTGCTACACCATCAAACGGTTCTCAGCCATACATAACTTCCAAACAATCTGTAAGCAGTGGCAAGGCAGCAAATGTTGTATATAACGGAACTGTTGTTTTTTCAACTTCTATACCAAAGAATGTAAACTATATTTTATATTCTTCTGATACAATGACTTCTACAAGTGGTTATTCTATTAGCATTACTAATTCAACTCAGGAAACAACAAACAACACTTCTGCAACAAACAATACCACTTCTACAAACGGTGGTTCCACAACAAGCAGTAATACAGTTTATCTTGCTCCAGGCAGCGAATGGTCAAAAGACAGTGCTTGGTTTGCTGTATATGTATGGGACAACTCTTCCTCTAAATGGTTTGCAATGGAAGATTCTGACAATGACGGAACATATGAGGCTGACTTGGGTGCTTCATATACAAATGTAATTTTCTGCCGTATGGATGCTTCTAAATCAACTTTAGATTGGAGCAATATGTGGAATCAAACAGTTGATTTAACCAAGCCATCAAACTCTAATTGCTTTACAATTACTGACCCTTGGGGTAATACATCAAACGAAAACAAAGCAACAGGTACTTGGTCATATAAAGAATCTACTCAACCAACAACTCCAAGCGAAACTGTTACTACCCCAACTACACCAACAGCACCAACTACGACAGAACCATCTGAAACTGTTACTACTCCAACAACTCCGTCAACTTCTCCAACAACTCCAACCACACCAACAACTCCGTCATCTAATCCAACAATACCAACTGTAACAGAGCCATCTGAACCTACAACTGATCCAAACACTCAGCCTTCT
>CAZVRE010000024.1:0-24199 GCA_964629465.1 uncultured Ruminococcus sp. | reverse complement strand
AACTTGTTTTGAGGTTGAGATATCAGGCAAATCCACAGCAGTTGTAGATTCTACAACGATAGCATAGTCAGGATCAATAGTATAAGAAGCAACCTTTGCGCCTCTTAATCCCACTTCCTCTTGAACAACAAATGTAAAGTACACATCGTAAGGCAGAGGCTTTTTTATCATTTCAATCATAATAAAACAACCAATACGGTCATCCAAAGCCTTTGATTGAATGGTATATTCATTTTCAAAATATTCACTATTAAAAGTTATGCTATCACCGTATGAAACATACTGCAACGCTTCACTCTTACTATTTGCACCAATGTCAATATACATTTCACTATATGATGGAATTTTTTTATCATCATCACCAGTGCTTAAATGCACAGGTTTTGTGCCAATCACACCGTGAATTTTGTTATTGATGAGAACATTATTACCAAGAACAACTCTACGGTCTATACCACCAACTTCATCAAATTTAATAAACCCTTGTTCTGTTATATCAGTAACAATAAATCCCACCTCGTCCATATGAGCAGAAATCATTACTTTATTTTTATAATTATTTGTACCCTTTTTGAATACTAATAAATTACCAAGTGCATCAAGTTGGATATCTGTAGCAAAATCTTTAATTTCTTCAATAATAATCTGTCTAACGGTATTTTCGTCACCGGAAATGCCATTAGCAAGGCATAGCTTTTTTAGAAGTGTTAAATCAACCATTATTAACACCTCCTGCTTTTATATACTCAAATATTAGTTTAGCAGTATTTTCTAAGTCAATTAAATCTACAATTTCAACTTGAGTGTGCATATTTCGTTGAGGAACAGAAAGGACCGTAGTTTTAACACCATTTTTTGCAACGCAAATATGGTCTGCGTTGGTACCTGTCCTGCCAGAGCAAACTTCAATTTGAAACGGTATTTTATTGTTTTCGGCTAACTTTTTGAGAGAATTAGTCATAGATTTATTAAGAGTTGGCGAATAACAAATCATGGGGCCATTACCCAGAGATATGTTTGAATATTCACCACTAACACCAGGTTGATTAGCAAAACTAACATCAACACAAATTGCTTCGTCAATTAAATTTTCAAAACTTTTTGTAATTGCACCTGTTCCGTAAGTTTCTTCTTGACAAGACAATAGAATTACAACTTTATAATCAGTTTTGATATCTTTCAATAATTCGCAAACTCTCAAAAGAACAGCAATAGATGCTCTGTTATCTAACGCTCCACAACTTACTCTGTTATTAAGCAATGAAACAAATTGAGATTTTAAAGTAACATTATCTCCAACTGATACAAATTCAATAACTTTTTCCTTAGGCAGGCCCAAATCGATCCATATTTTATCAATAGTTGGCGCTTCGTCCTCTTTACCGTCAGACAAATGAGGTGGCATACAACAAATTACACCATTTAAGTCATCTTTGCCATGTACAATTACAGGAGAACCTAATAAGGTTCTTAAATCTACTCCCCCACATTTATCTACTTTTACAAAGCCATTATCGTCAATGTCTGTAATAATAAAGCCAATTTGGTCAATATGTGCATCAAGCAAAATTGTTTTTTTACCGTCTAAATTGCCAGTAGAAACAGTTATATTATTGTTGAAATCTCTTTTGATATTGCCGTATTCAGAAAATAACTTTTCACATAAATCAGCAATATTATTTTCATTACCTGACACACCACTGCATAAGCATAAATTCTGTAATATATTCTTCATAAAATCCTTACTTCAAGTTATTTACGATATCCTTAAAGTGACAGCCTCTTTCCATAAAATTCTTATATAAGCCAAAACTCGCACTTGCAGGAGATAAAGATACAATGTCACCTTCTTGAGCATAATTTTTTGCTTGTAGTACTGCTTCATCCATATTAGACACTCTTATAATTACAGGATTATTATCACAGTAATTATTTGCATTTATTACAGATTTTTCAATAGCATCAGCAGTATCACCCATTAAAATTAACAATTTAACTTTATTGCAAATAATAGGTCCTAATTCGTCGTACGGAATATGCTTGTCATAACCTCCTGCAATAAGAATGATTTTATTATCATATAAAGACAAAGTGCCTGATGCAGTACGAGTAGGACTTGAAGCAATAGAGTCATTGTAATATTTTACTCCGTTAAACTCCCTTACAAACTCTGCTCTGTGCTCAACTCCACCAAATTCTTTTGCAACTTTAACAATAGTATCAATATCAACTATACCCCATACTGCTGATATAGCAGCCATATAATTTTCCACATTATGCATACCAGGAATTTTTATATCACTTATATCCATAATTTCTATTAAATTATCATAATCAGCATATATAATTTTAGTTCCATCCAAATAGCAGCCGTTATTAACCGGTGATTTACGAGAGAATTTAACTTTTTGTCCTCTAACTTCATCTTCAAAAGAATTAGTAATATCATTATCAAGGTTGAGTATGGTTTTTGAAAAAGCATTTTGATGCAAAAAAATATTCTTTTTGGAATCTATGTATTCCTTCATATCTTTGTGAATATCAAGATGATTAGGGGCAAGATTGGTTATAACTGCAATATCTGGGCTCTTACGCATAGATATAAGTTGAAAACTTGATAACTCAACTACTGCATAGTCATTATATGAAACATCTTCAATAATTGGCAACAAAGGAGTA
Organism: uncultured Ruminococcus sp.; assembly: GCA_964629465.1. Classification (GTDB taxonomy): domain Bacteria; phylum Bacillota; class Clostridia; order Oscillospirales; family Acutalibacteraceae; genus Ruminococcoides. The sequence continues at coordinate 21,520 of CAZVRE010000024.1, read as the reverse complement.
CCGATATTACCTCCAAGATGTACATTTTTACCTGCAGCTTTTAGTAATTCAGCAATAATCGAAGTAGTTGTAGTCTTACCATCAGAGCCTGTTACTGCAATAATTTTGCAAGGACAAAGGTCAAAGAAAACTTCCATCTCAGAAGTTACTACAACACCTTTTTTCTTCAATACTTCAAGTTCAGGTTTATAAAAAGGTGTACCAGGACTTCTAAATAGTATATCTGCATCTAAATTTTTAAGATAATTATCGCCTAAAATTAGTTCTACGCCATATTCTTTGGCTTTGACACCGTTTTCTCCAAGGTTCTCAAATGTTTGTCTGTCACAAGCAGAGACAATTGCGCCTTTTTGAGCAAACATTTTGATTAAAGGCAAATTACTTGTGCCAATACCAAGAAAACACACTCTCTTCCCTTTTATATTGTCAAAAAAACTATTTATATATTCATACATAAGAGATATCCCCTTTGTTATATTCTAATAATTTATTATACTTAAAATACTGTTAAATATCAACTATTTTGTAAATAAAAACCAACTTACGATAGTAATTAAGGCAAAAAATAAAAGCGATGCTAAAACATCGCTTTAAAATTTGATATTATTTGTCTCTACCAAGGAGATAATCAACTGAAACTTCTAGTATGTCAGCCAAAGCAACTAACTCTACATCTGTTACATATCTAATTTGTCCCTCAAGTTTTGATAAACCTGATGCGTTCATATCAACACCATTTACCTGCAACTGAGCCAAAAGTTCCTTTTGCTTCATACCCTTTTTCTTTCTCACAGATTCAACGCGATTTCCAACTAAATTTCTATCGCCTAATTCTTGTTTACGTAGTCTCATTTTTTATCTCCCTAATTTTTTAATTCATTTAAATAATTCTTTAAAAACATTGTAAAGTCATTATAATACGATAATAGAAAAAAAACAAGTCTTTTTTGTAAATAAATTTAAAAAAATGAAATTTTTTCGTAGATTTGGTTACAATAGAGTTAATTTTGTGTAAAAAACACTACATTCACTGTAACAAATAACAAGGCTGTCGATAAAACTCGACAGCCTTGACTATAAAAATATTGAATTAACTCTCAAATACGCCGTCTTCGATATCTTTTAGCATCTGTACACGGCGAGTATGACGTTCTTCATCTTCTGAGAAAGGAGTATTGAGAAAAATATCAGCAAACTTAACTGCATCTTCTTCTGTAGTAACTCTGCCACCCATACAAAGAATATTTGAGTTATTATGACGGCGAGTCATCTCTGCACCAAATTCATTACTTACAACTGCCGCTCTGATACCCTTAACTTTGTTTGCAGCAATAGAGATACCAATTCCTGTGCCACAACACAATATACCTAGATCACATTCTTTTGATGTAATTGACTTGGCAACCTTGTAAGCATAGATAGGATAATCAACACTATCATCTGTATAACAGCCAAAATCTTTGTATTCAATGTTATTATTCTTTAAATATTTAATAATGGCATTCTTTAAGTTAATACCACCGTGATCACAACCAAGTGCTATCATTGTTCTTCTTTCTCCAATCTCTTTTTCAATTCCCTTTGTGCCTGTGGTAATCTTAAATATACCGGCATTAAGGCCTCTGCACTTAAGGTATCTTTTCCCATTGAAGCATAAGCCACACCAAAGGCATTTTGATATCTTATGTGTTCAGGTGCAAGATGAATATCTGGTAATAATTCTTTAAATGAATTATAACACAACTCTGCACCATCGCCTACTAATACAATTTTACCTGAATAATCTTTAAGTTCAGTACCTAATTCTTCGATGGACAACGCTCTATCATCACAGAGTCTATGTACTTGTCCATTTTCAATTTTAAAATTAGCGTTATAAACCTGCTGGCAACGAGCATCCATTACTGCTACAACTGTAACATCTTCCTGAACATAATTATAAGCCATTGCTTCTAATGTAGATACAGAAACACATTGTTTGTTAAGTGGCATTGCGATACCTTTGATAGCAGCAACGCCAATTCTAACTCCTGTAAATGAACCAGGCCCACTTGCAACTGCAAATAAATCTACATTATTTATATTAGTGTTAGTATTCTTTAACACAGCATCTATCATAGGCACAAGAGTTTGGCTATGAGTAAGTGATGTGTTAATAAAAAAACTTCCCAATATTTTGTTGTTGTCCAAAAGCGCTACTGAAGCAGATTTTGCGCTTGAATCAAGAGCAAGTATCTTCAAAGTTAATACCTTCTATTTCGATTATTCTTTGATTTTCTAAGTCTGTTTTTCTGATGGTTATAGTGATAATATCCTGAGGCAAAGCCCCCTCGATGTTTTCGCTCCATTCAATAACTAAAACGCCGTTATTGATATAATCAAAAAAACCAATAGACTCAAGATCATCCCAACTGCTTATTCTATACATATCAAAATGATATACATTGAAAAATTGACCAATATATTCATTTACAAGAGAATAAGTTGGGCTCGAAACCTCAGCGTCAATCTCAAAACCAGCAACCAAGCCACGAGTAAAGGCAGTTTTACCTGCACCTAAATCACCATACATAGCGATTATTTCGTTGCCGTTTAGAATATGACTCAGTTTGCAACCAAGTTGTTCAGTTTCTTCAATTGAATTAGTAGAAAAAATTTTAGACATTAAAATAAACCAACTATCTTATTATCATCTGTAACATCAATGCTATTAGCGGCAGGTACTTTTGGAAGTCCTGGCATAGTCATAATGTCGCCAGTAAGTACAACCACAAAACCTGCACCGTTAGACAATGTTACATTTCTTACTGTAATTGTAAAATCTTTAGGTGCACCCAATAAGTCTGGATTATCAGATAAGGAGTACTGTGTTTTTGCAATACAAACAGGTAATTTATTACCACCTAATGCTTCAATCTCTTTAATTGCTTTTTCTGCAGCAGTTGTATATGCAACATCTTTTGCACCGTAAATCTTAGTAGCAATAGCGTTGATTTTTTCTTTAATAGTTAAATCAAGTGAATAAATAGGCTCAAAGTCAGAAGGTTTTTCAACTGCTTCACAAACTTTCTTTGCCAATTCAACACCACCGTCGCCACCATTAGCAAAAACATCAGATAGAGCAAAGTCAGCGCCCTTTTCTGTGCAGTACTGTTTGATATAATCAAGTTCTTCCTGAGAGTCAGTTAAAAATCTGTTGATAGCAACTACAACAGGTACATTATACTTGCGCATATTCTCAATATGAACACCAAGATTAACTATACCCTTCTTAAGTGCTTCAAGGTTAACTTCTCCACATTCTGCCTTAGATATACCTGCATTGTACTTTAATGCTCTACAAGTAGCAACTACTACAATAGCATTTGGCTTTAAGCCAGCGTACCTACATTTAATATCAAGGAACTTTTCAGCGCCAAGGTCAGAGCCAAAACCAGCTTCTGTAATACAATAATCTGCCAATTTCAGGGCAAGTTTTGTTGCTCTTACAGAGTTACAACCATGAGCAATATTAGCGAATGGACCACCGTGCATAACTGCAGGTGTACCCTCAAGTGTTTGTACAAGGTTTGGTTTGATAGCGTCTTTAAGAAGAGCAGTCATTGCGCCCTCTGCTTTTAGATCACGAGCATATACTGGCTCACCTTTGTAATTATAGGCTACCAAAATGTTGCCAAGTCTTTTCTTAAGGTCATCAATATCATTTGCAAGGCACAAAATAGCCATAACCTCTGAAGCAACCGTAATGATAAAGTGGTCTTCTCTTGGAACACCCTGCATTTTACCACCAAGACCTACAACAACATTTCTCAACGCACGATCATTCATATCAAGACATCTCTTGATTAGAATTCTTCTTTGATCAATCTGCAATTCGTTGCCCTGCTGAATATGGTTATCAAGCAACGCGCAACACAGGTTGTTTGCTGAAGTAATAGCGTGCATATCACCTGTAAAATGCAGGTTGATATCCTCCATTGGTAATACCTGAGCATAGCCACCACCTGCAGCGCCACCCTTAATACCAAATACAGGTCCCAAAGATGGTTCTCTTAAAGCGATAATAGCATTCTTACCGATTTTAGCCATAGCCTGGCCAAGGCCTGCAGTAGTTGTAGTTTTACCCTCACCTGCAGGAGTAGGGTTAATTGCAGTAACTAAAATTAGTTTGCCATCAGGTTTGTCAGCAAGTCTGTCCATTAAATCATCAGACAATTTTGCCTTGTAGCAACCATACGGCTCTAACTCCTCTTCATTAATGTTTAGTTTTTCTGCAATTTGTGTAATAGGCAACAGTTTTGCCTGTTGTGCAATTTCAATATCTGTTAACATATTGAAAATAACACCTCCATAATAATTCGTTCGTGATTATATACTACCATAAATTACTATATCGTAATTTCTTATTTGTAAAAATGCTTGATATTATGGCAATATTTTTATATAATAATTAAAAATAAACTGAAAGGTGGCATGTTATGAGTAGAATTTTTGATAATTTTAAATCCTATGTATTAAAAGCAGATAAATTATTGCTAATTTTTACTGTAGCAGCCACAGTTTACAGTTTAATTTTAATCAGCAGTATGCAAAGAGCAGGAGATTATAACTATATACGCACACAATCTCTAGCTATGATAATAGGATATATTTTAATTGTTGCTATTTCACTTATAAACTATAAGTATTATTTAAAATATTGGTGGATATTTGGTCTTTTGTCAGTATTTTTAGCAATGTTAGTATTTTTATTTGGTATACAGGTTTCGGGAACTGACGACACTGCTTGGATAAGTCTGCCTGGTGGAATTACATTTCAACCTTCCGAATTTATTAAAATTTGCTTTATTATCACCTTTTCCAAGCATCTTGCTATATTAAATGAAAAAGATAAAATAAAGACATTTTGGGGCGTAATCTCTCTTGTGTTACATCTTGCGATACCTGTAATTATTATCCACATACAAGGTGATGACGGTGCAGTTTTAATCTTTGCTATTATTGCTCTTGTAATGATGTTTCTTGCAGGAGTTCAGGGAAGGTACTTTGCTATTTTATTTGGCTCTATTGCTGTAATGCTACCATTAGTATGGAACTTCTTTTTAAACAATGAACATCGCAACCGAATTCTTGCATTGCTTGACCTTGACGGAAATGCATTAACAAATTATGGATGGCAACAATATCAAGGAAAAGTATCTATTGCTTCAGGTGGACTTAACGGAACAGGCCTATTTAACGGTTATCGTACAGGGTTGGGAATTGTACCTGAACAAGAGAATGACTTTATATTTACTGTAGCAGGTGAAGAATTAGGCTTTGTCGGTTGTTTATTGCTTCTAGCAATTCTTTGTTTTATATCAATAAGAATTATTTATCAAGGAAAAAAATGCCTAGATTACAAAGGATCCTATATTTGCTATGGTGTTTTCACACTTATTGCTTCACAAACAATTATAAATATTGGAATGGTGCTTGGTGTGATTCCTGTAATTGGCATAACATTACCGTTCTTTAGTGCAGGTGGCACATCGGTTTTGAGTATGCTTATCTGTATAGGTCTTGTAGAAAGCGTAGTAATTCACCAAGAAGATGATTCTGAAAAGGCCACTATTCGAATAGGAAGTCAAAATAGAATAAGAATATAAAAAGGTGCTTTGAATTTCAAAGCACCTTTAATTTTATTTTTTAGTAACCGCTACATTTACCTGATAACTACCATATATCCAACAATAATCATTATATTTTAATGAAATATTTGCATTTGTTGAAGTTGAACCAGTAATATTTGAAACATCTACAACACAAGTAATATCAGATTTTGTTATCTTGCTTAATTCATAACTTGAACCGTAAATTGTTACAACTAAACTATCAGTAAGAACATTACATTTATAGCCATCCTGAACACCTTGTGACTCAATATTATTTACTTTGATAGTCTTTTTATTGAAATCACTTAAATCAACATTTACATTGACAGATTCAATATTATTTAGAATTACACATTGTTCAGGAATATCAATTCCTACGTCCAAAGAAACTTTAGAATTATCAAGAGTACTAAAATCGATTTCATCAGTATACACACATTCAATGGTATCGAGGACTTCGGCATCGCCGATAATAGTAACTTTATTTGAATCCAATGTTACAATATTTGACAAATCAAATTTATCAGGTTGATTCTTAAATTTTGCTTTAAGAGGAACTTCTTTTTTGGAGTATACTTTAATAGTACCTGTTACAGAAGTTTCGCTTAATGTTACCATACTGTTAGAATACTCTTCCCCATCAGTATCATACATTTTGATTTTGTATTGCTTTTCAAAATCACTGGTCAATACATCCTTAACTTTCCCCTCAATTGAAATATGGTCAATTTTAGACACTTCAGTTTTAGGTCCACTAACAACAATTTCAGAAACGGATAAAATCAACTCACCGTAATATTCAGGATCAATTTCATAATAAATGTTCTTATTGATTTCAAATGTTTTTTCTTGATAATAATCAACATATACAGTAAGAACAGACGGAGAAACTGCTGAAGTTATATTAAAATTACTTGTAACACTTGCATTACGTGCAGTTATTGACAAAGGATAAGTTCCAGGAGTCAAAATAGTTGACGCAGACGGAGCAGACACAAGAATGTCATCTGCAGATAGATTGCCGATTGTTACTCTATTGCCAGATACGGTTACAGAAGCAGTTGCATCGTCATTGGAAAAAATTCTAAGTCCGTTATCTACGGCTTCATCAGACAAACTAATTTGAATCGGTATATTAGATATAGTTCTCGTTGACAAATTATTATCACTTAAACTAACATTTATCCATATGATCAGTGAAATTACGACAGATATAATAATCAAAAAATTATTATTATTCAATAATTTAGACAAACTAAATTTTCGCTTCTTATTCATCAGTATTCTCCTTTCTTTTTAAGGAAAATTTTGATGATTCTTTCACATAGACTTTTGTATCATCTATGAGCAAATCTTCCAAAGTTGACATCAAAGATTCACGATCGTAGCCTTTTTTGATTTTACCGTTAACAGCAATTGAAACAGCACCTGTTTCTTCACTTACTACGACTACAACAGCATCAGATAATTCGCTGATTCCTACTGCTGCTCTATGACGAGTACCAAGGTTAATATCAATCCTATTATCAGTAAGAGGCAAAATGCAACCACCTGCATAGATTTTGCCTTTTCTTATAATTATTGCGCCATCGTGCAACGGTGCTTTATTAAAGAAAATGTTTCCTAATAAGGCAACAGAGGTATCGCTATTAAGAACAGTACCTGAATCCGCAACATCAGAAAGCATTACTTCTCTTTCAAATACTATTAAAGCACCTGTTTTTGAACTTGAAAACAACGCAGAGGCGTCTGAAACATCAACAATAGACTTCTTGATGCTTTCAATTTCATCCTCATCAATTTCAGATTTAAATATAAAAGAGAAATATTTTCTTGTGAATTTACTACGGCCTAACTTTTCAAGAGCCTTACGAATTTCAGGTTGGAATACAACAACTATAATAATTACTGCAAATTCGAACAATACCTTCATTACAGTTACAACCATAGTAAGGTTAAAAATAGACGCTACAAAATAAACAACAAATAAAATTATAAGACCTTTTAACAAACTTGCTGCTCTTGTACCTTTAACGAATTTGAGAATAGCAAAAATTAAAAGAGCAATAAAAACTATATCAATAATATCTTTTAATTTGATAGTATTAAACACAGCCAATAGTTCATCAAAGAAATTCAAAATTGCCGTCATATTAACCTCCTATAATTATATTTATTAAATTATAACATAATATTAAGGAGTGTTCAAGTTAAATTTATAATTGATGTATGGCTCTAATTAACATATCAATATCATTTTTTGTCGTAAACAGTGAAGGAACAACCCGTACTGTTCCAATGTCAAGAGTACCCTTTGATTTATGTGCAAGTGGAGCACAATGAAGTCCTGCTCTTGTTGCAATATTGAATTTATCGCTTAACATTACTGATACATCTTCGCTGTTTTTATCCTTAATGTTAAAGGATAAAACAGGCACAAAGCAATCGAAGTCCGGCCTTTGGGTATATAAATCAACCTTATCAATATTATTCAATCTATCATATAAATATTTTATTAATTCCATTTCATGCTTGTAAATATTTATTATTCCCCTATTTTTAACAAACTTAACACCTGCAGATAACCCTGCTATGCCAATAAAATTAACAGTACCACTCTCAAACTTATCTGGCAATATCTCGGGCTGATTATATTGTGCAGAACTACTTCCAGTGCCACCTTCTACAAGAGAATCAGGAATTTTCTCTGTATTAATAATAATTGCACCAGTACCCATTGGTCCGTATAGACCTTTGTGTCCTGCTATGCATAGATAATCAATGGAGGAATTAGACAAATCTATTGGAATTATTCCTGCTGTCTGTGCTCCATCAACGCAACATAAAATGTCATATTGATGGCACAAAGCGCATATTCTTTCAACCGGTAATTTTACACCAAAAACATTTGAAGCATAATTACACACTAAAAGTTTGGTGTTTTCACGAATTGAATTCCTAAAATTATCTAATGTAGCATCATTATCACCATCAACACAATCTACTATTGAATAAGATATGCCTTTTCGCTTTAATTTTTCCAAAGGTCTTAGAACAGCATTGTGTTCGTAAGACGATATTACAACATGATCTCCCGGCTTTAAAAGTCCTTTTATTACAGTATTTATTGCAGTAGTACAATTTACTGTAAATATTACATTTTCCGGGTTTCCTATATTAAATAAATCTGCTATTTCTTTGCGGCAGTCATATATAATTTCAGATGCTTTTACAGCCAATTTGTGACCACTTCTACCAGGATTAGCGCCATAATGTCTTAGTGAGTTAATAACTGCATTAACAACATTTGTTGGCTTTGGAAATGTTGTTGCTCCATTATCTAAATATATCATAGCCTATCATCCAAAGCCTGTCCGCTACGATATAATCCATGCTCTTCAAGTATTCGCAACGCTCTATCTAAATTATTTTTAATATATAAAACATAAGTGCAACCAGTGTTAGCAATACCAGGTTTACGCTTAACCATAGATACTATTCTGTGTTGCTTCAATAAATCTCTTGCCCTGAATGCACTTGTCATTGAAGGCATAATAATATAATTATCCATATTTTCACCTCTATAATACATATTATGTAATATAATTATAAAAGTGAAAGCAGGTCGGCATAGCCGACCTGCTAATTATTTAAGTATTTCTGTTAACATATCGCTCATTGCATACATACCAGGAGTTTTATCCTTAAGGAATACTGCAGCATTTATTGCTCCAACAGCAAACAACTCCTTGGACTGTGCTTGATGAGAAATTGTAAGAACTTCGTCGTGCCCTGCAAAGATTACATCATGCTCTCCAACTATTGTACCACCACGAATAGAATGAATACCAATTTCGTTATCTGAACGCTTTTTTCGATAACAATGCCTATCATAAACATACTGTGGTTCTTTATCTAATTCACCTGAAATGCCATCTGCAATCATTAAGGCAGTACCTGATGGAGCATCAACTTTTAGGTTGTGATGTTTTTCAACAATTTCAATATCAAAATCTTCACCTAAAACTTTGGCTGTTTTCTTTGAAAGTTCAATCAAAAGATTTACACCCAATGACATATTGCCTGAATAAAAAATAGGTATAATTTTTGAAGATTCCTTAACTTTATCAACTTGCTCTGCTGACAAACCTGTAGTGCAAATAACTGCAGGAACTTTGTTAGCCACTGCATAATCCAGCAAATCATCAAGGCAAGCAGGATTAGAAAAATCTATAATAACGTCATATATATCTTTAATTTCAGCAAATTTGCTATATGTTGAAAATTCATAGTCATTTGTGCCAAAAGCATCAACGCCTAAAGCAATAGTGCAATCTTTGCGTTGGTTTACAGATCTTACAACAGCGTTGCCCATCTTACCATTGCAACCACATAAAATTAAATTAACCATTTTATATTCCCCTTTGTTTAACGAAAAAGGCGTACACAGTACGCCTTTTAATTATTTGTTATACTTATCAATTAAATTATATTTTGTTAAGCAATCTTTGAGGTTATGATAAGCCTGTGTATTCATTGGAACAAGTGGTAGTCTGCACTCACCACAGTCGCAACCAAATAAATTCATAGCAGTCTTAACTGGGATTGGGTTAACATCACAGAACATTATATTCATAAGTTCCAAATAATGGAAATGAAGTTTCTGGGCTTCTGCAAAGTTATTATCAAGACACAACTGACAAATATCGTGCATCTCCTGTGGGCAAATATTAGCAAATACAGAAATTACACCCAAAGCACCTAAAGACATAAAAGGTACAGTCTGATCATCGTTACCTGAGTAAATATCAAGATTATCGCCACATAGCGAACGAATTAAAGCAACTTGTGAGATATCTCCACTTGCTTCTTTAGCGGCAACAATATTAGGATGTTTGCAAAGTTCAGCATAAGTCTGAGGCTGAATATTGCAACCTGTACGAGATGGTACATTATATAAAATAATAGGTAGATTTACAGAATCAGCAATCATTGTGTAATGCTTAATTAAACCTGCCTGTGAAGTTTTGTTATAGTAAGGAGTTACACATAACAAAGCGTCAACACCTGAAGCCTCTGCAGACTTTGACAAAGCAATTGCAGTCATAGTATCATTACTACCTGTACCACCAATAACAGGAACTCTTTTATTAACTTTTTCAGCAACAAATCTTAGGACTTCGCAATGTTCTTCTTCTGATAATGTTGATGATTCACCTGTTGTACCACAAGCAATAATTGCATCAGTGCCATTAGCAATGTGGAATTCAATAAGTTGTTCAAGAACATCATAATTAACAGTAAAATCTGAATTCATAGGTGTTACTAAAGCAACACCAGAACCTGTAAAAATAGGGTTAGACATTATTGTCCCTCCAATCAATCCATATAACCTTCAGCGCAAAGTAATTCAGCTAATAAAACTGCACCACCAGCAGCGCCTCTAAGTGTATTGTGTGACATACAAACAAATTTTAAATCATATTGTGAATCTTCTCTTAGTCTACCAACAGAAATCGCCATACCATTCTCAAGAGTTCTTGCTGTCTTGATTTGTGGCTGGTCAGGCTCCGTGCAGTAATGCAAGAACTGTTTTGGAGCACTTGGTAACTCAAGTTCCTGTGCTCTGCCTTTGTAACTTTCCCAAGTTTTAATAACTTCATCTACAGAAGGAACTTCGTTTTCAAAAGACATAAATACTGCGGCTGTGTGACCGTCTGATACAGGTACACGGAAGCACTGTGATGTAATAGCAATATCGTTATTATTAACGATAACACCGTCTTCAATTTTGCCCCAAATTTTAAGTGGCTCCTGCTCTGATTTTTCTTCTTCTCCACCAATGTATGGAATTAGGTTATCTACCATTTCAGGCCATGTCTCAAAGTTTTTACCTGCACCTGAAATTGCCTGATAAGTACAAGCCAACACTTTGTTAACTCCAAATTTTTTTAGTGGATGTATAGCAGGAACATAACTCTGTAGTGAACAGTTTGATTTTACTGCAACAAAGCCACGTTTAGTACCAAGACGTTTACGCTGTGCATCAATAATTTGAATATGATCAGCGTTAATCTCAGGGATAACCATAGGAACATCTGGTGTATGACGATGAGCAGAGTTGTTAGAAACAATTGGGCACTCAGCCTTAGCGTACGCTTCTTCAAGTGCTTTAATTTCATCTTTTTTCATATTTACAGCGCAGAAACAGAAATCTATATCAGCAGCAACTTCCTCAATGTTGCCGGCATCTAGAACTACCATTTCTTTAACAGCCTCAGGCATTGGAGTATCAAGCAGCCAACGGCCTTCCATCAATTCGCCGTACTTTTTGCCTGCACTTCTTGAACTTGCAGCGAGTTTTGTTACATTAAACCAAGGATGGTTCTCAAGTAAAGACAAAAACCTCTGTCCAACCATACCTGTAGCGCCAATTACGCCAACATTAAACTTTCTCATAAACTCTCCTCCATAAAATAATTTTAAAAAAGCAGTTGTATCTTTTTGAAAAATAATATATTATATTTAAGAAACTATTATCCCAATTTCTTATAATATACCATATTTTTAAATTCAATGTCAATTATTTATACTCAAAAATATAGATTTTAAAAGGATTTTTATGAACACAAGTGATTTTTACTATGACTTACCCGAAAATTTAATTGCACAAACTCCACTTGAACCAAGAGATTCCTCTAGGTTGCTTGTTATGAACAAAAGTACAGGCAAATTAGAACACAAGGTTTTTAGGGATATTTTAGACTATCTTAAACCTGGTGATTGCTTGATTGCGAATAATTCAAGAGTTCTTCCTGCAAGAATTTTTGGTGTTAAAGAATCTACTGGAGCGAATGTTGAATTTTTACTACTTAAGCAAATTACAGGCAACACTTGGGAAACATTGTGTAAACCAGGCAAAAAGGCAAAGGTTGGTGCTAAATTCAGTTTTGGCGAAGGAATTATGGACGCAGAAGTTATTGAAGTTAAAGATGACGGAAACAGAGTTGTCAAATTTAATAGCGAAGATAACTTTTTTGTGGCATTAGATAAAATTGGTCAAATGCCCCTACCCCCTTACATTACAGCAAAATTAGAAGACAAAGAAAGATATCAAACAGTTTATTCAGATGAACTTGGTTCTGCTGCTGCACCAACTGCTGGTTTACATTTCACTAAAGAATTATTGCAAAAAATTAGTGACAAAGGCGTAAACATTGGTTACGTTACTTTACACGTTGGACTTGGAACATTTAGACCAGTTAAGGTTGACGATGTAACAAAGCACAAAATGCACAGCGAACACTATGAAGTTCCAGAAGAAACTGCCAAACTAATAAACGACACAAAGGAAAACGGTGGACGAGTTATCGTTGTTGGCACAACTTCTTGCAGAACATTGGAGAGTGTTGCTACTGAATATGGCAAAATCAAGGCTTGTGACGGTTATACAGATATTTTTATTTATCCTGGATATAAATTTAAGGCTATAGATGGACTTATTACTAACTTCCATTTACCAGAAAGCACGCTTATTATGCTTGTATCTGCGTTTGCAGGATATGATAATGTAATGAACGCATACAAAGTTGCCGTTAATGAGAAGTATAGATTTTTTTCATTTGGCGATGCAATGGCAATTTTATAGGAGTAAATTATGTTTAAAATTATAAAAAAAGAAAACAAAGCAAGACGAGGAGAAATTACAACTGTTCACGGAACTGTGCAAACTCCTGCGTTTATGAATGTTGCGACTTGTGGTGCTATTAAAGGTGCTTTGTCAGCAAATGATTTAGAGAACATAAAGTGTCAGATAATGTTAAGCAACACTTACCACTTACATTTACGCCCTGGTGACGATAAAGTTAAACAACTTGGTGGGCTACACAAATTCACCAATTGGAATGGACCTATTCTTACTGATAGTGGCGGTTTCCAAGTATTTTCACTTGCAAAATTACGCAACATTACTGAAGAAGGCGTTTGCTTTAACTCACATATTGATGGTCACAAAATAAATATGACTCCTGAATTGAGTATGCAGATACAGTCTAACCTTGGCTCAACAATTGCTATGGCTTTTGATGAATGTGTAGAAAACCCTTCCCCTTATGAATACACTAAAAATTCTGCTGAACGAACTACACGATGGCTTATAAGATGCAAAAATGAAATGGAAAGGCTCAATTCATTTGATGACACAATAAACAAAGATCAAAAATTATTTGGTATTAACCAAGGTGGTATTTACAAAGATTTACGAGTTGAACATATGAAGGCTATAGCTGAGTTAGATTTACCGGGCTACGCTATTGGTGGTCTTGCAGTTGGCGAAGAAGCCGAAGTAATGTACGAAATAATTGATGAAGTTGAACCACATATGCCACAAGAGAAACCTAGATATCTTATGGGCGTAGGCACTCCTGTTAACATTCTTGAAGGTGTTTATAGAGGCGTTGATATGTTTGACTGTGTTATGCCAAGCAGAAACGCACGTCATGGACATTTGTTCACATGGGATGGCATAAGAAACATTTTTAATGCTAAATATGAACTTGACACTAACCCTATTGACGAAAAATGTGATTGCCCAGTATGCAAAACATTTACACGAGCATATATACGTCATTTAATGAAAGCTAACGAAATGCTTGGCATGAGATTATGTGTTACCCACAACCTCTATTTCTATAATAATCTAATGGAGCGTATTCGTGAAGAATTAGATAACGATAATTTTGAGAATTTTTACAAGAAAAATGTACAAAAATTATCAATTCGTATATAATCTATTGCAATAAAAATTTATTTATGTTAGAATACTTATAATAATTTGAAAGGAATATATATTATGGAGTCAGTTATGTTAATCGTAGTATATGTTGCTATTTTTGCAGCACTATACTTCTTTATGATTAGACCAAATTCAAAAAGAAAAAAAGAAGAAGCAGAAATCAGAAACAGTGTTACTGTTGGCGACAACATTATCACAATCGGTGGTATTATGGGTAGAGTCGTAGCCGTAAAGGAAGATGAAGACGCTATTGTGATTGAAACAAGTTCTGATAGAACAAAGATTATGTTCAAAAAATGGTGTATCTCAACTGTTGTAAGAGAAGAAAATGAAATCGCAACACCTGTTGTTAACGGTGAGAAGGAAGATAAAAAAGAGAAAAAAGGATTTTTCTCAAGAAAGAAAAAAGACGAAGAATAATTAAAGAATAAAAAATTAACCCCTATAATATAATTCATTAGAATATATTATGGGGGTGTTTTTTTGAAAGCAGTTGTATCAAGTTTAAATTCATTTAATATAAAAAGTGTAAAAGGTATTTTATTAGGAACATTAGTAGGCGTTTTAATGCTTATAATCATGCTATTAGTAGTCAGTTTTGTGATACTTCAAACAGGAAATTTTCCTGTAGACTTAATAACATACATATCTTTGGCACTATTAGCGGTTGCAAGTTATTTTTCTGGATATACAGCAGGACGAATAAATAAAGCATCTGGACTAGTTTATGGAATCATTACTGGAGTTGTTTTATTTACAATAATATTTATTGCAGGCATAATCTCAAATTCATCTAATTTATCCTTAATATCATTATACAAACTAATAGTAACAATAATATTTTCATCAATTGGTGGAATAATGGCAGTTAATAAAAAAGAAAAAATACACATAAAATAAGACAGCCTAAAAAAGGCTGTCTTTTTCTATAACTTGTTTTATATCTTCAGGTAATCGAGACTCAATCTCAATAAATTCTTTTGTTATAGGGTGAATAAATGATACTTTTGAGCAATGAAGCGCCTGTCTTGAAATCAACTTAGTAGAACCACCATACATATCATCCCCTGTCAATGGATACCCAATTCCAGAAAAGTGACAACGAATCTGATGAGTATGACCAGTTTCAAGCGCAATCTCAAGTAAAGTATGGTTTTGGGTGTTTTTTATGGGTTTATAGTGAGTAATTGACCTTTCTCCATTATCAATTATAGCACGTTGAATGGTGTGCCCCTCAAGTAAACCTATAGGCTTATCAATAGTGCCACTATCTTCAATTATTCCTTGGCAAACAGCTGTATACACTTTTTGTAGATTACCGAACAAAATTGATGCAGAGTATCTGTCTTTGGCGATTACAACGATGCCTGAAGTATCTTTATCAAGTCTATTAATAGCGCGAAAAGTGTAATTTTCGTTATGTTGTCTTTGATGATATATTACGATATTTGCCAATGTATCGTTCTGGTGTATTTTAGTTGGATGAACAGGCATATTATGAGGTTTATCAACAACCAATATATGCTTATCTTCATATAAAATGTTAAGCATACCTTCTACTGGCAATATTTCATTTTTATCTTCAGGCAAATTAAGAACTATAACATCATTCTCATTAACCGTATCAATTGTTCGCAACAGTTCACCGTTACGCAAAATACCGTTTTCAACTCTCTTTAAGCGAGTAATCATACGTGCCGACACATTACAATGATGTTTTAAAAAGGTATTTGCTTGTATGCGATCACATTCTTTTGGCACCACAAATGTAATTTGTTTTGAATTCATATAGCAAACCTCAAAAACGCAAGTAAAAACACCTGTATTATAAATATAACAGGAATACCTATCATAAAATTAAGATGCTTTGTTTTGTGACGAACAATTTGCATAGCCAAATACACACCAACACTTCCACCTGCTATTGCAATTGTAAATAGCATTTTCTCGCTAATACGTCTTTTGTTATAAATAGCACAATGCTTGTCATAACAAGTAAGAACAAATGCATAAATATTTATCAGAATAAAATAAATCAATAATTCCATATTATCACCTAAAGGAAGAATTTAATGAAATTTAAAAAAGTATTGCCATTTATTATAAGCGTAATTATGTTATGCACAGTGATAAGTGTCACATATAACAAAAAAACTACTTTAGAAACTAAAGAAGTGCAAACAACATCAGCAACTAAGCAAGAAATACGAGGTGTTTGGGTTACATATATGGACCTTGATATGCAAGATACAGATATGACATTCACTTCTTTTATAAACAAATTCAACGAAATTGCTGACACATCGAAAGAGAAAGGTTTTAATACATTAATAGTTCAGGTAAGACCTTTTAGCGATGCTTTATACAAATCAGATTATTTCCCCTATTCTCATATTTTAACAGGTACACAGGGCAAAGATCCTGGCTATGATCCATTAAAATACATATGTGAATATTGTCACAAAATAGGCTTACAAGTTCACGCATGGATAAACCCTTACAGAATAAAGACTGAAAACAATCCCACAAAATTATCAAAAAATCATCCGTATTATAGCAACAAAAGCATTACTTTTGAAGTAAATGATAGCATTTACTTTAACCCTTGTGAAGAACAAGCAAGAGAACTTATAAAAAACGGAATTAAAGAAATCGTAGAAAACTATGAAATAGACGGTATACAATTTGACGATTACTTCTACCCAACTTCTAATAAGAATATAGACAAAAATCAATACAAAGCATACAAACAAAGCGTAGGAGCAGGCAAAGCACTTTCTCTGACTGAATGGCGAATTGCAAATATAAACATACTTATCGCAGAAGTTTACAATACTGTTCACAATACAGATAAAAACCTCGTGTTTGGAATTTCGCCTCAAGGTAATATAGATAATAATTACGAATTGTGCGCTGATGTAAAAAACTGGTGCACAAAAGAAGGCTATATAGACTATATTTGCCCACAATTATATTATAGTTTAAACAACCCTGCTTTAACATTTGAAAACGCACTAAATCAATGGGTCAATTTAAATTACGCTGATAATGTACAACTCTACATTGGTATTTGTGGATACAAGGCTGGAACAAATGATGATGAGGGAACTTGGAAAAATTCAAACGAAATACTAAAAGAGGAAGTAGAAATTATAAAAAGCAAAGGAATAAAAGGCATATTGTTCTACAGTTATGCTGATTTAACAAGCAAAACGGCAAGTAAAGAAGTCAGCAATATGATAAAAGTATTAAATTAACTTACCAGTACAATAATCGTCAAAAGATTCAATAATTTTAACTTTTACAATTTTACCTGTAATATCTTTATCGCTTGCAATATGAACAGGAGTATAATTCTTTGTATAGCCCTCGTAATAGCCACCTTTACGGAGTCGTTCAACCAAAACAACCTCAAATCTTCCTACTTGAGATTTTAAGAACTCAAGCCTTGAAGCATCAGTTTCTTTTATCATAATTTTAGAACGAATATCTTTTGTACGGTTATCAATATGATTATCTAATTTATCCGCCATTGTTCCTTTACGCCTTGAATATGGAAAAACATGCACTTTAGAGAAGCCTACTGACTTAACAAATTCCAGAGATTCATTAAATTCATCTTCAGTTTCACCTGCAAAACCTACCATTACATCAGTTGTAATTGAAGCGTTGTCAAAATTATTTCGCAAAGTATTAACAATTTCCATATATTCTTCTTTGGTGTATTGACGGCGCATACGCTTTAGAGTGGCATTAGAGCCACTTTGTAACGACAAATGAAATTGTGGACAAAATTTAGGTTGAGAAGCAAATCTTTTTATAAGTTCATCATACATCATTTCGGGTTCAAATGAGCCAAGTCGAACGTTTTCAATGCCGTCTACTGAACATACTGTATCCACTGCATCTGCAAGATTAACGCACAAATCTTTGCCGTATGCAGAAAGATTTATACCTACAAGTACTATCTCTTTATAGCCTTTTTCTGCGAGAGTCTTGACTTCTGCTTTTAAATCATCAAGTTTTTTGCTTCGAACTCTACCTCTTGAATACGGTATAATACAATACGAACAAAATCTATCGCAACCGTCCTCAATTTTAACAAACGCCCTTGTATGACCAGAAAAATCATTGATTGTTATATCTTCATATTCAGCATTTTTATTATCGTGATTATCAATCTTAACTATTTGTTTGTTAGTAGTCAAAAACTCATTCAAAGCAGAAATAAGAGCCTTACGGTTTTTGTTACCTAATATAATATCACACTCATCAAAATCACTTGTTCTGTCAGGAAAAGCCTGTGGCATACAACCTGTGAGCACAATAACGCCGTTAGGATTGTTTCTACGAGTTTTGTGTATTATTTTTCGATTTTTCGCATCAGATACTGCCGTAACAGTACAGGTATTTATGATTGTTATATCAGCAACATTGCAGTCATTGGATTGAACAAAACCGTTATTTATAAGCATTTCGTTCATAGCTTGAGACTCGTACTGATTAACCTTGCAACCTAAAGTAATTATATTGAAATTCATAATATTCACCAAAATATTTCAAAACCCACCGACATAAATCAGTGGGTTAATTTTATGTATTTTTATCAACTTGATGGAAAGTCTTGAGATTACCTGTTTTTTCAGTTCTCTTATCGAGTTCAGTTAAAACTTCTTCAACTGTAATACCCTGATTCACCATCATAACAGTTAAATGATAGATTAAATCAGCGATTTCATATACAGTTTCATTATTATCTTTATTTTTGGCAGCGATAATAGTTTCACTACACTCCTCGCCAACTTTCTTAAGAATTTTATCTAAACCTTTATCCAAAAGATAGCAAGTGTATGAGCCTTCTTTTGGATTATTTTTTCTGTTTACAACAGTTTCATACAACGCCTGTAAAATTTTATCGTCCATAAATTACCTCTTATTTTATCTGTGTGAAAAAGCAGGAATGATTACCTGTGTGACAAGCAGCACCTATCTGCTCAACTGTAATAAGCAAGGTATCGTTATCACAATCAGCAAAAATCTCACACACCTTTTGCAAATGGCCAGAAGTTGCGCCTTTGTTCCACAACTCCTGTCTGCTTCTTGACCAAAACCAAGTATATCCTGTTTCGAGAGTTTTTGACATTGACTCTTTGTTCATATAAGCGAGCATAAGTACTTCGCCTGTGTATTTTTCTTGAATTACAGCAGGTATTAAATCTGCTTTTACAAAATATTTATCTAAATTCATATTTATACCTTTGAAGCCATTTTTATAGCCATAGACAAATCTAAATCACCAGAATAAATTGCCTTGCCAGTTATAGCACCGTATACATTAAGGCTATTAAGATTTATTATGTCTTTTAAATTAGAAACGCCACCACTTGCAATAATATTGCAAGATACATTGTGTGTTAAATCATCAAGTTGCTTAAGGTTAGGACCAGCCAAAGTGCCGTCTTGATCTATATCAGTAAACACAATAGTCTTAACTCCGATATATTCCATTTGTTTTGCCAAATCAATATAATTAAGTTCCGACTTATCAGTCCAACCCTCAGCGCAAACAGCACCGTTCTTTGCATCAATTCCAACGACAATTTTATCATCAAAGTTATTAACAGCATCAATAACAAAATGCTGGTCTTTGACTGCTGCAGAACCTAAAATAACTCTATCAATACCATTATTGAGGTAATACTCAATAGTTTCCATATTACGGATACCACCACCGACCTCAACTTTGATGTTGGTGTTTTTTGCAACATCAATAATTAAGTCAGAGTTAATTCTTTTGCCGTCTTTCGCACCGTCAAGGTCAACCATATGCATCCAAGTTGCGCCTGCATCTACGAAAGACTGAGCTGTTTCGTAAGGATCATCAGCAACTTTTGATGCAGTAGAATAATCACCCTTGAACAATCTTACACAATTTCCATCTTTGATATCAATGGCAGGTAAAACAATCATTATAATACTCCTTTTGTTGATAACGGAACATTGCTGTTATTCTCTTTTACAGCAAGTTTCATTGCATGGGCAACAGATTTATACATTGCCTCAACTATGTGGTGAGAATTGTTGCCGTATAGTGCTTTTGTATGCAAAGTGATATTTGCATTATACGCAAATGCACGCATAAATTCCCAAGTCATAGCGGTGTTGTATGTACCACAGTATTCTTGAGGAAAATTGGCATCAAATACTAAGTAGGCTCTGCCACTTATGTCAACAGAAGCAAAAGCCAAAGCCTCGTCCATTGGTACATAGAAAGAGCCAAATCTTTCAATAGAACTTTTGTCGCCAAGTGCTTCATTAAAAGCCATACCAAGAGCAATACCTACATCTTCAACTGTGTGATGCTCGTCAACATACAAATCACCTACGCACTTAACTTGCAAGCCAAATCCACCGTGAACTGCAAAAGAAGTCAGCATATGGTCAAAAAAACCAACACCAGTATCTACGCTTACTTCTCCACCATCTAAATTCAGAGCAAGAGTGATATCCGTTTCTTTAGTTTTTCGGGTAATTGAAGCACTACGCATAATTATCTCTCCATAAAATATGACTTAATTAAGTCAATAATTTTTGTAATTTCATCATCAGTACCAGCAGTTATTCTTATATAGTCACCCATATATCGAATCACCACTGACTTTTTCTTAAGGTATTTCCACAACTCTTTACCCTCCCTGGTTTTAACCAGAACAAAGTTTGTTTTTGTAGGATAAACCATAAAGTCATCTACATTGGCACTGATTTCCAATAACTCATTATAAAGCCTATTCGTGTTTTGCACAATAGTTTTTATACGGTTTTTTAGGAATTTTTTATTTTTATAAAGTTCTGTTCCAATAGCCTGAGATAAACTATTTACGTTATATGGTGATTTTACAGACATAATTGCCTTAGATATGGTTTCGTTAGCAATAGCAAAGCCTAAACGCAAAGCAGCGCTACCCATTGCTTTTGACGCAGTACGCAATATAACAACATTAGGATAAGTATGTACTATCTTGAGTAAACTGTTATTCTCACCCCAAAAATCCATATAAGCCTCATCAAGAAC
>CAZVRE010000023.1:0-25505 GCA_964629465.1 uncultured Ruminococcus sp. | reverse complement strand
AAAGTATAAAAATATCAATTGTGTGCGTGGTGTCAATTGTTGTAGTGCTTTTAGGTGCGCTACTTATCAATTGGTTTTGTACTGATGTTTTTGTTGTGTATGTGCCTGGAACACGCGATTGGCAAGAAGTAGAAATTGAAAAATATGGAACTATAAAAATTCCAACTGACTGGGTTGTTACTGAAAAAGATGATTACATATATTTATCTAACAGAGATTTAGATAATAAAGATTGCAAAATTTATGCAGTTGGTGTACAAGAGCAAGAAAAAAATACGGAGAAATTTATGGTGGATAGTGAATTTTTAGGTGCAGTGGAAATAGTAGCGGAATATAGTCAAGATAAATATGTTCGTAGTTATTCTAATTCCGCTATAGTATCTCTTGAAACTTGTACTATTAATGAAAAAGAAAACCAAAATTATATGATTGAAATTTTATCTTTGAATACAAATTATTATTATAGTTTCATTTTTGTAGATAAGGATGTTTCGCTTGATCAAATTACGCAGATTGCCAAAACATACTCTTTAACTCAATAGTAAAGTTATTGCAACACTGTGTATGGGGCTCAACTGCTGAAAAGTACGCTCAAGAAAATGGCTTTAACTTTGTTGCATTAGATTAAACTAAACAACCTTTGGCGGAGGTGTTGATATGAAAAAACATAAAAAGTTGTTTATAATAATTCCAATTGTGTGTGTTTTGTGCGTTGTTCTTGCTGTATGCTTGATACAACACATCACAGATAATAATTACAAGAAGATTGCCGGTTATGAGGAATATATAAGTGACATTGGTACAGGAGAGGAGTTTGCTCCATATTATAATTTAGCGGCTGTTTTGGATGGCAGTGAAGAGGCGAGAAACTACTTTGTTGCAAATTCACGCAGAGTTGGTAATTATTTAATTACAGATTACGAAGATGGAGTATGTATTAATCGTTACTATGGAAATAGCACTAAAGTAGATATTCCTGAAACTTTGGATGGTAAACCTGTTGTGAAATTAGATGGTTATTTCGTTGAAGATCTTGAAGAGGAAGGCATATATTATACAGTAAGTCCTTTTGATGGATTCAAAAAGTATGAGATTACCTTGCCGTCTAGTCTAAAATATATTTCTAATGTTGTTTTGTATGAGCCTATAGGGATGTATGATGATTCCATAGATTTAAATTGGTTTAATTTAACAAAAATCAATGTAGATGAAGACAATCCGTATTACTATTCCGAAAACGGGGTGCTTTTTACAAAGGACAAAAAGAATTTATTGTATATTTCTGAATTAAATGACGCATTTAAAAATGGTTTTGAGTATGATGTGCCAGATACTGTAGAAAATTTTGTAAAAATAAACGGCTTTACGATGGATACTAAAGGTTATCTTAAATTTGGTAAAAACATAAAAAGCATTAGTGCTTATTTCCATCGTGGGGATGGGATTGATGTAGAAGACACGTTTCTTGATTTTAGACCTGGAATAGTTATAAAAGGCTACAAAGGTACTGTGGCAGAAGAATGGGCAGAAAAGTATTACGCTGAATTTGTACCGTTAGATTAAAATATCCAAACAAATATAATTACATAAGAAACCTAAAAGCATCGATATAATCGGTGCTTTATTTTTTGGCAATAGTATGTTCAATATGTTGACAAATCAACAATATTGTATTATACTACGTTTGTTGATAACTCAACAATTATAGAGGATAATAGTATAGATAATATTAAAATTAAAAAGCAAAGGAAGGTAACAATGAAAAAGTCGGTTAAAATTGTAAACATAATTTTGGCACTTGTTTTGTGTGTGATGTTTGTTGTATCAATTGCGGATACAAGTGACTCAAAGCAAGATACCAATTTCAATCAAGAAAATATGGTAACTCATATAGAAAAACTTTCTGAAAACGGCCCTCGTTCTATAGTAAACAATGATGCTAATAATAAGGCTATGGAATACATTGTTTCACAAATTGAACAGTGGGGAGTTGTAAATGAGGATACAACAGAAGTTCCTGCATATATGATACAAGATTATGTTGGAACTGATGATAAAGGAAGATATCAGAACTTTTATTTAAAAAATGTGATTGTTCATATTCCAGCAAATTCAGATGCTCCTACAGGAGATGCAGTAATGTTTATGGGTCACTTTGACTCTGTTCCTATGGGTCAGGGTTCTTCTGATGATGGCGTTGCTTGTTCCACTATGTTAGAAGCAATTAGATATTACCTTGATAAAATGGATAATGGATATAAAATTTCCAATGATTTAGTTTTCTGTTTTGTAAACGGCGAAGAATATAATTTGTTTGGTTCACGTGCGTTTATGAACGAATTTACGGGGTTTGATAATATTGTAGACCGTATAAAATTTGGTACAAACCTTGAATCTCGTGGAACAGACGGAACATTGTTAATGTTTGAAACCGCTAAAAACAATTACAATACAATTAAGTTGTTCTCAGAAGTCAACGAAAACATATTTACTTGTTCAATTGCTACTTTAGTCTATGATGTGATGCCTAACAGTACTGACTTCACCAGTTTTAAAGAAGCATATCAAGGCTTAAATATGGCAAATATCAACGGTGGAGAAAATTATCATACTCAGAATGACTGTCCTGAAAATGTTGGAGAAGTTTATTTATCACAACAAGCACAGATAGTTGATACTCTAATTGATAAATTAGGCAATTATGAACTTGAAAAATTATATGATGCTGAAGAATCAGCAATTTTCTTCTCATATTTAAATATCACAACAGCGGTTTATAATCACACAACAGTTATAATTCTTGCTGTAATTGCAATACTGTTGATTATTGCAAATATTATTCTTTCAGTTGTAAATAAGAAAAAGAACCTAAAGAAAACTTTGAAATCTTTGTTGGCAATTATAGTTGGCTTTGTGCTATCAGCCGGAGTAACCTATCTTTGCTATTTCTTGTTCCAGTTGATTGCTTCTTTGTTTGGAGTAATTGATATACACATGATTGGAACAATTTCTTATTCAAATGTGCCTATCGTAATTGCTATTACTCTTATAACTCTTGCTGTATGTGTTATTACAATACATTTTGCTTGTAAATGGCTAAAAATTGAAAGACGTGATATGACAAGAACTTTTGCTTATATTCACGCTTTTATGGGAATTATTCTTTCATTTGTATTACCAGAGGCAAGTTACTTGTTTATTTTCAGCGGAATTATGTTGATGATTAACGAAGTATTAGTTACAGCAATTAAGAAAACTGATTTCTCAAAATATCACTTTGAACTTCTTGCAACAGCATTATATTTGCCAATAATTATTCCAATTATATTCTTGGCTACTTCTGCGTTGGGTATGACAATGGCATATGTATATGGACTTGTATGTGCTTTGGCTATTTTTGATGTAGCAATTTGTATCGTTCCTATTTGTGAGAGATTTTCTATTCGCTCTTTAGTTAAGGCTATAAAGAAAAAAGATGTTAAAGTTTCTCCAGTAGAAGGCGCACTTCATATTTTGGCAGTTGCTATGATAATTCTGCTTGTTGTAAGCCTTGCTAAACCTAATGCAAGTGTAAATTTACAGGGTAAGCAGAATATTGTAAAACTACCTTATGATGATGCTTTGGTTTATGTAAGTGATGAAAACGGCGAGAGCGAATACCGTATTTATGATTTAAATGCTTACGGTGCGTTGAAAAAATATGCGCCTGAAATGAAATATGAAGGCGAATATTATGCTGGTACAGGAGATAAGAAAGATATCCAACTTAATGTTCTTGCAACTTCTTCCAACGATACATTAACAGTTAAAAAGAACACTGACAATTCTTTGGTTTATCTTGATTTTAAAAATATTAAAGCAGACTCATTTACTGTTGATGACGGTATTACAACTCAGGTTTATAAATTTACTGAAGAAGAAACATACTCAATCAAACTTTATAGTGATTGCGTTGTTACTATAGACGGTGGTAGTGCTGATGTTGAGTACAAAGAAGTTATAAGAGATTATGATCCTTTAATTCCTGATGAATACCAAAATGATAATGAAAAACTTCATTTTAACTTATGGTTAACAACAGAATATAGTCTGGCACAATAATTCTCAAAGGCACAGATTAGTTATCTGTGCCTTGTTTATTTTTTCTTTTATGCTATTGTTTTTAATTGATATTTATATTAAAATGTAAGTGTTGAAGAATGTATAATTATATTAAGAGGAATATGTTATGAAAAGAATATTTGCTATTACAATTACAATTTTTATGATTTTATTTATGTTTGCAGGTTGTGGCGACAAAAAAGTTGCCAAAGAGGAATACGAAGGCAGATATATAATTCAAAGTGCTGAGGTTATGGGTATGGAGTTTTACCTTGACGTTTATGGCGGAGAATTTGAGATGTATATGGACTACGATGGTAGCCAAGTTACCACAAAAGGCACTTATACTTATGAGGAGGATGTGTTGGCATTAATTGCAACCAGCGTTGTAACTGTTGAGAACGGAGTGGAAACTGAGCAGGACGTCAGCGAATTTGAGGCATGGAAACTAAACTACAGTGACGGAAAGTTATCCACAGACGAAACTGACGGAGTTACGGTAGAATTTATCAAGGAAGAATAGAAAATAGGGGCGGTAATAACCGCCTCTTTTTTGTTTAATAGAGCGAAGTTTATGGTGTTGCACTATTTTTGAATCCCTCCGAGTTTTGCTGTCGCAAAACCCACCTCCCTTTAGGCAAGGGAGGCTTTTTTTGCTTTTGCAAACAATGGCATTCCCTTTACACAAGGGAGGTTTTTTGTTTATCCTCTCGAGAGTGTATTGTAGAGATGATTATTTAGTGATAGAATAATAAAGCCCCCCTTGTGTAAAGGGGGGAGCAAAACGAAGTTTTGTAGGGGGGATTGATTTGGAAAAGATACATAATAAAAGTCTTGTTACAAATGCAAAAGAATTGCGCAAGAATATGACCAAAGAAGAAAGACGATTATGGTATGATTTTTTACGAAATTACCCCGTTAAATTCTTAAGACAAAAAATAATTGGCAAATATATTGTTGATTTCTATTGTGCTGAGGCTAAGATAATCATTGAGTTAGATGGCTCCCAACATTACGAGGAAATCGCTTTGAATAAAGATATAGAGCGCACTAAATTTTTGGAGCAATATGGTTTTGTTGTAATCAGAATTGCAAACAATCAGATATTAGAAAATTTTAGAGGTTGTTGCGAGTATATTGATAGTGTTATTATGCAACGTATTGACAGAGAGATATATTGATAAGCGTTTATATTGTCAATCCCTCCGTCAAAACCTGACGGTTTTGCCACCTCCCTTTACACAAGGGAGGCTTTTTTGTTTTACTTATAATTTCCGCGTATATTTTCACAAATTTGTGTATATACATTAGAGGAATTCGTGGTATAATAAGGGGCAGAGGAGTGACTATAATGCTTCAGATTAAAAAAATTTCTAAAAAATACAAGACAGGCGACCTGGTGCAAGTTGCACTTGACGAAGTATCCTTAAATTTGCGAGATAATGAATTTGTGGCAATTTTAGGGCCAAGTGGTTCAGGTAAAACAACCTTGCTCAATATTATTGGTGGTCTTGACAGATACGACAAAGGCGACCTTGTTATAAACAATATTTCAACTAAAAAATACAAGGATAGAGATTGGGACTCATATCGTAACCATACTATCGGTTTTGTGTTCCAGAGTTACAACCTTATTCCACATCAATCTATACTTGCTAATGTTGAGATTGCTCTGACTATCTCAGGCATATCTCGTAAAGAACGCAGAAACAGAGCACGCAAAGCATTGGAAGAAGTTGGACTTGGTAATCAACTTCACAAAAAGCCTAATCAGTTGTCAGGTGGACAGATGCAGAGAGTTGCTATCGCTCGTGCGTTGGTAAATAACCCTGACATTCTACTTGCAGACGAGCCTACAGGTGCACTTGATACAGAAACTTCCATGCAGGTTATGAACTTGCTCAAAGAAGTTGCCAAGGACAGACTTGTTGTTATGGTTACTCATAACCCTGAACTTGCAGAGGAGTACGCAACTCGTATTGTAAACTTGCGTGACGGCAAGATTATCAGCGATTCTATGCCTTACGAAGTTAACGAAAAGGCAATTGAACCACCAAAGCACATGAATATGGGCAAGGCATCAATGTCTGTGTTCACATCGTTGGCATTGAGTTTTAATAACTTGCGCACAAAGAAGGCTCGTACTGTCCTTACTTCTTTTGCAGGATCCATTGGCATCATTGGTATTGCGCTGATTTTGGCACTTTCTAACGGCGTAAACACTTACATAACTAATATTCAAAAGGAAACTATGCTTTCTTATCCTATTTCTATTGATGCTCAGACTATTGACCTTGCAAGCATTATGAAAAACAGCCCTATAAATCAACTGGATCAGGAAGTTGACCACGAACTTGACGGAGTATATTCCAACGGTACAGAGTTGGAGTTGGTATCATCAGTAACAACAAGTTTTACTGAGAATAATATCACAGATTTTAAAAAGTACATTGAAAACCCAGATAGCGAGATAAATCAATATATCGGCGAGAACGGTGTGGTATATTCTTACGATACAAAGTTCGGTGTTTATACTCACGACCCTGATGGTAAGTTTGTTAATACTGACGGCAGTACGTTAGAGGACAAGAATACAATGTATTCAATGAGTAATATGAGCGAGATGTCCTCAATGATGACAGATTCATTAGGTAACTTTGAGGAGTTGATTCCTGGCCAAGGGGATACAGCTATTAGCCCTGCTGTAACGGATAGTTATGAGGTAATTCACGGTGACTGGCCAAAGGAATATAACGAGGTAGTTCTTATCCTCAACAAAAATAACGAAATCTCTACCACTGTGCTTTATCAGTTGGGAATACTTCCTACTGACGAGTACAAGAAAATCGTTAAGAAAATCGAAAAAGGAAAGGAAGTTAACCTCGAAACCGAGTATTATAGTTATGAGGATATTTGCAGTAAAGAGTTGTATATGATTCCTGCCTGCGATACTTATATAGAAAATGATGACGGCACATTTACTTGTGTTGCAGAGGATACCGACGAGATGGAAAAACTGATTGAAGATGCAGTTCAGTTAAAAATCTCGGGTGTTATTCGTCCTGTTGAGGATGCAAATAACGCAACTATTATGAGCGCATTTGGTTACACAAAGGCGCTGACCGATTACATTATTGAATATACTGACAACAGCGATGTTGTAAAGGCACAACAAGAAAGCAAAAAAGTTAATGTAATTAACGGACTGGCTTTTTCACCAAAAAATGACCAAAAGAAAATTGAGGATACAAAAACTTACCTTAAGTCTTTGGGCATAACTGAAAAAGCCCAGATGTGCAAGATTATGCTACAGTCTGCATATGCAGACAATCCTCAGATGCTAGCGCAGTTATCTGTAATGGGCGAGAATGAACTTGCCACTATGCTGGACAACTATCTCCTTAACCCTGATGAAGATGTGCTCCTTTCAATTTATGATAACTATATCTCTACAGGTTCTTATGATGAGAATATGGAGGAGTTCGGTGTTGTAAGTCTTGATGCACCTGCATCTGTAAATATTTACACAGATACATTTGAGGATAAGGACAAGATCGCTGATTGTATAGAGGAATATAACAACACTGCCTCTGAGGAAAACAAGATTACTTACACTGATTATGTGGGACTATTGATGTCATCAGTTACAACTATTATAAATGTAGTTTCTTATGTGCTAATTGCGTTTGTTGCAGTTTCTTTGGTGGTTTCATCAATTATGATTGGTATTATCACTTACATCTCTGTTCTTGAGAGAACAAAGGAAATCGGCATTTTGCGAGCAATTGGTGCTTCTAAGAAAAACATCTCCCAGGTGTTTAATGCAGAGACATTTATTATCGGTCTTTGCTCTGGACTTATGGGCATAGGTATATCTTTGTTGACGCTTATCCCTGCAAATGCTATTATTCATAATCTAACAGGAACTACTGATATTAACGCCATATTACCTATAGGCGCATCAGTTATCTTGGTAATCTTAAGCGTGGTGCTTACCTTAATTGGTGGACTTATTCCGTCTAAAAAAGCAGCCAAAAAAGACCCAGTACTTGCGTTAAGAACTGAATAAAATATCTGACAAAAGGTCTGCTTATAGTAAGCAGACCTTTGTTTTTGTTGGTTGAGTATAGAATGAATAAGAGGGCGGAGGGTATCCGCTCCTACGGAGTTTATGTTGTTTTGTAGGGGTGGTTATTAACCGCCCGTTGTAGTTTGTTTCCGATTGGAACCAAGTTTGTGCACCACACCAAGCCCCCTTACCTAAAGGTAGGGGGTGTATTTTGTTCCTACAAATTAGAGTTATTAAAATTTGGTAAATTCTATTGTACTTTTAAAAATTATAATGTAAAATAAAAATGTGTGGGGTTGTTTTTGGAGATTTTGGAGGACAGATGTTTTCTATGTCTCCATTATCATAAAAGCAAAGGAGGAGGTCAAAGTGGCTAAAAAGAAAAAGTCCGAAAAGTGGATAAAGTTTCGCCACAGAGTAGTGCGTAATATTGCTTTTGCAATACTTGCTCCTTACTCAAGGTTGAAATACGGCTTTAAAGCAGAAAAATTTAAGGATTCAAAAAACCGTAGTTTCCTTATAGTATTTAATCATCAAACTGCTTTTGACCAGTTTTTTGTGGGTATGGCTTTTAGTGGTTCTGTGTATTATGTTGCTTCTGAAGATTTGTTCTCAAAGGGTTGGGTATCATCTTTAATTCGATACCTTGTAGCGCCAATTCCTATCAAGAAGCAGACTACTGACATTAAGGCTATCAAAAACTGCATTAGAGTTGCAAAAGAAGGAGGCACAATAGCAGTTGCGCCTGAAGGCAACCGTACATATAGTGGCAAAACTGAACATATGAACTCATCTATTGCGTCATTGGCTCGCAAGTTAGGAATGCCGGTGGCTGTTTATAAAATTGAGGGTGGCTACGGTGTGCATCCTCGTTGGAGTGATGTAATTCGCAAGGGTAAAATGCGTGGTTATGTTTCTCGAGTTATTGAGCCTGAGGAGTACAAAGACCTTACAAACGAGGAGTTCTTTGATATAATAGAAAAAGAACTTTACGTTAATGAATGTGTTGAGGACCAGAGTTTTTATCACAAAAAAAGCGCAGAATATCTTGAGCGAGTTTTCTATGTGTGTCCTTACTGTGGTCTTGCAGAGTTTGAGAGTCACGATGATATTATACAGTGCAAAACTTGTAAGCGTCAGGTCAGGTATTTACCTACCAAAAGACTTGAGGGCGTGGGTTTTGATTTTGATTTTCCTTTTACTAATGAATGGTACGAGTATCAGAAGGACTTTGTAAATAATCTTGATGTATTGGAATATACTGATAAACCTTTGCATACAGGTAGGGCACAGTTCTCGCAAGTTATTGTGTACAAGAAAAAGAACATCTTAATAAAAGATGCAAAACTTACTCTCTACGGTGATCGTATTGAGGTTGAGGGTGAGCAAAAGTTTGTATTCTCATTTGACGAAACCAACGCAGTAACGGTGCTTGGCAAAAACAAATTGAACCTCTATTTTGGTAAAGATTTGTATCAAATAAAAAGTGACGAACGATTTAATGCACTTAAATATGTTAATGTTTTTCACAGACATAAAAATATCTTAAAAGGAGATGCAAATGGAAAATTTTTGGGACTATAGTGTATGGGGCTCCTTCATTGTAATTATGGTATTACTTGTGAGCCTGATGCTTGGGCATATGCTCAAGAGAAATGTTAAGTTTTTGCAGGCATCTTTAATTCCGACCTCGGTGCTGTCAGGTGTAATGCTTATTGTAATCGAACTTATCTACAAGTTGATTACAGGCAGAGGTATGTTTGAGGAGCCTGTTTTTGGTGGTAATGGCACGCAGATGCTTGAGACTATCACTTACCATTGTCTTGCTCTTGGATTTATTGCTTCTACTCTGAAAACTTCAGAGGGAAAACTGACAAAAAAAAGAACGGTGGAGATTTTTAACACAGGCGTTACAACAGTTGCTACCTATCTGTTACAGGCGGTTTTGGGATTTGGTATAACATTGATTATTGCATATTTTATCAAAGATTTCTTTGCTCCTGCCGGTGTACTCTTGCCGTTTGGCTACGGTCAGGGCACAGGTCAGGCTATGAACTATGGTAATATTTACGAGAGTCAGTACGGATTTGTGGGAGGCAAGAGTTTTGGTCTTTCTGTGGCAGCACTTGGCTTCTTGAGTGCAAGTATCGGCGGTGTTATTTATCTTAATATCCTCAGACGACGCAACAAAAAATACGATGTTAAAGCAACAGAGAGAAAACTTACTGCAGAGGAAGTTCAGGGTGAAAACGAAATTCCTATGCAGGGCAGTTTAGATAAAATTACTATTCAGATGGCTTTTATTGCTATTGTTTACTTGCTAACTTATATTGCTATGTATGGCTTGGGTTTGGTGCTTCCGGGCATGAAAGCAGTAGTATATGGATTTAACTTTTTGTTAGGTGTAATAGTTGCGTCTGTTGTAAAGTGGGTAGTTAATTTCTTCCACAACAGAAACATCATTCACCGTGAATATACAAGCAATTTCTTGCTAACAAGACTCAGTAACTTTTTCTTTGATATTATGGTAGTTGCAGGTGTTGCTGCAATCCGCCTGAACACTCTCAAAGAATATTGGTGGGTATTGCTTATTTTGGGCTTGGTTGGCGCATTTTCAACATTCTTTTACAACAAATTTGTTGCAGATACATTGTTTGAAGAATACAAAGAGGAGCAGTTTGTTACAATGTACGGAATGCTCACAGGTACTGCAAGCACAGGTGTAATTTTGCTCAGAGAAATTGACGGTGACTTCAAGACTCCTGCATCAGACAATATGGTTTACCAGAACTTCCCTGCTATTGTGTTTGGTTTTCCGTTGATGCTACTGGCAACATTAGCCCCGGTAAAACCTATACTAACAATGATTATCCTTGTAGTATTCTTTATCGTTATGAATATAATTTTGTTCAGAAGCAAAATATTCAAAAAGCGTAAGAAATAATCATAGCCCCCTTGCTTAAAGGGGGCTTTTGTTGTAAAATGGTGTTGTATAAGTGAGAAAGGAAAGGTTTTATGAGTAATATAAAAACTAACCCTTATGAAGAAAACACCTTGGTCTTAAATTCATTTTTTAAGAGACCGATAGTTCTTTTGGTTGCAATTTTTAATGCATTAGTCTGCGTTGGCATAACTGTATTGGCAGGTTTAATGTTTTCAGACTTTTTAGACGCTTGGATTATGTATGCAGTTGCAATTTTTCCTTTGATTTTACAATATATGGTTTACCTCCTGTTCTTTGTGAGAGCAAGGAGAAAGACAGGGCTCAAATCTCCTGTGGCAGTACTCAAAGCAAGCGGTATTTATAGTCTTGTTTTGTGTGTGCTCAATATTGCATTTTGGGGCTATCATTGGGGAATTACAATTTACCGTGCAGTTTTGCATAATTATCATATTAGCATTGCGTTGCTTGTGATTTGTATTGTAGTGCTTGGAGTATTTTTGGTGTATTCAATTTCAAAATTGATATTTGCAAAATCTCTCAAGAAGAGTATGAATTCAATTTACTTGAACAGTAATGGCGCAACTGCCTATGGTGTGTGCAACCTTTTGTTAGGTTTGTTTGTTGTAATCACTATGGTTTTTTATGCAGTTGTTATGATTATGAACTACAGCAACCCTTTCTACTTCCAGAGCCAAACTGCAGTTTTAGTTTTGACTGCAGTAGTGACAGTGTTATTAGCAGTAGCGTTTTTTGCAGAGAGCTTGCTTGCGTTTAAATACGCAAATTTTGTAAGCAAAATGAGTTCCAATTTTGTAGTTGTTCCTCAAATTAAGGAAGAAGATAACCCCTTTGAGGGCATTGAGGGGATAACCCCTGTAGTAAACGAAACACAGTGCACAGGTTGTGGCAAAAAACTCAACCCAGATGATGCCTTTTGTCCTGCTTGTGGTACAGCAGTTAAAAAGTAGAGGTGTGTTATGAAACGAATAGTTGCTTTGGTTGTGTCCCTTGTTTTTATTTGTGCATTTTTCACTTCTTGTAACGAAGCCTACATAGGCAATTATCAGTTAGAGAATGTTACTGAATTAGGCGAGGGTGCAGATTTTACTCTTGAAATCAAAAACTTTAGTTTTGAGATGATAATGAGTAACGGTAACCAGCAGATGGTAGTCACAGGTAAGTACAACAAAGATAGCGAAACCGAGATTTCCCTTGTGCCAAAGAAAAAGTTGCTTATTGATAGTGACGGCGATAAGGCACAGGCAAGTGTTGATGCATCAGATGCACTTGAACTTACTTTTGAGGACAATAAGTTAGTTGCCAAAGACAGCACCTATGTTTTTGTAAAAACACAGTAAAGGAAGATTATAATGAAAAAATTTATTGCGTTGATTTCTGCAGTTTTGCTGATGTGTGTAATGCTTACTTCTTGTGGTGGCAATGTGTATGACGGCTTTTATGAGCACGAGGATACTGCTACAAATTACGGCGAAGATGCAGTTTTTACCATTGAAATAGACGGTGAAGAATTTGAAATGGTAACCAAAAATTCCGAGATGGAGTTTGTATATACAGGTAACTGTTACCAATGTGGTCAAAACGAAATTATTTTGGAATTTACTAAGTGTACTTACACTCTTGAGGGTGGTACTCCTGTAGAGCAAGATGTTGATGACGATGAAGAAGATTTGCACCTCAACTTTACAGAGGATACTCTTTACAACGAAGACGAAGAACTGTCTTTTATAAAAGTAGATAAATAAAATTACCCCCTGTCATTTACGACAGGGGGTTAAAATTTGCAGTAAATTATTTAATTGAGTTAATCAAACCGCCCTTGGCGATGATGTTCTGAATAAACTCAGGGAAAGGTTCACCCTGGAATGTCTGACCTGTTGTTTCGTCAGTAATAACGCCTGTGTTAAAATCAACAGAAACTGTGTCACCTTCGTTGATTGCTTCGGCTGCTTCAGGACACTCAAGAATTGGCAAGCCAATGTTAATAGCGTTTCTGTAGAAAATTCTTGCAAAACTTGATGCAATAACACAACTGATGCCCGATGCTTTGATAGCAATAGGAGCGTGTTCACGAGATGAACCACAACCAAAGTTCTTGGTAGCAACCATAATGTCGCCGTCACTTACTTTGTTTACAAATTCTGCGTCAATATCCTCCATACAGTGAGAAGCAAGTTCTTTGTGAGAGGCTGTGTTCAAATAACGAGCAGGGATAATTACGTCAGTGTCAACATTATCTCCAAATTTATGTACAATACCTTTTGCGTTCATAGTGTGACCTCTCTTTCTTATATCTTTTCAGGGTTTGTAATGTAACCTGTAATTGCGCTTGCTGCAGCAACTGCAGGACTTGCAAGGTAAACTTCGCTGTCAACGTGACCCATACGGCCCACAAAGTTACGGTTAGTTGTTGAGATTGCTTTTTCGCCTGCAGCCAAAATACCCATATGGCCACCCAAGCATGGACCACAAGTTGGGGTAGAAACTACTGCACCTGCATCAATAAAGATGTCAAACAAGCCTTCGTGCATAGCCTGTTGCCAAATTTTCTGTGTACCAGGAATAATAATGCAACGAACACCTCTTGCCAATGTTTTGCCTTTTAGCACATCAGCAGCGGCTCTTAAGTCAGAGATTCTGCCGTTAGTACAAGAACCAATAACTACCTGGTCGATTTTAACCTCTGTTTCACCAATTTCGTCAACTGTTCTTGTATTCTCAGGTAGGTGAGGGAAAGCAACAGTTGGTCTTAGTGTTGATAGGTCAATTGTGTATTCCTGGTCGTATTCTGCATCATCATCTGCAGTGTATTCAACTGCTGTACCCTGATATCTACCGTTGCAGTATTCACGAGTAATATCGTCAACAGGGAATATACCGTTCTTGGCACCTGCTTCAATAGCCATATTTGCAATGCAGAGTCTGTCGTCAATGTTAAGGTGCTTAACGCCCTCGCCGGCAAATTCCATTGATTTATACAATGCGCCGTCAACGCCTATCATACCTATAATATGTAATATAACGTCTTTGCCGCTAACGTAGCCTTGTGGTTTGCCAACAAGGTTGAACTTGATAGCAGATGGAACTTTAAACCAAGCCTTACCACTAATCATACCTGCACACATATCAGTTGAGCCAACACCTGTAGAAAAAGCACCCAATGCTCCGTAGGTACAAGTGTGGGAGTCAGCGCCAATGCACAAACAACCAGGACCAACAAGTCCCATCTCAGGCAGTAGTGCGTGTTCTATACCCATTCCACCAACATCACGGTAATTTTTGATATCATATTTGTCAGCAAATGTTCTTACCTGCTTAACAAGTGTTGCCGCTTTAATATCCTTGTTAGGAGTAAAGTGGTCCATAATCATAGCAATTTTTGTGTTGTCAAAAACTTTGGTTGCACCGTTTTCCTCAAAAACATTGATAGCAACAGGAGTAGTAACGTCGTTACCAAGCACAAGGTCAAGTTTTGCTTCAATAAGTTGACCTGCTTTTACGCTATCAAGGCCTGCGTGAGCAGCCAAGATTTTTTGTGTCATAGTCATTCCCATAGAAATCACTCCTTAATTTTGAAATGTACTTAATGTTTTATAAACTAATTTTACATATAAAGTTGCAAAAAGATTGTAAAGTATGCTACAATTATATCAATAATTATTGAAAGGCAGAGAAGTATGGAAAACATCACTCATACTTATGAGAGCACTCAAAGTTATATTAACACCGAACTGCAGAATATATTTGAAGAAGCCACACCTGTAGTCAAGTATAACAAAGGTGATATACTCTATTACCAAGGGGACGATGCCAACTGCTTTTATTACCTCAAAAAAGGCAAAGTCAGGGTGTTTATGACATCTCCTGACGGTCTTGAAAAAACCTTGTCCACCTCAACTCGTGGCGAGATTTTGGGCGAGGCAAGTTTTTTTGAGAATAAGCCAAGAGTAAGTTGTGCATCTGCACTTACAAATGTAGAAGTTGTGGCAGTAAATTTACAAAAACTACTTTCTCTTATTCAAACCAACCCTCAAATTGCGTTGGATCTTTTGAGTATGCAGGCTTCACGAGTACGTATGCTTTCTACCCAAATCGACTCAATAACTTTTTTGAGCGCAGAGGAGAGAATAGCACGGCTTTTGCTTGAGAGTATGCAAGAAGAAGCAGGGGAGTACATTGTGCATCTTACTCACGAGGAAATAGGCAACATAATCGGTACAACTCGTGTTACTGTCAGCAAAATTCTCACAAAATTTGCAAAGAATAACTATATCAAAACTGCCTATCGTGCAATTATCTTAACAGATATTGATGCCCTGAGCAAAATTAGTAAGAAATAACTTCGACACAATGTTGTTGAAAAATAAGATGTAAAGTAATATAATAAAAGGTAGATTATTTGGGAGGTATTCAGATGCCATATATTAACGTAAGAACTTCTGTGTCACTTGAGGATGCAAAGAAAGAAATTATCGAGAAAAAATTGACTGACGCTATCTCAATTATTCCGGGCAAAGGACCTAACTATTTTATGTGTAGCGTAGAGGATAACATTAGTTTTATGTTCCATTACGACAAAGCCCCTACTGCTTTTGTTGAGGTAAAATTACTGGGCAAATCTACAAAAACTGCCTACGAAAACTTAACTGCAGAAATCTGCACAATTTTGCAGGAGGAAGCAGGAGTCAGCGGAGATTATTGTTACGTTCAGTTTAACGAGTGTGAATACTGGGGCTATAA
This sequence comes from uncultured Ruminococcus sp., assembly GCA_964629465.1. Classification (GTDB taxonomy): domain Bacteria; phylum Bacillota; class Clostridia; order Oscillospirales; family Acutalibacteraceae; genus Ruminococcoides. Next base: position 9,633 of record CAZVRE010000023.1, on the reverse strand, counting down.
CGGCTTTATGTTTTAAGAGGTAAATATGAAAAGTTACAGAAAAGAGTTGTGGTTCAATGTTCCGCAACGCAGAAAAATCGTAAGAATTACAGAGGATGTTCAGCAGGCTATTAACGAGAGTGGCATCAAGGAAGGTTTGGTGCTTGTTAATGCTATGAATATCACTGCATCTGTTTTTATAAATGATGACGAGGGTGGACTTCACTCTGACTATGAGAGATGGCTGGAGAAACTCGCTCCGGAAAAACCTTACAGCCAATATGCCCACAACGGTTTTGAGGATAACGCTGACGCTCACCTTAAGCGTACAATTATGGGTAGAGAAGTAGTGTGCGCTATTACAAACGGCAGGCTGGACTTTGGCACTTGGGAACAGATTTTTTACTATGAACTTGACGGCAAGCGTCAAAAGCATGCGTTAATTAAGATTATTGGAGAATAGTTTATGAAGATTGCAGTTTTAGCAGGTGGTACAAGTACCGAGAGAGATGTATCCATAACTTCAGGTAGTATGATAGCCAAGGCTTTGCGCTCCAAAGGGCACAAGGTAGTGTTGGCAGATGTGTTTATGGGTATTGAACAAGACAACGTAAACATAGAGGAACTTTTTGAAAATGGATACGACTTCACTCAAAACGTAGGAGTAAAAGAGGAAATTCCTAATATTGATGAAATCAAGGCAATGCGTAAGGACAAGAGCAATTGTTTCTTGGGAGCAAATATAGTTGATATTTGCAGATACGCCGATATTACATATCTTGCCTTGCACGGTGGCGAGGGCGAAAACGGTCAACTTCAGGCTACTTTGGATGTGCTTGGCATACGTTACACTGGTTCCGGTCATCTTGGTTCTGCTCTGGCTATGGACAAGGGCATCACAAAAGCATTATTTATTCAAAACAATGTGCTTACTGCTCAAGGTAAGATTTACAAGAGCAAAGAACAAGCACAGGAGTGGGACATTTTCCCTTGTGTTATCAAGCCTTGCTCAGGTGGTAGTAGCGTAGGTATTGCCAAGGCTACCAACAAATACGAATACGCATCAGCGGTTGAAGATGCTTTCCTTTACGAAAAGAGAATTGTAGTTGAGCAGTTTGTTCAGGGTAGAGAGTTTTCCGTAGGGGTGTTAGGAGATGAAGTTCTTCCACCTATCGAGATTATCCCAACAACAGGTTTTTACGATTACAAGTCAAAATATCAGGCAGGTCTTACTCGTGAGGACTGTCCTGCAAATATCACAGAGGAACAAGATAAAATATTGCGCCAAAGTGCCAAGGAAGCCTTCAAGGTATTGCACCTTGAGAGTTACGCACGAATTGACTTTATCCTTGATAGCGATAATAACGCTTATTGCCTTGAGGCAAACACCTTGCCGGGTATGACACCAACAAGTTTATTGCCTCAAGAAGCACAGGTAATGGGCTTAGATTTTCCTGCATTATGCGAAAAAATTGTAGAATTATCCTTGCAAAAATATAACTGTGAAGTGTTAGTATGAAAAATTTTACACTAAAGCAAATTGCACTTGCTTGCAACGGCAAATATGTTGGCAACGAAAATTTAATAGATACTCCCATTTCCTCAGTAGAAAGAGATAGCCGTCAGATAAAAGAAAATTCTCTGTTTCTTGCTATCAAGGGTCAGAGAGTTGACGGTCACGATTTTATAGAGAAATGCTATGAGTTGGGTGCAATTTGCGCATTGTGTGAAAAGCCACCTGTTAATGCTACCAAGCCTTACATTTTGGTTGATGATACTTTGCAAGCCGTTAAGCAGATAGCAAAGGCATACCGTGAGATGTTTGATATTCCTGTTGTGGGCATCAGTGGTAGTGTGGGCAAAACCTCTACCAAAGAGATGATTAGCGCCGTTCTTGCTCAAAAATATAAGGTGCACAAAACTCAAGGCAACCTCAACAACGAGTTAGGAGTACCTCTCACTTTATTTGGTATGGACGACAGCACAGAAGTTGCAGTTGTTGAGATGGGTATTTCTGATTTTGGTGAGATGGACCGAATTGCCCAGATGGTGCAACCTACTGTGGAAGTTATTACAATAATTGGTGATTGTCACTTGGAAAACCTCATTGACCGTGACGGTGTGTTCAAGGCTAAAACCGAGATGTTTGCTCATTTGAGCCAAGGTGGTACAGTGGTACTCAACGGCGATGATGACAAACTTAACAAAGTTAAAGAAGTTTGTGGCAAAGCCCCTGTTTTTTATAGCGTTCACTCAAAGGGTGAATTTTGTGGTGAGAATATCAAGAACAACGGTGTGCTTGGAGTTGAGGCAGATTTGGTTTTTGATCAAAAGCGCCTCAAGGTTAATATCCCTGCCATTGGTACATATATGGTTAGCAACGCTCTTGCTGCAGCGGCAGTAGGTAAGGAGTTAGGCTTGAGTGATGATGAGATTATCCGTGGAGTTGAAAGTTACAAAACCGTTGGATCTCGTGCTAACTTAATTGATACAGGAAACATCAAAATAATTGATGACTGCTACAACGCAAACCCAACATCAGTAAAAAGTTCTATTGATACCCTCCTTAACTTTGAGGGCAGAAAAGTTTGTATACTTGGCGATATGAAAGAACTGGGCGCAAACGAACTCCAACTACATTACGATACAGGAGTATATGCGCAGAAGGCTGATTTGGTTATTGCTATTGGCCCACTTGCCAAGGAACTTGCAAAGGGTAGTGATGGCTTGTATTTTGAGACCAAAGAACGGGCTATTGCAAAACTCCCTGAACTTATCTCAAAAGATGATGTTGTACTTGTAAAAGCAAGTCACAGTATGGCATTTGAAGAAATTGTAGAATTTTTAAGAACAATATAAACCTTGCCTCTCTGTATCAGGGAGGCAATATTTAATGGTGACATAATGAACGTAAAAGGCGTAATTTTTGATATGGATGGGTTGATGTTTGATACAGAGATATTAACCTACAAGATATGGCGAGAAGTCTTAGGTGATCACCCAGACTATACCCTTGATTTTTACAAACAAACTGTGGGCAAACGCAGTGTAGAAGTTGTAAAGATGTATCAGCAAAAGTTGGGAGCAGACTTTGACTATCAGTCAACAAAAGTAGTGGCGATGGAAAAATTTTGGGACTATACCAAAACCTATGGTGTACCCATTAAAGCAGGACTCTTTGAACTTTTGGAACACTTAAAAAGCCACAAAATAAAAATTGCCCTTGCAACCTCTACTACAACAAAAAGTGCAACAGAGATTTTGACAAGAGCAGGTGTGTTTGAATATTTTGATACCTTTGTGTGTGGTGATATGGTAAGCGAAGGCAAGCCTCACCCTGAGGTTTATGCAACTGCAGTAGAAAAATTGGGGCTAACTCCAACAGAGTGCCTTGCCCTGGAGGATAGTTTTAATGGCATTATTTCTTCCACCTCTGCAAGCATACCTACAGTTATGGTCCCAGACCTAATTGAGCCAACTGATGATATCACAGCAAAGTGCTACAAAGTAGTAAAAACCCTTAATGAGGTAATAGCGTTAGTATAATTTGCTCCCTTTGCCTAAAAGAGCAAAACCTTCTTGCTGAAATGGGAGTTGTTGGTTGAGCATAGAATGGATATGTGAGCGGATGGTATTTTTCCTTACTTTATATGCTTGTTCTGCGGGCGGATGATATCCGCCCCTACGGAGTAAATGCCTTTTTGTAGGGGCGGTTATTAACCGCCCGTTGCAGTTTGCTTCCGTTTAGAACCAAGTTTATAAGCCACGCCAAAGCCCCCTTGCCTAAAATAGCAAAGTCGAATAGTGCCCCAAGCCCCCCTTGCCTAAAATAGCAAAGTGTGATAATGCACCAAGCCCCCCTTGCCTAAAGGGGGGAAGACAAAATTTTAATTTTGTCAGGGGGGATTGATAGAATTTCCTGCTTTTTTGCAATAATATCCCTTGGCTCCCTCGTCAGAGGGAGCCAAGACATTAACCGTTTAACTTCGTGAAATATCACACAAGGTATGTTTTATATCACAATTAAAAAACAAAAGTCCCCTTACATAAGGGGACTTTTTCAGTATGACATAGTTAAATCAATAGTTTCTGATTAGTGACACTACCTTGCCCAGTAGCACAACTTCATTTACAATAATTGGCTCGTAGTCGTCGTTTTCAGGTTGCAAACGGTAGTGGCCGTTCTCCTTATAAAAAGTCTTAACAGTAGCGCTGTCCTCAACAAGAGCAACAACTATCTCACCGTTGCGAGCAACAGGAGTGCGCTCCACAATAACAATATCGTCAGGGAAAATACCAACATTGAGCATACTCTCGCCCCTAATACGCAGAGCAAACAAATCTTTGCCCTTAAACATACTACTTGCCACAGGTACATAGCATTCCACATCTTCGTAAGCCACAATAGGGTTACCTGCTGCAACTGTACCCAGCACAGGTACATTGGTGGCAGCTTCTTCGCCTACGATTTTGATGCAACGGTTGAGTCCGGGCTGACGTTCAATCAAGCCTCTCTCCTCAAGAGTTTTCAGGTGCAAGTGAATTGTAGAGGTGGACTTAAGTCCTGTAGCCTGACACAATTCTCTTACTGACGGAACTCTGCCTTCGCCTGAACATTCCTTTATATAATCAAAAACTTTTTGTTGACTTTTGCTTAATGGTTTCATAATTTAACCCCCATTTACATTTCCTTACAACTATCATAACATATAAATTTGGAAAAATCAAACATTTGTTTGAAAATATACAAAAATATAATTATATACTTTATTTACCAGCAAAGTTCAACCTATATTCAATGTAATTTCACACAATGTTCAAAAAAGGGTGTTTAAATATAACCATACTAATCGGACCCGCAACTGATTAGTATATTGTTCTACCCTCCTCGTAAGTTGATTTAGAAACTTACATTTTTGTACCCCTCATTTTTTAAGAACAAAGAAAAAGCACTTGGAACCCCTCCAAGTGCTTTTTTCTGTTTTTAGCAGCATAGTCCCTTTTATAGTACAGGAATTATGTTATATTATATACATAGAAACAAAAAAAGGAGAATTTCTATGAATTTTAAGATTGGTTTTTCAGCAGATACTAACAACATAAAAAAGGAAGAAAATGTTTCTGCAACAACAGTTGCAACAGTTGAGCCCAAAAAATCATTGGTACAAGTTTTGTTTGCAAGTCGTGGTAGGTCTTATACTTATTACAACGATGCCTTTGATTTGCACCCTGGAGATATTGTATATGTTGAGGGTGCTCTTGAGGGCATACAAGGTAGAGTTGTGGAAGTGTCTTACACTTTTAAAATAAAACTCTCTGATTACAAGCGAGTAATTGCCAAAGCCGACACAAATATCACAGGTACTTTTTATATGGCAGATTCCCATTTTGTAGCATTTGACCGTGAGGTTATACCTTTCGAAAAAATTATCACTTGGTACAAAGCGCCGGAAAAGCCTGATGAAGAGTTTGTGTCATCAAACGGCGACGAAAAATTTTCTCTGGACAACCTCGGTGGTATGAACATTAGGTCAGATATCGCTCAACGTGGTAAGGATTATTATATAGACAATAATGTTGTTTACATCAGTATTGATGGAACTCAAGGTCGTGCTATTGTAGAGGGAAGTAAGCCTTATGAAGTAGAGTTCACTTACCAAAACGGACAGGTTAGTAACTTGGTTTGCTCTTGCTTCTGTTCTTATACTTGCAAGCATCAATTTGCTTCTATGCTACAACTTAAGGATATCCTAAAAAAAATAGAAGAAAATTACCAAGAACAGTACAACCGGAGTAACTACTTTGCAGCCATTTTAAATACCGACCTTTTCAATTTTGCTATCAATACCAATAAATGTGGTTCTTTCACTTTGAGATAAAGGTAACTTAATTTAAATTGACTCACTGTCCTGTTAAACGGACTGAACGTTTGTTATAATATAGTAAAATAAAATTATTGGAGGTTTAGTTATGGACGATTTTTGGGGAGATATCTATGGTGTGGACGCTGATTTAGACGGCGATAAAGATTTTGATGATTTTATAATCATGGATGATTTATTAAATGATGATGACAAAAAATCTGATTATGACGATGACGACGACTACGAAGATGACGACTACGAAGATGACGACTACGACGACATTGATGAGGACAGATTTGATTTTGACATTGATGATGAGTCAGAAATAGATATGGCTGAAATGTTTGACGAAATTAGCTTTGAAACAGCAGAAATGCTAAGACAAAGGTTAGAGAAGAAAAATTCCTATAGCAGTTATGTTCCTTATACACCTACTTCATCAAATACTACAACTAACATTCCACTTAACCAAAATATTGAAGAGATAAAAAAGGAAGAGGCTGAATTTCCAAAAGATGATTCGCCAAATAATTACTATGAGGACTACCGTAAAAGAGAAGATGATATAAAAGCGAAAAAAATGTTAAAGACAGCAGGGATATTTGCAATTATTATGGTGGTTGTGATTGTTGCTGTACTTGCTTCTGGTGGCGATGGTGATACAGCATATGCTGCCTTTGAACTTTTAGGAATAATTTTACTTGTCGTGTTGTTTAAAATGGCAGGAAATTAGTAAGAAACAAAGATTAAAAGATTATTTAGTATTGTTTTCTTATAATTATAATGGCTTGAGTATTTTTATACTCAAGCCATTTTCTTAATGGACTACTTCGAGACCTCCTACATAATATACGAGAAATAACTTTTGATATAAAAGCCAAACAAGGGGTTCTCGTTTGTTCAATATTTTTTCTTGAAAACCCTCACTATTTAGTATAAACAGCAACCACTATCCTGTTAAACGGACTGAACGTTTGTTATAATAATATTTTACTTGCTATTCAACAAAATATAAACCTTGAACATATGCGATTTTTCTGTTAAAATACAAACAACAAAATATTTATTGATATGGAGTTAATTTATGAAGAAACGTATTTTCAGTATTTTATTGGTATTCTGTTTATTATTGAGCCTGGTGCCTTTTACCACTCTGGCAACAGAATCTGACGACCTTGTGATTTTTTACACAAACGATGTTCACTCCTATATAAATCAGGATATTACTTATTCAAAAGTAGCCACATTGAAGGATACTTATTCAAACGCTTTGCTTTTTGATGCCGGTGACCATATTCAGGGTGCTGCATATGGTGCGATGGATAAAGGTGAAACAATCGTTAAGTTGATGAACGCCGCTGATTACGATGTGGCAACTTTAGGAAACCACGAGTTCGATTATGGTATGGAGGGTTGCATGAAAACTATAGAGCGTGCAAATTATCCCTATCTTTCCTGTAATTTCCGTCACGAAAAAGATGGCGTTGCTGGAGAAACTGTCCTTGACAGCTATAAAATATTTGAAGTTAACTCAGTTAAAATAGCTGTTATCGGTATCACCACACCTGAAACTTTATCTTCAACAACCCCTGCGTATTTTCAGGACAGCAAAGGTAATTATATCTATGGTATTGATGGTGGCAAAGATGGTGCAAAGCTTTATCAGGCAGTTCAGAACACTATTGATGTTGCCTCAACAGAAGCTGATGTTGTAATCGCTTTAGGTCATCTAGGTGATGACAAATCTTCCGTTCCATGGCGTTCTGAAGATGTAATCGCTAACACAACAGGACTTGATGCATTTATTGACGGCCACTCACATTCCACAATTCCAATGAAAGAGGTAACTGACAAAAGCGGACATAAAGTTGTCCTTACACAGACAGGTGAATACCTTAACGCTGTAGGTAAAATGACTGTTTCTGCTGACGGAATCAAGACTGAATTATTAACAGCAGAAGATTTAGCGGACATCACCCCTGATGCTGAGGTTAAAACCATCGAAGATAATTGGATAAACGAATTGGAAATTCAGTTAGGTCAGGTTATTGGTACATCAGAAGTAACTTTGGATAACTATGATGCTGATGGCAATCGTTTGGTACGTTTGCAGGAAACAAACTCAGGTGACTTCTCTGCAGACGCTTTATATTACCTTTTTGATAATATGGATGTTGATGTAGACGTTGCTGTAATGAATGGTGGCGGTGTTAGAAACATTGCTATCACAGGTGACATTACTTACAAAACCTGCAAAGAAATCCACACCTTTGGCAACGTAGCCTGCTTACAGACTATTACTGGTCAGCAGTTACTTGATGCTCTCGAATGGGGTGCACGTAGTGTTGGTGTTGCTGAAGAAGGAAGTTTTTTACACGTTTCAGGTATTACTTACAAAATCGACACAACTATTCCTGACACTACACAAAGAGATGAGAAAGCTGTATGGACAGGTGGTCCAACAGAATATCGTGTTCACGATGTAAAAATTTATAACAAAGAAACTAAAAAATGGGACAATTTAGATCTTAATAAATCTTACAATTTAGCCGGATATAACTACACACTCCGTGACCTTGGCGGCGGCTTTGCAATGTTCAATGGTGCAGTTAATGTCCTTGACTATGTAATGGAAGATTATATGGTACTTGCTAATTATGTTCAGGGTTTTGAAGATGGCGTTATTAAGGCTGGCAACTCCCCTCTTGCAAAGAAATACGAGAATTTTACTGTTGATTATTCCACAATAAAAGGCAGCAACCGTATCGTTATCAGCGAAAAAGAAGAAAACATAACTCCACCTGCTGATTATAACGCTGGCGAAGAAGAAACCACACAGCCTGACAGCACAGAAGATACAACAGAAACAACAGCAGAAAACGAAACAAATGATGTTGAAGACACAACAGCTGATGATACAGTTGCAAACACTGAAAACAATAAATCTCCAAAAACAGGAGATACATCTGCATTAGGATTATGGATTGCCCTTATAATTATAAGTAGTGTCACAATGGCAACACTTATTTTAAAAAGAAAAAAGAGCAGATAATTGAATGCAAAAACTCCCTAATAAGCAATTTTCTGATGTCGGCATAATATTCTTCAAAATTTAATTTATCGGCAAGGGCTTTATCTCTCAATTCAATTGCATAGCGTGACCACTGTTCGAATTCGGCGGTGGTCATTTTCTTTTTCATAAGTCGTGCGTAATGTGCTTTGTATGCTCTATTGTAGGTTTGCCAGATTGGGTCGTTTTTACATTTATCATCGTAACGGCGTTTGGCTCCTACATCTTTGCAGGTTTTATTATTATCATCTTTAATTTTACGGTCGCAGTAGCTTGTGTATTTACCGCTTTGAATTAAGAAGTATTTACCACAATGCTTGCACTTGTTGGGTATGTATTTCCGTTTGATGCCGTAGAAAAAATCATAGTAGATAAAAGATTGCAAATCAGAAAATTTTATTTCTTCACAAAGAATGGTTTTCTTGTTTTCATCTGTCAGAATTTTGTACCCGAAAGAGTCCATTTTACATTCGATTTTGTTAAGTGCATTACCATTTTCTTTATTAAAATCTGTAAAGAATTGTGCTGTTTCGTTTTCTGTTGTAAAGGTTTCTTTTCTGTGTAAGTAATCTTTTATGAATATTTTGTATGTGGTTTGAATTGAAATATAGGATTTTAGAAATGATATGTAACCATTAAAGAAATTTAATATGTGCCCATTTAATTCCCGAAGATCATCTCTTATATGAGGCTTGAATAAATCTTCTTCTCTAAAATTTG
>CAZVRE010000022.1:0-25969 GCA_964629465.1 uncultured Ruminococcus sp. | reverse complement strand
GGAAAGTCTGTCAGGGAGAACGCGTCACCGACTGAAAGCGTGTTTGAGATGAGTAGTAAGTTTGGGAACACTTCGATTTGTACTTAATTTAATATAAAAGAGGATGCGCTATGCGTATCAATGCGGGTGGCACCGCGGGTTAATTAGTTTACTCGTCCCGGGAATATAGCAATATATTCCCGGGCTTTTATTTTTAGGTAATTTTTAGGAGGTAATTATTATGTACAGAACATTGATGTGTAATGACATTCGTGATGAACATATTGGCCAGACTGTGCAACTTGCCGGTTGGGTTGATGTAGTTCGTGACCACGGTGGCATTATCTTTGTTGACATTCGTGACTACACCGGTGTAACGCAGGTGGTTGTTCACAACGAAGAACTTTTGAAGGACGTAAACCGTGAGACAGTTATTTCTGTTACTGGCGTTGTTGAAAAGCGTGACGCCGAAACAGTTAACGAAAAAATCGACACAGGTTATGTTGAATTAGTTGCTAATGAACTTCAGGTTCTTGGTAAAAGTAAAAATATGTTACCATTTGAAGTTAGAACTTCAAGAGGAATTAAGGACGAATTACGCCTTAAGTATCGTTATCTTGACCTTCGAAATCCTAAAAATCACAATAATATTGTAATGCGTTCAAAGATTATTCGCCATTTGAGAAACAAAATGGAGGAGAAGAACTTTCTTGATATACAGACACCTATTTTGACTGCTTCATCTCCTGAGGGTGCTCGTGATTTTCTTGTTCCAAGCCGTAAGCATCCTGGCAAGTTCTATGCTTTGCCTCAGGCACCACAGCAATTTAAGCAATTGTTGATGGTATCAGGTTTTGACAGATATTTTCAGGTAGCACCTTGCTTTAGAGATGAAGATGCTCGTGCTGACCGTTCACCGGGTGAGTTCTATCAACTTGACTTTGAGATGGCTTTTGCTACTCAGGAGGAAGTGCTTGAGATTTGCGAAGATGTTATCTACGATACTTTCAAGACTTTTTCTACCAAAAAGATTACAGATAAACCTTTCCGTAGAATCACTTATGCTGACGCTATGATGACATATGGTTCAGACAAACCTGATTTACGCAACCCACTTGTTATCTGTGATTTAACAGACTTCTTTGCAGATGTAGAATTCCCTGCATTTAAGGGTAAGCCTGTTAGGGGCATTGTGGCTGACTGTAAGGGTAAGTCAAAGAAATTCTTTGAAGATTCTTTGAAGTACGCTACTTCTGATATGGTAGGACTTGGTGGTCTTGGTTATATCACCTTAAAAGAAGGTGTGTTTGCAGGCCCTATCGCTAAATTCTTAAGTGATGAGAAAAAGGCTGAAATTACTTCTATTACAGGCGTAAAAGAAGGCGAAACACTATTCTTTATTTGTGACGATAGAAAAGATGACACAGAGAAAAAGGCTGGCTTGATTCGTACATGGCTTGCTGCAAAAGAACAACTTGACCTTATCTCTGACGATTCATTTGAATTCTGCTTTGTTGTTGATTTCCCAATGTATGAAATTGACGAAGAAACCGGCGATACAATATTCACACATAACCCATTCTCAATGCCTCAGGGAGGTATGGAAGCACTCCTTACAAAGGATCCAACTGAGGTGTTAGCATATCAGTATGACCTTGTATGTAATGGTATTGAACTTGCATCAGGTGCAGTTCGTAACCACGACATCGACATTATGAAAAAGGCATTTGAAATTGCTGGTTATGATGAGGAAGAACTCAAAAATCGCTTTAATGCTTTATATACTGCATTCCAGTATGGCGCACCACCACACGCAGGTATGGCACCTGGTGTTGACCGTATGGTTATGCTCCTAACTGACGAGGAAAAAATTATTGATGTTATTGCATTCCCGCTTAACGGTAATGCTCAAGATTTGTTGCTTGGTGCTCCAAGTAATGTTACAAACCAGCAACTTGAGGACGTTCATCTGCTTGGCAACGGTAATGCTCTTGCACAGCGTATGGCACCAGGCTCTTCTGCATCAGGCAGACAGTCAATGGGCAAGCGTTCAACTTTCTCAAACGCACAGCAACTCAACCAACTTTCTCTTACTGATGAAGAAGAAAGTGTTATGCAAGGAATTTTTAGTGCAATGAGTGAGAGCGAACAAAAACTCAAGGCTTGTGATACTGAAAATGTTAAAGAAATGGTACACGTTATGGAAATGACAAATGTATTGCGTGAAGATAAACGTGAGCAACCGTTTACAAGAGAGAGCCTACTTGAGGGCGCTCCTGAACGCAGTGACGATAGTTGGCAAGTACCAAGACTCGTAAAGTGAGGTGTGTAGAATGAATAATTATGCTGTAAAGTTATCTGATAACGGAACTGTTGCAGTTGACGATACAATTCTTGTTAAAGATGTTGTAACTACTGCAGGTTCTCATATTATGGACGGCTTCAAGTCTTTGTTTAGTGCAGAGGCAGTTGTTCGTCTTGAAAACAAAGGATACAAAGTATCAGGCAAAACTCACGTTGGTGAGTTCGGTTTGGACCTTGTTGGCGAATTTTCTTACTATGCACCACAGGAAGATCAACTTGTAGGTGCAGCGGCTACTTTGGTTGCACAGGGCGATGTTAAGGCAGCGCTTGGTGTTGATATGAACGGTAGCACAAGACGTGCTGCAGCCCTTGCAAATGTTGATTTTTTAAAGCCAACTTACGGCACAGTATCACGTTATGGTGTGATTTCTTGTGCTGCTTCAGGTGAACAAGTTGGTGTATATGCTCCAAATGCAGAAGGTATTAAAGAAATTATGAGCGTTATTGCAGGTCACGATGATAAAGACGGCACAAGCCTACCTGCAGAAACTTACGATTATAGTACAGACAAAGAAGTTGCAGGCAAGCGTGTTTGTGTTGTTAAAGAATTGATTGATAAAACAGACGATGACACAAAAGCACGTGTAAATGCTTTTGCACAGGCACTTAGCGATAACGGTGTTATAGTTGAGGAAATTTCCTGCGACCTATTTGAAATTGCAAACACTGCTTGGCAGATTTTAATGTCTGCAGAAACTTGCAACAATGTATCTCGTTATGACGGCGTTAAGTTTGGTTACCGTTCAGCTCAGTACAAGAACATTGACGAGTTGTATGTAAACACAAGAACAGAGGGATTTAACTTCCTTACTAAAGCAGTAATTCTTTATGGTTCAGATGTATTATCAAAGAACCGTTACAAAGACTGCTACGACAAGTCCCTTAGAGTTCGCCGTGTTGTGGCAGAGGGTATTGAAAAAATTCTCAACCAGTATGATGCAATTTTGACTCCTGTATGTAGCAAAACTGCATATGAAAAATATGACATTCACGAAGCATTTGGCAAAGTATTTGCTGAAAGTGAATTTACAGCAGTTGCTAACCTAATCGGCATTCCTGCTCTTGTAAGTGGTGGTGTTCAGTTGATGGGTAAGCAATTTGATGAAAGTGTATTATTAAGTCTTGCAAACAGTGTGGAAAGGATAGGTGAATAATATGAATTATGAATTAGTCATCGGCCTTGAAACTCATGTGGAATTAAGTACTGAATCAAAGATTTTCTGTTCTTGCGGTGGCCATTCTGCTGCCCAAGAACCTAACGATTGTGTGTGTCCTGCTTGTTGTGGTATGCCAGGTATGTTGCCTGTAATGAACAAGCGAGTTGTTGAACTTGCTGTTACTGCAGGTTTGATGCTTAACTGTAACATCAATCGTTATACTACTTTTGATAAGAAAAACTACTATTATCCTGATTTGCCTTGTGCATATCAGATTACACAACTTAATCATCCAATTTGTACTGATGGTTGCGTTAGCCTCAAGACTTCTGAAGGCACTCGTGATATCCGTATTAAGCAGATACATATGGAGGAGGACGCCGGTAAACTTGTTCACGGTGGTAATTCTTCATTTGTAGATTTCAACCGTACAAGTGTACCTCTAATTGAGATTGTTACTCAGCCTGACTTCCGTAGTGCAGAAGAGGTTATAACATACCTTAACAAACTTAAGTCTATGTTCCGTGCAGGTGGCATTTCTGAGTGTGAAGAAGGCGCAATGCGTTGCGACGTTAACATTTCTGTTCGTCCTGAGGGCAGTGAGGAATTTGGTGTTCGTACAGAAATTAAGAATATGAGTTCTTTTGAGGCTATTGAACGTGCTATTCGTTACGAATCACAGCGTCACATTGATGCTATCGAGTATGAACTTGAGGAACTCGTGCAGGAAACAAGACGTTTTGATGATGTTAGTGGCAAGACTTTTGCTATGCGTAATAAAGAGACAGAAGCAGACTATCGTTATTTCCCTGATGCAAACCTTATGCCAATTATCATTGATGATGAATGGCTTGAGGAAATCAAGGCTAACAAGCCGGTTGCTGTTGATGAAAAAGCAGAGCAGTACCGTGAAGCAGGAATTTCAGAGAAAGAAATTGATATGCTTATTTCTAACCATAAAATCAGCAAATTGCTTGATGATGTGGTAGAAGCTGGTTGTAATGCAAAAGATTCTGCAACTTGGATATTAACTGACTGTTCAGGTATCTTGCGTAAGGATGGCAAGACACTTGCTGAACTTGATATTACTGCAGAAAATCTTTCTGCTATTATCAAAATGGTAGATGAAGGCAAGATTAACAGAATAGCAGGTAAAAAAGTGCTTATTGCTGTTATCGAAGACGGTGTTGACCCTGTTGCTTATTGCAAAGAAAAAGGTCTTGACAGAAAGGTTGACACATCTGTCATTGATAGCGTTCTTGACAAAGCAATTAGTGATAATCCTAAGGCCGTTGAAGATTACAAGAACGGCAAAACAAAAGCAATGCAGGCATTGTTTGGCGCTTGTATGCGTGAGTTAAAGGGTGCAGGTGACCCAGCCGTTATTAAGGAACTTTTGGAACAAAAGTTAAAGTAATTATATAAAATTATCCCCTTGGTATAGAACTTGATTTTAATTCAAGACTATACTAAGGGGATTTTTTATTTAAATATATAAATTACCAATTAGGCATTGATTCAAATGATAAAACTTTGCCTTGATACGGAAAAGTAATTTTGCAAGAGTAGAGCATAGGGGAGGTTTCTTTGGATCTTGAGCCATATTTGTGGTCGCCAACAAGTGGATAACCTCTGCTTGCAAATTGCACACGAATTTGGTGACTGCGACCTGTGTGCAATCTAATATGAACTTGTGAAGTTTCACCTTTTGTAAGTCGTGTGAATTCAAGGTGGGCTTTCTTGACGCCACCACGCATTCTCTTTACAACGAATACTTTGTTTTTGCGAGAATCTTTCCATAGCAGGTCTTCCCAGTCACCTTTTTCAGGTGGTGTGCCGTGAACTGTGGCAATGTATTCCTTAATCATAGTACCGTTTTGTATTGCTTTGGAAAGCATTGCAGTTGTATGTTTGTTGCGACCATATACCATCACACCACCCACGCTTAGGTCAAGACGATGAACTGTGTATATCTCGCCATCAAATTTTTGTTTTAACATTTCCGGCATTTGATTTTCTGATTCAATGCCAACTGGCTTGATGCAAACAATAATATTATTATCGGAATATAAAATGTCCATAATTACCTCAATATTATGTAATAAAAATCTACAAGTATATTTTATAACATTTTAAAAAATGTTGCAATAAAATGGAATAATATAAGGCTTTAATTACCACATATAAAATGACATCTAGTGCACACAATATATTTGCAACGTTGAGTTGCTTAATTTATAAATTTAAAAGTATTCAGAAAAGGAGAAAGAACACTATGTCTAAAAGTGGTATCGTAGTTCCAGAGGCTAAAGAAGCGTTAGAACGCTTTAAGATGGAAGCTGCAAGCGAAGTAGGCGTAACTCTAAAGCAGGGTTACAATGGCGATTTAACATCTCGTCAGGCTGGTTCAGTTGGTGGCCAGATGGTTAAAAAGATGATTGAATCTTACGAAAAGAACCTAAAGTAATTTAATTAAAATAAAGAACGCAGATAGAAAGCCTATCTGCGTTTTTTGCATAATTTTATTATATTAACATATATTTGTATACAAAGTTGAAATTTAATATCCTTCTTTACCCTCAAGAGAATCGTCGTTAACAACCCAATCCTCTACATAAATAGCGGTAAAGTCTGTTTTTGTATTTCGGATAACCACTCGCTTAATGCCAGCGTTGATGATAGCACGCTTACACATTGCGCAGGAGTTAGCGTTTTCAACATAATTGCCTGTGCTGAATTCTTTACCAACAAGGTACATAGTAGAGCCAATCATTTGGTCTCGAGATGCGTGAATAATAGCATTCTGCTCTGCGTGAACACTTCTGCAAAGTTCATATCTTGTGCCACGAGGTACGTTGTTTGCCTCACGTACGCAATAACCAAGATCAATGCAGTTTTTTCTGCCTCTTGGTGCACCAACATAGCCTGTTGATACAATCTGGTCGTTGTTTACAATGATAGCACCGTAGTTTCTGCGTAGGCAAGTGCCTCGCTCTAACACTGTTTCAGCAATATCAAGATAGTAATTTTCTTTATCAATTCGTGCCAAAGTTCCCACCCTTTCTAAACACTATAATATAATAATGCGATATAACTCAAATTTTGTCAAGCCTTATTTAACTCTCTAATACATTTTGTGCAGATGTTTTTGCCCCTAAAACTCTCTAAATTATCTGTGGTACCACAGAAAGCACAGGTTTGCTCGGCTTTTGTTATAACAATTTTGTTGTCTTCTACATCTATTTTGATAACTTCGTTAATGTGTAAATCAAGTTTGTTACGGATATCTTTTGGCAAAACAATACGACCAACCTCGTCAATTTTCTTGTAACTTGTATATATCATTACCTCATCTCCTTATGGTAATAACATTCTACCAAATATTGCCAAAACCGTCAACACTTTACAATATATATTATAATATTATTTTTTTCGACAGGTGTGTTATGTTAAATTACATTTTTGGTGCTATGATTTTAATTTCCGTAATATTTGGAATAATCAACGGCAGAGGTGCTGAACTTTCCAATTCAATCTTGACAGGAGCAGAGGAGAGTATCTCTCTGCTTTTGACCATGGCAGGTATGCTTATGTTGTGGTCAGGTGTTATGGAGATTGCAAACCAAGGCGGGTTTGCAAAAGTGCTGGGTAAAATACTTTCGCCTATATTGAACAAACTGTTCAAAAAAGTGCCCAAAGATAGTAAGGCGCAAAAGTACATAAGTATGAATATAAGCGCAAACTTGTTGGGGTTAGGCAATGCTGCAACTCCCTTTGGCTTATCTGCGATGGGGGAGTTGCATACCCTTAATAACAAAAGTGATAAGGCATCAGATGATATGGTTACATTTGTGGTAATGAATACTGCTTCAATTCAGTTGATACCCACAACAGTTGCAACTTTGCGCCAAAGTTATGGAAGTGAGACACCCTTTGATATCATTCCTTGTGTGTGGATAACTTCGGCATGTGCTCTTGCGGTGGGTTTGGTTATGTCAAAAATTTTGAGGAGGGGTTAATATAGAAATATTTGTCCCTTTGTTTGTGGCAATAATTATTGTTTTTGGTTTTGCAAAAAAAGTCCCTTTATTTGATACTTTTGTGGTGGGAGCAAAGGGAGGGTTCAACACACTACTATCTATTGCCCCTACATTGGTGGGGTTAATAGTTGCCATAAATATGCTCAAGGCAAGTGGTGCTCTTGATGTAATCTCTAATTTTATATCTCCTGTAGCAGATGCAATAGGCTTCCCAACTGAAATTGTACCTCTAGTTTTATTGCGACCAATATCAGGTGGTGGCTCAACTGCTTTGCTTACGAGTATATTTGCCGATGTTGGTCCTGATAGTTTTGCAGGTCGTGTTGCCTCTGTACTTGCTGGATCAACAGAAACAACTTTTTATGCACTTGCAGTATATTATGGCAGTGTAAAAGTAAAAAAAATACGCCACACATTGGTGGCAGCATTATCAGCAGATTTAACTGCAACCGTTATTGCAGTAGTGTCTGTAAAAATGTTTTTTCAGTGATTTTATTAAGTCGTCTTGGAGTAACAAGGCGACTTTTTTATTCGAGTAATAATTCTCTATAAGAAATATAATTTAAAATTTAACGCAATTATTTTGAAAAATCATAAAATTTTCAGAAAAATTGCATTAAACTATGCAATTTCTACCAGTTTTAGTCCTATGGGTGAGAATTGTTTTTGAAAGGATGATTAGAGTGAAAAAACTCAACAAAAAGGAAAAAGCATTTTGCAAAAGTTTCTTGGATACAGGAAGTATCTTTGAAGCAGAAAAAATTTCTGGAGTAAAAGACGGTAGTAAGTTAATTGATGACACCAGAGTGGTGGATGAAATTGAAAGGCTGTCAAAGTTACAAGCAAAAAGTCTTAATCAGTTGGCAAAGGCAGGTTTAAAGAAACTTGCTATGGGAGGTATATCTGACGCTGTAAGCCTGATTTATATGGACAAGCCCGATAAAGAAATTTTAAAAGATATGGACTTGTTTATGATTTCGGAAATTAGACGAAACAAAGATAATTGTATGGAAATTAAGTTTTTCGATAGATTTAAGGCTCTTGATAAACTTATTGAAAATTGTGAGATCGCAGATACTTCAGTACCATTTTACGATGCATTGATTATGGGGGCTAAGTCAGTGGAAAGCAGTAAAAATGGAAATTAAGCCTTTTTCTGAAAAACAGTTACGGGTGCTTACTTGGTGGTGCCCGGGAAGTTCAGTTAACACTAAGTCTGCAATAATTTGTGATGGGGCAGTCCGTTCTGGCAAGACATTTTGTATGTCACTTTCTTTTGTGTTTTGGATGTTCTATAAGTTCAACGGTATGAACTTTGCTATTTGTGGCAAAACAATTCGCTCAACTCGTCGAAACATTATTACACCCATGATTCCTACATTGAATGAGTTGGGGTTTAATGTTCAGGACAAATCGAGCAAGAATATGCTGATTATCACCTACAAAGGTAGGATGAACAGAGTATATATTTTTGGAGGCAAAGACGAGAGCAGTGCATCTCTTATTCAAGGTATGACTCTTGCAGGAGTTTTGTTTGACGAAGTTGCATTAATGCCACGTTCTTTTGTGGAGCAGGCGTTGGCTCGTTGTTCGGTAGAGGATAGCACATTTTGGTTTAACTGTAACCCTGAATATCCTGCACATTGGTTTTATAGAAATTGGATAAAAAAGGCAAATAGCAAAAATGCTTTGTATCTTCATTTTACAATGGAAGATAACCCTTCACTTTCGCTCAAAACAATAAATAGGTACAAAAGTCTTTACAGTGGCACCTTCTACGAGAGATTTATCCTTGGTAAATGGGTAGCAGTAACAGGCGCGATTTATCCTTTTATGAATGACAATTCTTATGAAAAAGTGCCCAAAGGTCCATTTGAGAGATATGTGGTTTCTTGCGATTACGGTACCGTAAACCCTGCTTCATTTGGACTCTGGGCACTAAAAAACGATAAGTGGTACAGAATTGATGAGTATTACTTTGACTCTCGAAAAAACGGTTTTCAAAGGACCGACGAGGAGCATTATAATGCTTTAAAAGAATTAACAGCAAACCGTAAAATTCAGTCAGTAATAGTAGACCCATCAGCTGCCTCTTTTATGGAGACAATTAGACGTCACGGAGAATACACGGTAACACCTGCAGTAAATGATGTGTTAAATGGAATTCGACAGACAAGCACAGCACTTAAGGAAAGGCGAATAATAATCTGCGATAACTGCATAGACGCAATTCGTGAATTTTCCTTATATCGTTGGGATGAAAAAGGACAAGATAACCCCATAAAAGAGAATGACCACGCAATGGACGATATTAGATATTTCGTCGCAACAATTCTTAATGGTGGCGTAGGCGTTACTGTCTTCGCCGCCAAAAGATAATAGGAGGACTACAATTGAATTTCTTTAAAAGAAATAAAATTAAAGACAAAGAAAGCCCATTGGTGTTTCCTGCACCAATAACTTCGGCTAATAATCCTTATTCTTTATTAAGTAATTACTCACCTTTTAGTAGAGTCGAAATTGATTTGTACAAAAGTTTACGAGAGTCTATTCCAATTATTGATGCAGCTATTGAAAAAACTGTCAGACTGATTGGTAATTTTACTGTAAAAACTCAGGATGGAGAAAGTAACAGAGCACTCAACAACTTTTTAACAAATATCAAAACCGGAGGTGGTAACTACGGTATTTATCCTTTTGTTACCTCTTATCTTAATGATTTGCTAACTTACGGTAAGGCAGTGGGTGAGATTGTGCTAACATCAGATAACTCAACTGTAGGAGCGTTGTATCTTGCAAATTTAAAAGATGTTGAAATTACCACAGATGGTAACCCTTTAAATCTTGTTGTTTGCAAGAGCGACAGTAATCTCACTCCTGCACCTTACCAAAATTTGATTTTGCCAGCGTTGTTAAATCCTCAGCCTGGCACCGTCAAAGGTACATCCGTTATGAGTTCTTTGCCTTTTGTAAGTTCAATATTGCTCAAAATTTTTAATTCTTTGGGTAATAACTGGGAGAGGGTTGGTAACGTGAGATTCGCCGTTACATACAAGCCCAATACAAATTCGGCATCTGTTACTCAGCAACAGGCTCAGCAAATTGCTGAGGAATGGAGCAAGGCAATGCGTAGTAAAGATGTGTGTGACTTTGTGTCAGTAGGAGATGTAAGTGTTAAAGTAATCGGCGCAGACAATCAGGTGCCTGACTGTGATGTTCCAATTAGGCATCTTACAGAACAAATTGTAGCCAAGATGGCACTACCACCTTTCGTTCTTGGCTTAAGTTGGAGCAGTACAGAGCATATGAGCGCACAACAGGCAGATATACTGACAAGTGAACTTGAGTATTATCGTACCATATTAACTCCGATTATTTCTAAAATTTGTAGAACATTTTTAGTTCTAAACGGATATGACCCACAGGTGTCGGTTAAGTGGGATTTAATTAACTTACAGGATGAAGTTGAGTTGTCCGAGGTAAGACTTAACAACGCAAAGGCAAGAGAAATAGAAAAAAGAACGGAGGGATAAGTTGAAAACAGGACTTGTGATTAAGAACACACAAATTCAAAAAGGTGACATTGACTTAATCAACAATTACACTCGCAGAAAAATGAGTGAAGACGAGGTGTATGTGTTCACGGTGGTTTTATGCGATAACGACATTGACCGTGATTATGAACGATTTACGGTAGAAAGCCTTACTGAACTTGAAAAATTATTTGTTGGTAAGACAGGAGTTTTTGACCATAACCCCAAAGCCAAAAATCAGACTGCAAGGATATTTAGTTGTAAGGTGGAAGTTGTTGAGGGCAAAAAGAATACTATTGGCGATGATTACTTTAGATTAGTTGCCAAAGCATATATGCCAATCAGTGACAAAAACCAAGACTTGCGACTTGCTATTGACAGCGGAATTGTCAAGGAGGTCAGCGTTGGATGCAGGGTGGAAGAAACTCGTTGCAGTATTTGTGGCAAGGTATTAAATTCTATGGAATGTAATCACTATAAAGGCGAAACTTATAACGGCAAACTTTGTTATGGTGAGTTGATTAAGCCTATAGATGCTTATGAATGGAGTTTTGTGGCTGTTCCTGCTCAAAAGCAAGCAGGAGTTATTAAGGCTTTTAACAGAAAGGAAAATAAAATGACAGATATTTTAAAGTCAATTGAAAACAGTGAGGCTGTTACACTAACAGAAAAAGACAGCGCAAGTTTGAATAAATATATTAGTTCGCTAAAAAAACAGGCTGCAGACGGCGCAGTATATCGCAATTCACTTATTTCTGATGTACTCAAATATTCTGCAATTATTCAGCCTGATATTTCTCGCCACACTATGGAATCTGTGGCAAAGGCATTATCTATAGATGAACTAAAAGAATTTAAACTTGCTTATAGTAAGAAAGCGGCAGACTTTATGCCGCCAAAACCTCAGTTGTTTAACGATAAGGTAACAACTGAAGATAATAAAAATACAGAATTTAAAATTTAATGGAGGATAAAATGAACGTAAATTTTAATGGCTATGGTGAGAACATAGCAACTTTTATATGTGATAGTACAGTAACAGCAGGTACTATTGTAAAGATGTCAGATTCTTTTACAGTAACTGCTTGTGTTGACAATGATGATTTCGTTGGTATTTGTGTAAATGAACGTGATGGCTATGCTGCAATTCAACTTGCAGGTTATGTTGAAGTTGATGTTGATGGTGATGTTGAATTGGGTTGTCACGGCTTAGTGTCAAACGGTTGTGCTGTAATAATGAATGATGCTGCAGGAAAGAAATACAACATTATAAACAATAAAAATGGCTATGTTGGCTTTATTCTATAAGGAGGTAAAATAATGGCTAATTTTGAAAATATTACAATTGAAAAAGGTATGTATCAGACAAAGGGCAAAAGCCTTACTGATGTACTTGAAACACTAGACCCATCTGCAAATTACGAGGGAACATCTCTTGGTAATTTAGACGCATTCAGTCGTCAGTTGAAGAGATTTGATATTAAGGTGTCTGGCAAAGGCAGTGATTGTGTGGAGAAGTTCTTCCAGAGCAGTAACTCTGCTGCACTTTTCCCTGAGTATGTAAGCCGTGCTGTAAAGCAGGGTATGGAGCAGGCTGATGTTATTCCTGATATTGTAGCAACAATTACAAATATTGACGGAATGGACTATCGCTCTATTGCATCAGTTCCATCAGAAGAAGACAAAACTCTTAAGATTGTTGCAGAAGGTGCAACTATTCCACAGACAACAGTAAAAACACAGGAAAACCTTGTGAAGTTACACAAGCGTGGAAGAATGTTGGTATCTTCTTATGAAGCATTACGTTTTCAGCGTCTTGATTTATTTACAGTAACACTTAACCAGATTGGTGCATATATTAGACGTGCACAGTTAAATGACGCAATTGATGTGCTATTAAATGGCGATAGTAACGATAATCCTTGTGATGTTGTCAGCGTTGAAACATCAGGAGAAATGACTTACAAAGATTTACTAAATCTTTGGGGAGCAATGAGTCCTTATGAATTAAATACTATTATTGCACCAACAAGTATTATGCAAAAAATCTTAATGATGGACGAAATGAAGGATAGTACGGCAGGTCTTAATTTCCAGGGTACAGGCAAGATGGTAACTCCTCTTGGTGCGACTTTATTACACGTTCCTACAATGAATGATTATCAAGTTATTGGTTTGGACAAAAACTGTGCTCTTGAAATGGTGCAGGCAGGCGATGTAACTACTGATTACGATAAACTTATTGATCGTCAACTTGAGAGAGCCGCTATTACTTGCACAGCAGGTTTTGCAAAAATCTTCAACAACGCTTCAAAGTTACTTGTTTGTTAATGAGGTGATTACTTGACCTTTAATAATGTGTATAACCGTTTTAAGTTGATTTCTGATTTGACAGATGAAGAGATTTCACAGTGGTCCCCTGTTATTATGGAGGCTATGGAGTATGTAACTTCTCTTGTTGTAAAAAGAAACTTGAGTGATTATGATAATATACGCTTAAATAATGCGGCAGCAGTTTATGCTTATCGCAGATATATTTTATACACCGTAAATAAAGAAAGCAGTTTTACTGCAGGTGATGTATCAGTAACGGTAAATAAAGACATTGTTGCTGATGTTGAAAATATGTGGAATAGAGAACTTGATACCATCAAAGATTTAATAGCAGACGCATTTATATTCAGAAGGGTGAGATAAATGACAGGGTTAATTAAATCTTTTATGAGAAAATACGGCAGTTCGGTAAAAATCATAGAAAATGATAATACTATCAAGAGAAAAGGTTTTGTGCATCCTTTGTACAATAAGAGCAAGTATTATTATAAAATTGACTTACTCACTGCTGGCAGGTTTGATGACTCCCATTATCTGCTTATAACAGAACCCAATTCTTTTTCTGGCAAAAATTGCGAAGCGATTGTTGAATGTAATGGTAACAGGTACTTATCAAAATCTAACGGTACATACGTTGTTAATGATAAAGAAATTTATGTGTGGGCAGTTCTTACTGCCTACACAGAGCCTTTGGAGGATGACTATGACAGCGATATTTGATATAGTTACAACCCTTATTAAAAAAGCCAAAGAAAATGAAACACTTAAGGGCATAAGATTTGTTAAAGCATATAAAAATGGATATACAGAAAACCCTGTGGACGATTATCTTGTGGTAGTTAATTTGGAGAGCGTGTCTCAAGAACAGAGTTTTGTGGGTGGATATTTTGACAATGGCATTAAAGGGCAAATGTATTCAGCCAAGTTAGTTTTGAGAGTATATGCTGACAGGCAAAAATCAGGTGAAGAATTAGGTCGTCTTGCGCTAAAAATTCAAGAGACGTTAAAGAAAGCAGACAATAACAATTTAATCTCAGATTTAAGTATAGGACCTATTTCTTTTGATGGTAATTTGGAATCTATTTATAGAGAGATAAGTTTGAATTTAGAATTTTGTTTGTGTGGTGATGAATAATGAAAGCCGTAAATTTACTAAATATAAAAGACATAGAAATAATCATTGATAATGTGGCTGTGGGAGGAGTATTTGATTTTACTGTGAACATTGACGGCAAACAGACTCAGGCCTACGAAATATTAAGTGCTGAGCCTTGGGCAGTTATAGGCAAAGAAAAGGTGCATTTAATTACTCTTGTGCAATACACAAACTCATTTGTACCCTTTGGTGATAAGTTTAGTATTGAACTAAAAAGTAAATTGCAAACAATAGAGTTTAGTGATTGTAGTGTAAAATCTATTTCCACAACTGTAAATGAGGCAGAAAATATAGTTACCACAACAGTAATTTTAGCAGGAGGTGCCAAGATTATATGATAAATATTGATAGTCTTTTGAATGACAGCAATTATATATCTGCCGAAAATATAAGTGAAATATTTGAGCAAGATAGCAGAAGATATAGTCGTGCACTAACTGAGGAGCAGGAGGCAGAATAAAATGATAACCTCAAAAATTAGATACAAAGGTTATTTGTGGGAACACAACCCAAAAACCTTGGTGATAACAACCAAACAAAAATTACATGAACAGATTATTCCTAACGGTAATGCAGTAATTCAAGATTTTGGCAAAAAATCTCGTGTAGTAAAAGGTACAGGTATGCTTTTTGGAGAGAATTGCCTTGAGCAATATGACAAGATTCTCAAACTCCAAAATAAAAAAGGTAGCGGAATTTTATCGCTACCTAATACAAAACCATTCTATGCGTATTTTAAGAGCATAGAGTTAGATTGTGACCCTACTCCGGATATGGTTACATATAACTTTGAATTCGTTGAAGATTTATCGCGAAGTGTGGTAAGCGATACTTATCGTTATCACACGGTTGTTGAAGGCGAAACATTGTGGCACATTGCTAATGAATATGAAATAAGTATTGAGGCTCTTGTGTTACTTAACCCACAAATCAAAAGAATTGATGAGTTAAAATCAGGTGAGCAGGTGAGAGTATGTTAGATATTACTGCAGTTGATATCGCTGGCAATTCTTATGTGCTACCTGTTCCTATGCGTTTATCTTTAAATCAAGATGCAGATGTGCCTGCTGATGATGTATCTGTTGTTTTTACTTCTTTATATGATTTGCCTGAGTTAAATACATTGTGCATCAAAGACGATGATGAAATTATATTCAAGGGTATTGTAGATGAGCAACAGGTTCTATTGAATGATAGTAATATTTACACCAAGATTATTGCTAGGAGTTTGGCAGCAGTTTTGCTTGATAACGAGAGCAAACCCATAAACTACACTAACCCATCAACTTCTGTTATTTATTCAAAACATCTCAAGCCATTTGGCATAGAGAGTTACTGTGGTGAGGACAAGGTGTACCGAGGTAATTTTAATATTGCTAAGGGTACAACTTGTTGGCAGGCGCTCAACAGATTTTGTGTTAATACATACGGAAACTCGCCAAGAATAGAAGCGAATGGCACGGCTAATTTTGAGGGTATAAACAGCGACAAATACATTGAGTTTTCTAATAATGACGGCATTTGTTATTATTCTATAAAAGAAAATAATAAACGTTGCCAGTTAATATCTAATGTGTTTGTTAAGGCTCCAAATAGTATAGGTTATAATACTGAATTTACTAATGATGATGCTATAAGCAGAAAAATTCAGCGAAGCAGATACATAGATGGTTTTGTGAATTCAACGGCAGTTAATGTAGCAGAAAGCATAATTAAAAACGCTAAAAACAACTCGTATGAAATTACTGTTATTACACCAGAAAAACTTGTTAATATTTTAGGTGCAAAAGCAAAAATAACAGATAAATATTTAGGCGTTATAGAAAATGTGTATGTAAGTAGTGTTTGCTATAAGTTGCAAGACGGCGCTGAATATACAACAGTAAAGTTAAAGAAGGAGAATTAGTATGTGGTTAATAAATTATGTTACTAAAAATTCAATATCAAACCCACAGGCAGAAACAGGTAATATCAAGAGTGCCGAAAATGGTATGGTTCAAATAAATGCAGCAAGTGATTTTAAAAATTTGCAGGTTGTTGCACCATACGGAATTTCTTATGTTCCTGTAGCAGGAAGTCAATCAGTTGTAATGCCAATATACGGTGGCGAGATGTGTATGGGAGTTATTGCTCCTCAGCAAGATTTGGCGCCAGGAGAACTTATGTTGTATTCTTCAGGTGGGGCTTCTATTGTTCTCAAAAATGACGGTAATGTTTATATTAACGGAAAGAAATACGGTGATTAAATGGATGTAAAATTACAGAACAAAGATATTGAGTTAAATCCTAATGGCAGCGCAGTAAAGGTACAAGGCATTGATCAGATTATTCAGCAAATAAACATTGGCACTTCGGTTGTTAGGGGGAGTTTTGCTCTCGATAAACAGTTGGGGATTATGGTTGCAGATATTGATTTTGAAAACGATAATGCTCTAAAAAACCTTGAAGCAGTGCTCAAAGAAATGCTTATTAACACTCCTGAGGTAAATATTCAGGTTAATTATATAAATATTAGTGATGACGATAAAACGGTAGGAATAACCGTAGGTGACGGCTATTCTACAAGAGATATTGAGGTGAAAATAAATGGATAGTTATGAAGTTATATTACAAAGAATGAAAGATAAATATTGTGAACTCTCTGGATTTGAAGTCCCTGAACTATCAGACATTGACATCAGACTCAAAGTATTAGCAGGAGAAATTTTTAATAATCAGGTTAATCTTGATTTTATCAAAAGACAAATGTTTCCCAAAACTGCCACAGGGGAGTATCTTGACTTGCACGCTGCAGACAGAGGGCTAAGCAGAAAAGAGTCAGTCAAGGCAATTGGCAAGGTCAAATTTTACATATCAACTGCAATTGAGGAAAATCTTGAAATTCCTCAGGGGACAATTGTGGCAACTTCAGGTTCTGCTTCATACAGATTTGCAACAGATGCTGATGCTGTAATTGCTGCAGGCACAACCTCTGTGACAGTTCCTTGTACTGCCGAAAAAGGTGGAAGTGGCAGTAATGTTCTTGCAGAAAGCATAAATGTACTTGTTACTACTATAACAGGCGTTGCAGGTGTAACTAATACTGCTGAGTTTTCAGGTGGTACTGATGAGGAAAATGACGAAAACCTTAGAGCAAGAATATTAGATTCTTATATTACTATCTCAAACGGAACTAATAAAGCATATTACAAAAAACTTGCGTTGTCAGTACCTGGTGTTACAGGCGCTACGGTTGTACCTCGTGAGAGGGGAGTGGGTACTGTAAATGTTTATATCTGCAGTAATAAAGAGGAGGCAAATTCCACCCTTGTTAAAAAAGTGCAGACCTTGATGGAAACTCAACGAGAAGTTAATGTCGATGTGCGTGTTTATACTGCTTCGCCTATTGATATTGATTTAATTCTTAGTATATCTGTAAATGACGGATATGATTTTAATGCAGTTAGTAACAATGTAAAACAGGCGTTAAATAATTACATAAATTCGTTATCCATAGGTGATGATATTTTAGCAACACATCTTGGCAAGGTTATTCTAAGTGTGGAGGGTGTATATAACTATATGTTTGATTCTATTCAAACATCAGATTATTATCTTGATAACAACTCTTTTGCAGTTATGGGCAATGTTGCTATTACGGAGGTAGTTGCGTGAATACATTTGATTCTATTTGTTCACATCTAACACCACTTGAAATTTACAATATTCAAGAAGGGACAAATGTGTATAACGAACTTGCTTCTTATTCAGTTGCGTTAGATGTGTTTAAGGAAGTGCTTGACGAGATGTTGAGAGAATGTTTTGTTTGCAAAGCAGAGACATATGGACTTGAAAACAGAGAAACTGTTTACGGAAAAGTGCGAGAGAACTATTCAATTAGCGACAGACAAAATATGATTATATATAGACAGACGTTAGGCGAAAATCATTTTAATAAAGAAGGCCTCGAAAAATTCCTTGTTTCTTTTGGCGTAGAGAGTTATCAAATTATTGAGATGCCTACCATAAATCAAATTGCTGTTTTCATATCTGGTAACTATAGCGCCGAGGATATAGATTGGATAAAAAATCAGGTAAGGTTGATATTACCGGCACATTTAGACCACAGCATAGATTTTAACGGCATCCAGTGGGATTATATAGATTCAACAGATTTAACCAGTAATGATATGGATAATCGAGATTACACATGGGATTTTATTCATAGTTTAGTATAGAAAGGATAAATAATGGCATCAACAAATAAAACTGCCAATTTGGGACTAAACCAATGGATTGGCACAGATAAACCAAAACGTTCTGATTTTGTTTCGGATAATACAATTATAGATAATATTTTAGGAAATCATATAAATGATACAAGTATTCATCTTACAGCAGAGGAAAAGGATAGAGCGTCTACACCTTATGTAATTTATACTGTTTACGGTACTGGTGAAGCAACTACAACTCTCAAGGTAGGTTTTACTCCCAGACTTGTATTTGCTTTCAAAAAGAGTAGTGCACTCTGTGAACCCAAAGATGAACAAACAAAGGTCAATTCAGCCATAGCTACAAGTTATGGTACTACAGGTGGACTAACGATAGAAAATGATGAAATTGTGATGCATCAAATTATTGCATCTTCTGCGAATGCAATGTATAATCTGAACGAAAATTCAGCGGAATATATAGTAATAGTTTTTAAATAATAAAACCCCCACAGTTCTATAACTGTGGGGGTTAGTTTTAATGTCTTGGTTTGTATCTTGTACCACCTGAAGATCTTTTTCTTGGAACATAAACTTCTTCGGTATCATATCTGCTACGACGGTTTACCTGATGTCTTTCTTTTGCAGAATTACGTTTGTTGCTACCGTTACGGTCAGATTTGTTGCTGTTGTTTCTAATATTTTTCTTTTTGCGTTTATAAACAATTAAAGCAACGATAATACCAATGCCAGCAATAATAAGTACAATACCTAATATCAATATCCAAATACCATTGTCGCCAGTTTTTGTATTCTTTTGAATAAAATCGAAGTCACCGTCACCACTACCGTCAGCGTTCTGTAGAATTTCGGTTAATTCTTTCCAGTCCTTTTTGGTTAAGGTATCAGTATCTACATCGTCAGTAACTTCATATACGGAATGTGTAGAAGTTTGTGAAGATGTAGTACCACTTGTTGCCTGAGTTGCTTTTGTTGCAGGAGAAGTTTGCGCCTGAGTTGCTTTTGTAGCCTTTTGAGTTGCCTTTGTTGCATGGGTTGTTGCACTCGTTGTAGGTTGAGTGGCATAAGTAGCAACAGTTTCAGTTGGCTCATCGCTTGATGGCTCAGTTGCTTCTAAAGACTCTGTAGGAGTAGTTGCTTCGGTATATTCAGTAGCTTGAGTTGATTCTGCAGGCTCGCCTAATGGGGTGCTTAACTTTGTGGCAGATACATTTACTGTGCATAATGAAACACAAAATATTGCCACAATTACAAGAGACAAACGTTTTATTCTATTTTTCATCTTATGCACATCCTTTAAAATTAAGAGTCTTATTCTTCTGATTCTTCATCAGTTGCTTCAGTTTCTTCTGCTTTCTCGTAGAACATATTTGACTTATAACGGTTGATTGCTTTTTTGTTTGGAGTAAAAGCATCAGATGCAAGAATTTCATCAGTCTTTTTGTCAATTAGTTCATTGAATTCATCTGTTTTGTAATCGCTCAAAATAGATGTACGGTTATCGTCGCTTTCAATATATTCTGCAACAGAATCGTTGATGGCATACTTAACAACCAGGTAAGCCATTGGACTATCGCCGTCATCGCCAACAGTAATTACCTTTGCTTCACCATTTTTTAGTTCATCAAGAACTGCAGCAATATCTGCATTGTCAGATTCAACATCTTCTTTATTTTTTACAGAAGTTACTACATCAGTTTCAGTAATTTCCAAGTCCTCAACTGCCTTTGTTGTAGCATCATCGAACTCAAGTGTGCCGTTTACAATTTCGTCAGCATAACCTTCTAATGTGCTTACAATGTTGTTGATTTTCTTTTTGCTGTATGAAACTGAAGTTGTGTTGCCATCTTCATCAGTTTCAGAACTATACATCTGAACAGGAATGTAACTGTAACTTACATAATTCTTCTTGAAGAATTTTGTTAACTCATCGTTTTGTACTTCTTGTGAACCACCAATGTCATAAATAGCAGAGAATAGTTCTGTCATTTTTGCATTAGCCTCACTTGATGCATATGAGAAACTTTCAAGAGAAACGCCATATGGCTCAAGCATATCTTTGTATGGATAATAATATCCGTAACTTGCATAAGGGCCTAAATCCCAGTATTCCTCGGCTTCATCTTTTGCATTTGCCTTAACAGTTTCGCTTAATGTTACATTGTGTTCTGCACACAAGTAGTCAATAGCAATTAAATCTGCTACGATTTTTTCAGCCTCAGTTTTAATCCATTCGCTTGCAATAGCAGTGTTGCCGTCATCATCGGTAATTTCAAGATTTGTGAAATCTTCGCCCTCAACATAATCTTCATTTTTTGAAGCATATGAAGCAGCAGAGTTATATGCCTGATACATAGCGTAAATGTAAACGCCAATGTCAGTTTGGGTTGACAAAGTGTCGTCGCTATATTTGTGACTATACTGTTTTGTTAAACTTACAGGAGTACAACCTGCTACGGATAACAGTAGTACTGCTGCTAAAACAACAGCCAAAACTTTTTTGATTTGTTTCATAATTATTACCGTCCTGTCTTATGAAAAAATTATATGTGCAGATATTTGCACTATTTAAAAAATTATACACGAAAATGATATAAAAGTAAATGATTTTTGCTAAATTTGTTGATTATAGTTGAATTTTTATTTTTCGTTAAGATTAAAGGTGAATTTTAGAACATCTAGGATAGGCATATCCTTTGGAAAACGAATAGCAATATATGGTTTATTGCCTGCGTTGAGCATTGCTTGACCAGGCATTTCTTTTATAATATTGCCAACTTCTTCACTACGAATATCCTTAACATAAAGTAGCAGGGAAGTTTCGTTCTGCCTTATCTCGTAAATACCCATATTATAGGCGATATTTCTGACTAAGGCGATATCAATAAGTCCCATGACAGCTTTTGGGATTTTACCGAACCTATCCTGCAATTCGTCTATTACATCTTTGCTATGATTTTTGTTGCGAATATCGGCAATTCGCCTGTAAATATCAAGTCTTTGTGAAAGATTACTGATATATTCTTCCGGAATATGAGCATCAACATTTACATCAATTAAGCACTCAATATCAGTAGTTGTGTTTTCTTCGCCCTTTTCTTCACTAACTGCTTCTGCGAGGAGTTTGAGGTACATATCGTAACCAACATTTTCCATATGACCGTGTTGTTGAGCACCCATTATATTGCCTGCGCCACGAAGTTCCAAATCTCGCATAGCGATTTTAAAGCCAGAGCCAAACTCGGTAAACTCTCTAATTGCATTGAGACGCTTTGTGGAAATTTCAGATAGAACTTTGTGAGGTGGATATGTGAAATAAGCATAAGCACGTCTGCTTGAACGGCCTACTCTGCCTCGTAATTGATGAAGTTGAGAAAGCCCCATTCTGTCAGCGTTTTCAATTATCAATGTGTTTGCGTTAGGCAGATCAATTCCGGTTTCTATAATTGTGGTGCAAACTAATATATTGACTTCCTGATTAAGCATCTGCTCCCAAATATCAGACAGTTGTTTTTCGTTAATTTTACCGTGAGCCACAGCGATTTTTGCTTCAGGTACAGCCTCTCTTATGGCTGCTGCTTTGGCTTCAATAGAGTCAGTTCTGTTATACAGATAAAACACCTGACCACCTCGTCTTAACTCTCGACGTATTGCCTCGTTAATAACGGAGTTGTCGTGCTCTAAAACATAAGTCTGCACAGGGTGTCTGTCTTGGGGTGCTTCCTCAAGAACAGACATATCTCTAATGCCACTCATAGCCATATTTAAAGTTCGTGGTATGGGTGTTGCAGAAAGAGTAAGCACATCAATATTCTGGCGTAGTTCTTTGAAGCTTTCTTTTTGTTTTACGCCAAATCTCTGTTCTTCGTCAATAATCGCCAAGCCTAAGTCACGGAAAGTAACATCCTCTTGAACTAATCGGTGAGTTCCGATAATCATATCTATCTCACCTGTTTTGAGTTTTTGTAGGATTTCTTTTTGTTGCTTAGGACTTCTAAAACGAGATAGTAATTCGACAGTTATAGGATAGCCCTCAAATCGTTTGAGTACAGTTTGGTAATGTTGCCAAGCGAGTATGGTGGTAGGGCATAGCAGAGCGCATTGTTTGGAGTCGCTTACACACCTGAAAGCGGCTCTTAGTGCAACTTCTGTTTTTCCAAAGCCAACGTCACCACACAAAAGTCTGTCCATAGGTTGAACACGAGTCATATCGTTCTTAATCTCCTGTGCACAACGTAATTGGTCAGGAGTTTCCTCGTATTCAAATTTTAGTTCAAAATCTCTTTGCCATTCGCTGTCAGCAGTAAATGCAAAGCCTTGTGATTTCATTCGTTCGGCATATAGTTTAATAAGTTCTTTTGCAATATCTTTGACAGAACTTTTAACTCTTGTTTTAGTTTTTTGCCATTCAGTACCACCAAGACGGTTTAGTTTAACTCTGCTGTCTTCTTTTGGACCAATATATTTTGCAACTAAATCAAGTTGAGTAACAGGTACGTATAGTACATCACCCTTGGCATATTCAATACGGATATAGTCTTTGGTTACGCCGTGAACATCCATTTTTTGAATACCACCAAAAATACCGATACCGTGTGTGCTGTGTACCACATAGTCGCCTTTATTAAGTTCAGCAAGGCTATAAATTTCTTGTCCGTTTTTGTTCTTACGAACTCTTTTCCTTGGTGTAGTTTGATTTACAAAACCTTGAGTAATAAGAGCAAATTTTGCTTGAGGATATTCAAAGCCTGATGACAATGCACCTGACATTACAAATAAACCATTATCAGGAATTTCATCTAATTTTGTTACAACCTGTGCAGGTAAGTTTTCTTTACGCAAGTTATCTGCAAGGTTGTTTGCGCCTTTTTCTGTACCTGCCAAAATAACAACGGCGTAGTTGCGATTTTTATAGTCGTTTACATCCTCTATTAAGTACTTGGAAGAACCATTCCAAGTACTAATCTGCTTGCAGGTAATTGAAACAAGTTCACTAAGAGGAAACTCATATCCACTACTTGCAAAGGTATCCATAAATAAAGTAGGATGAGAACGCAATAATTCCATAGAAGAATTAAAATCTAAATAATAAGTGTCAAAACCTTTTACTAATGTGCCCTCTGCAAAGTAATCTACCAAGTTCTCTTTATATTGAAAATCATACGCCTTTGCTCTTTCTTTAACTTTGTTATATTCGGATACAAAAACAAGACTGTTTTCGTCAATATAGTCAAACAAAGTGGCAGGTTTGTCGTACACTTCTCTTATAAATTTATCGATAGCAGTTAGAGTTAACCCATCACGAATTTGTTGTGCTTCCTGTAGTAGTATTTCTCTGGAAACTTGTTGATTTTTGCCTTTGAGCATATTTGCTTTTTTTACGATATTATCAGCAAGTTTGTTTTTATCTTCTATTATAATTTCAGAAGAAGGAGTAAGTAGAATTTCCTCTGCCTTATCCGTTCTGCGCTGAGTTTCTATATCAAAATAATTAAGGTCAGTAATCTCGTCGCCCCAAAATTCTGCACGAATAGGGGAGTCACTGTCAGGCATAAAAAAGTCAAGTATGCCACCTCGCAGTGAGAATTGACCTTTGCCGTCAACTT
The DNA here is from genome assembly GCA_964629465.1 of uncultured Ruminococcus sp. Lineage (GTDB taxonomy): Bacteria > Bacillota > Clostridia > Oscillospirales > Acutalibacteraceae > Ruminococcoides. Next base: position 1,589 of record CAZVRE010000022.1, on the reverse strand, counting down.
GGTCAAAACGTTGGTATCCTAACATATTAAGTGCTTTTATGCAATTTTCAGGAGTAATAATAGTGCCTACCTTAATATGAAGTACGGCTTTTTCAAGAACATCTTTTGGCATTGTAAATTGACTTGCAGAGTCCATACAAGTTATAACGATGTCATAATCACCCTGACTCATTTTATATAGTACGTTTAGTCTTTGGTGCTCATATTCTCTTGATTTGCCTGTTACATTTTTAAAAATAAAATCTCTTGTAGGGTAGAATAACGCTTTGGTACCCATAGCGCACAAGTCGTTACACAATGTTTGTGCCTTTTGCTCGTCAGGAGCAACACAAATAGCCCTGACATTTTGTAAATGGCAGAGCGAATGTATCATATTTGCTTTGTTAATTTCAGTAAGTCCTGTTGCGCATACACTGCAACCTGGCTTAAGTGCTTTTTGTATTGTGTCAAACCCTTTGACTTTGCTCAATACTTGTGGAATAAAATTCATTTTAACCTCAGTTAAATAAATTCATTGCCTCTTGAGTTTTGTTGTCCATTATAAGTTCAACGGACCTTAATGAATTTTCAGCAACTTGTTCAAGAAGTTTAAATTCGTCATTAGTAAATTTTGACAACACCCAGGCAGCCAGGTCATAGTCAGGGTTAGGTTTTTTGCCAATTCCGATTTTTACTCGTGGAAAAGTATCTTTGCCACTTAGATAAATAATACTGCGCATACCTTTTTGACCACCGTCACTACCTTTGGAGCGAATACGCATTTTGCCCACATCAAGGTTGATGTCATCAAGTAATACTATAACATTTTCGGCAGGAATTTTGTAGAAATTCATCGCCTCAACTACTGCCTGACCACTGTTGTTCATATAAGTTGATGGTTTCATAAGCAACGCTTTGTGGCCGTTGATATTACCTTCACCAACAGTAGACTTGAATTTAATACGGTTGATTTTTGTGCCGATTTTTTCAGCAATATAATCAACCATCATAAAGCCTGCGTTATGCCTTGTGTTTTCGTATTTTCTGTCAGGGTTACCCAAACCTACAATCAGGTATTCTACAGAGCCTGATGTAAACTTTTTTCTTCCAAACATATAGAACTCCATTATTATAAAATGAGAACAAGGGGCACAGTGGCACTGTACCCCTTTTACTATTTAATAGGAAACATCAGTTATTAGTCAAATGCGGCTGTAAATGGCTTGTCGTTATAAATACGAGCAATCGCTTCAGCGAATACAGGAGCAGTTGGCAAAACTGTGAATTTGTCAATTTTCTTTTCTTCTGTTAGAGGAACAGTATCAAGAAGTACAAGTTCTTTAATTACTGAATTCTGAATTCTCTCAATAGCAGGACCGGATAGTACAGCGTGAGTAGCACAAGCGTAAACTTCTGTAGCGCCACCGATTTCTACGATAGCCTTTGCACCGTTGCAAAGTGTACCTGCTGTGTCAATCATATCGTCAAGTATAATAACTTTCTTGCCTTTAACATCACCGATGATGTTCATAACTTCAGAAACATTAGCCTTTGGACGACGCTTATCAATAATAGCAAGAGCAACACCAAGTCTGCTTGCAAAGTTTCTT
>CAZVRE010000021.1:0-26148 GCA_964629465.1 uncultured Ruminococcus sp. | reverse complement strand
AGATTAAATTGTTATTTATAATTTCAGCAACCCTTGTCTCGATGTTATTCATTTTTCGCACCCACTCCATTTGATTTTTTGCTTTGAGTTGCTCGGTTACACCTTCGGCCTCTTTCATCTGTTCTACGAGAGTTTCAAACATATCTTTTGCCTGATTCTCAATCTCGGCACAGTGCTGATAAAGTTTGCCTTGAGTAAGTAGTGTTGTAAATAACGCCTTTTTATTTTTCAGAAGATAATCCTTATGCATCATACCCCATTTACCGAGAGTAATATTTGCTTCTTCGGGTGGGAGAGTGAGATTTGGTATTATATAATCGTTGATCTGTCTGTATGTAATGTTTGCCATAATTTCTCATCCTTTCGAGTTTTCAACAAATGTATCGTATACGAATTTTGCTCCGAATCTGAAGTCTGATATAAAGCTGTCGGCATTACTTGTTGTTGAAAATTCAATATAAGCACTTACATAGTTTTGGAACACTTCCTTATCCTCACCGGTAAGTCTTGCAATGAGCTGCTCTTCTTTCTCTGCAAGGTTACTCAGTTTCTTCTTAAGTTTAGGTGTTAATTCAGAATTGACTTCTTGCGGCTCGATGTTGCCGTAATAGAAATCTTCAATGATATTTGACATATTGTTTCCTCGCAATCTGTATTTGATTTGTTGAAGAAACTACAAAATCCTCTGATACAAGCAAGAATATGTGTTTGACTGTCGGTTAATTGATATTAAAAATTGAATCCGTTATCAACACTCGTACCAAAGAAATAAGGACTTGCAAGAGCAAGTCCTTATTTCTTTGTGTTGTATTATTCAATGTTCATTATTTATTCGGCAGGATTTTCAATGAATAATTGATTTATATTTCGTATATGGCTATAATATTTATTGAATGTGATTTGTATGAAGTTACAATCCACATATTCAGTTGGATAAAATAGAAAATTAATGAGGTGGACGATGGCATCCAGTAAAGCATATTTAGAGTTTATATTAGAACAATTATCCGAATTGGAAGAAATAACATATAGGGCAATGATGGGTGAATACATCATTTATTATCGCAAGAAAATTATTGGTGGCATATATGATGACAGATTACTCGTAAAACCTGTTAAATTGCCTGCTTCACTTATGCCGAACACTTCTTATGAATTGCCTTATGAAGGTGCCAAAGAAATGTTATTGGTTGAAGATGTCGATAGCAAGGAGTTTTTGACAAAATTATTTAATGCAATATATGATGAACTTCCTGCATCGAAGAAATAATCAAATCGTTTTTCGATAAGTTTAAATGTGAATGGTAGGGATAAGTATGTTTGATTTTTTCAGAAAGCCAAAGTTAAATGAGGGTATAACGGAAAGACCGTTTGAGTGCAAAAGAGATGAGTTATCTATTCGTGGAACAGAATATCGTCCAGAGGGTGAAAATCTACCGATAGCCATTGTGTGTCATGGGTTTATGGCATGGCAGGACACAGTAAGACATTATGCTGTTTTGCTGGCGGATATGGGATATGCCGCATATTGTTTTGACTTTAATGGCGGCTCCGTAATGAGAAATAAAAGCGACGGAAAAACAACGGAAATGTCTGTTTTGACAGAGGTAAAGGATCTGGAAGCAGTCATCGATCATTTGCGAAGTTTGCCATATGTAAATAAAGACAAAATATTTCTTATGGGATGCAGTCAGGGTGGATTTGTATCTGCATTGGTTTCTGCAAAAAATAAATATCCCATAGAGAAACTGTGCCTTTTTTATCCTGCATTATGTATTCCCGATGATGTCAGGGCAGGAAAGATGATGATGACAAAGTTTGATCCGAATAATGTGCCCAAAACAATGCGTTGTGGTCCAATGAAAGTTGGAAAATGTTATGCAATGGATGTAATGCATATGGACCCGTTTGAGGAGATTAAAGCATATAATGGGAAGGTGTGCATTGCACACGGAACAGCAGACAAGATTGTAGATGTTGCTTACGCCAAACGTGCAGCAGAAGTTTACAGAAGCACTACACCTGATGAAATGAGTGAGGATATTAGAGTCCGCTTACATATAATTCATGGTGGGGCGCATATGTTTTCAAAAAAACACGATGCGATTGCTATGGAAAGATTAAAAGATTTTATAAATCAGAAGTGAAAATTCTTAAAAATGTGTTGACATCTAAATGGTTCGTAACAGCCAAAACGAAAATCCTATTGACTTATGTCGATGGGATTTTTGTTTTGTATTATTCATCATTCATTTAAAAATATTTTCGTAATGAATAATGAATGATGAAGTCGCTTACGCTGATGAATAATGGATAATTGATTTATAGTATATTTACTGCTATAATATTTCCAAAGGTTGGTGGTACTATGAATATCGTGCAATACGGTGAATGGAAAATAGCCGTTGATATTGATAAAACAAAAGAGTATTACGCTGAATATGAAAGAAACAACTCACAAGCCAATAGAAATTTTGCAGAGTATTGCAAGAACTTAACTGTAGAAGAAAAATCTTTTTTTGATGATTTTGGGATTGATCCTGTTTGTTGTGAGATTGAATTTATCGGTGCCGATGGGAAAGGTAATTTTCCTTGTGGTGGTTATTATTTGGTTTGTGGAGAATATTTAGAGTATCCTCCCGAAGAATTAACAACAATAGAAGAACTTGCCGAAAATGATTTTGTGGATGAGCGTCCTGATCCACGAGTAGATATTGGAATGTTTGAATTTGATTTCCAATGTGACAAGTATGAATTCAATGATATTCCCGAAGATATGCCCGAAGGTTTCATTTGTATTTGTTTTTGGTGTGAAGAAATGAAATGGCTATTGTCCGAAAAACCGGAGCAAATGATGTATGAGCCTCCACGCTTTTGGGAAATACATAAAATCATTAAAGAAAGAATTGATAATAAAAAACAACAAGAGTTAGATTTAGAAGCAACAAAACATGAATTTACTCACACTTTTGAGAATTTTAACATTAAGTATTATCCATTAAGTAAAAAAGAAATTGCAAAGTATAAAAAGGAGTGGGTAAACAGATTTGCACCTGCTGATGCTAACATAAAAGAAATCAAGAAACTTTGTTTGGCTTCTCGTAAGTACACACCGTTTCTTTGGCATATATTCAGTTATGAGTTTTTGGATTGTGAAACTGGAGAAAAGGCTGAAGAATTGTTTAATCAAGAAAGCAAAGATGCGTGTGTAATTGTCAGCAATGTTGATGATATCGCATACCGATTGGAAAATGCTGAAAATCTTACAGCGGAATTATTGGAACAGTTCATAGATGTAACGATTACTACAAGTGATTTTACATGGACTTATACAAAAACACATGAATACATAGGACCGTATTTTTATAAAAAATAATTCGATATTTTTCATTTGGTGAGGTTTATGAGCAAAATAAAACTCGTTGCTGTGGATATGGACGGAACAGTGCTTGACAGCAACAAACAAATATCACAAGAGAATATTGATGCTTTTAAATTTTGTGCCCAAAAGGGGATAGAAGTTGTACCTGTAACAGGCAGGCCGTACGCTGGACTTTATGATGAGTACAAGAAGGCTATAGGATGCAACTATTCTATTCATACCAACGGTGCAAGAGTTGTAAATGTACATACAGACGAAGCCATAATTACACACACCTTGAGCAGTAAAACTATTGATGAAATCGTTAGCGTTTTATCATATTTTGATTGCTATTACAGTGTGTTTTACAAAGGGCTTGGGTATCTTTCGGCTGATAAATACAATTATGAGTTAAACCGTTATTTTGGAACTCCTTTGCACGATTATATCAAAATTACTCGCAGACCTGTTGAAAATCAATTTGAATTTATCAGGAGCATAAGCGCTTGTGATAATATTTATGTAAATGCAAAAAACACATATATTCGTGACGAAATTTGTAAGGCTATCGAGGATATAAAAGATATATTTTTTACTTGCTCTGATGTTGATGATGTGGAAATTGGTGGAGATTGTTCCAAGGGTAAGTCTATGCTTGAATTAGCCCACAAACTCGGCATACAGCCTGATGAGATTATGGCAATAGGTGACGGAGGCAATGACCTTAATATGTTGCAGATGGCAGGTGTTGCTGTTGCTATGGGCAACGCACCTGATAACATTAAAGAAGCGTCAGATTTTGTAACGGATATTTGCGACAATAATGGTGTTGCAGTTGCAATAAGAAAATTTTGTGGTTAGTTTATCATACATATAATAAATAAATTCAGATAATAAAGGGAAGAGGAAATGTAGTGCTGAATATATTTGTAAATTCTTTATGGGCGTATTTTATTTGTGCGTTTTTTGGTTGGTTAATACAATTTGCTAAACGTATTATTGAAAAACATGATTTTTCAAATATAGGTTTTATTACTCTGCCATTTTCACCTGGTTACGGTACGGGCGGAGCAATTGCATATTTGTTTTTATATAAGGCAGATAACCTTTTGATGATTTTCTTTGGCGGTATGCTGTTGTTTACTTCACTTAAAGTTGGAGGAGCGTTAATATTTGAAAAAATCTTTGGCTTTAAGTGGATCGATTATTCATCAAAAAAATTGAATTTGAACGGTTATGTAACTGCTTTTGAGGTACTTTACTTTGGGATTGTTTCGCTTGTTCTTGCATACGCTGTATTCCCGTTAATAAATTTTGTAACAGGGCTTATGGTTCAGTGGGTAGCGTTGTTAGTTGCCAGCATTGTCACAGGTTTAATTATTGCAGATTATATAGTGTCTGTAATTTCTGTTTTCCATTTGCGCAAGCATTTAAAACAAATGAAAAACATTTCTGATTTAATTGAAGAAGAGTATACAGAAAAGCCATATGAGGAACTTCAGAGTAGTTACGAAAAGAAGATAATGAAGGACAAGGCTTTTCGCAAACGCTTAATTAAAACTTTCCCTGATATGGAGTATGCTAACTATCAAAAACAATTTGATGATATTAAATACAAACTCGAACTTATCAAGGAACACAACGATGCAGTTTATGAAAACAAAATAGAAAACGAAGGGGATAAACCTTTTGCTTATGGACTGAATTTCACAAAGTTGTTCTGGCTTTTTGTGGTAGGCTCTTTCTTTGGCACTATTGTAGAAACTATATACTGCATTGTAACTCGTGGGCATTTTGAGATGAGAGTTGGACTTGTATGGGGACCGTTTATTCCGGTTTATGGTGGTGGAGCAGTACTTGTAACATTGTGCTTATATAAACTATACAAGGCCAATAACTTTGTGGTGTACGCAGTATCTGCAGTTGTTGGTGCAACATTTGAGTACTTTTGCTCACTATTTCAGGAGCATTTTTTGGGTACTGTCAGTTGGGATTATACAGGTACACCATTTAATATTGGAGGACGAACAAATCTTAAGTTTGCGTTAATGTGGGGTTTGTTGGGCTTAGTTTGGGTACGTTATATTTATCCTGCTTTTTGCTACGTGCTTGAAAAAATGCCAAAGAAAATAGGTAAAATTATAACCATATTTCTTGTAATATTTATGATTATAAATTCTGCAGTTTCTATGTATGCTATTCACAGAAAAACTGAGCGAAGTAAGGATATCCCTGCTCAGGGGATTGTTGATGAATTCTTTGATGAACATTTTGACGATGAATATTTAGATTTTATCTATCCAAATATGATGCAAGTAGATAAATAAAATGAACGCCTATGGGGTATTCCCCATAGGCGTTTTTATTAAACGAAATTAGCAACCACAACCGTTGCCACAACCATTGTCGTTGTTGCCACCGCAGCAACAGAAGATGATTATTAATAGAATAATCCAAGTACAAGAATTACCGCCGAAACCGTTGTTACACATTGAGCACGCCTCCTTTCGTCTACATTACATAATATAGAAAATTAGGAAAAGTGTTACTCGAAACTATTTGAGGTTAATTTGAGATAGTTCTGTTAAAGAATTATATTTACATCTTTATTTATTGTTAGTGAGTTTTCGGTTACAATGCAATCAAGAGCCATTATGTTGATGCCTTTATTTTTAGCCCTTATAAGCGCATCTGCAAAAGCCTTGTGAGTTTTTGCGTTGGGCGTAAAGTATTTTACGTTATTCATCTGCACAACAAATATAATATACGATATAAACCCTTGTTTTTGAGCCTCAACAAGTTCATTGATATGTTTTATGCCTCGTTCTGTAGGCGCATCAGGGAACATTACTATGTTATCTTCCTCAAGAGTTACTCCCTTTACTTCAATAAGATATTTTTTGCCTTGTGCTTCTGCATAAAAGTCAAATCGACTGTTGCCGTGTTTGTATTCTGCTTTTATCAAATCAGGTTTTTTAATAAGCCTACCAGCCTCTAAGTATTCAGACACAACTTTGTTGGGTGCAAGGCTATCCATATTGATCAACCTGTGACCTTTATATACTGCTATCAGGTCGTATTTAGTTTTGCGATTAGGGTTAGAACTTTCTTCCAAAATCACTTTTGCATTAGGAGTCAAAAGTTCTTTGCATCTACCTGTGTTTTTAACATGAACAGTATGCCCCTCACCATCAATATCAACATATGCAATAAACCTGTTAGGACGTTCCAAAAAGCGTCCGTTGATTACTTTATTGTATTTCATATTTACACCTCATATTAAGGCAAATTTTATCACAAACAAAGGAGTTTTTCAATTCTATTCATTGAAAATACTCTGCTATTGTGGTAATATAAATCGTAAATAAAAATTGGGGGTTAAGTTTTGGATAATAAGAAAGGTATGTCCCATACTTTACAAGTAGGGTGGTTGCTTGCTTTGTCAGGTGGTTTCCTTGATGTATATACATATTTGTGCCGTGACGGTGTTTTTGCTAACGCACAAACAGGTAATATGGTGCTTTTGGGTGTAAAACTCATTCGTGGAGAGTTCTTTCACGCATTGTATTATTTGGTTCCTATCATAATGTTTATGGCAGGTATTATTATTTCTGAAATTGTTCGTAAAAAATTCAGTGAAAGCAATCAAATTCATTGGCGACAGATTATCATTGTAGTTGAGATAATTGCCCTCGTGTGTGCAGGTTTTATGCCACCATCAGAGGTTAATAATTTAATTGTTAATGTTATGGTGTCTTTTGTGTGCTCTTTGCAGGTGCAAAGTTTCAGGATAGTTAACGACAGCGCTCTTGCCACAACAATGTGTACAGGTAACTTGCGTAGTGCAACTGAACTTATGTTTAATTATGCAAAGGACAAACTCCCAGAGCAGAAAAAAGCGATTGTTACATACCTAAGTGTAATTGCTTTCTTTATAATAGGCGCCGTTGTGGGGGCAGTGTTTTGCAACTTTGTTGGATATAGAGCCATATTCGTGCCTTGTTTGATTTTAATGGGAGTTTTTATGCTGATGTTTATTAAAAATTCTAAAACTGTAAAATAAAAAGCATAGAATATGATATTTTGTTGATGAATACTGTGCTAACCTTGTTAGAGCGGTGATTTAGTGGTATAATAACCCAAAAATAATATAGATGTGCATAACATATTATTGATAAATTTATAATATAAACATACAGGCAAGGTTTACCACTTTGCCTATAACCTAAGCAAAGGACTGATAATATGGTAACAAGAGAAGATATCGAAAACATTGCTATACTCTCAAAATTGTTTGTAGCAGAAGAAGACCTTGATGCTCTCACAGAGCAGATGCAGGAAATCGTAAAATTTGCTGATGAGATTGCAAATGCACCTGTAGAGGATACTGAATTTGACAATATAAATAATTTGTCAAATGTTTTTAGGGAAGATGAGGTAGTTGAATCTTACCCAAGTGAGGAAATTCTCAAAAACGCACCTGATCAAGCGGACAATCATTTTCTTGTTAAGAATCGTTCATAAAAGGAGGAGAATATGTCTATCGTAAAAAGAATTCACGATATGCTCTCCTCAAAAGAGATATCTTGCAAAGAACTTACAAATCTGTATTTAACTGAAATAGAAAAGTGCAACAAAGAACTTAACGCCTATGTTAATGTAACAAGTGATGTGGCGTTGGCACAGGCTGAAAAGGTTGATCAAAAAATCGCAAGAGGAGAGGAGATAGGGGTTCTGGAGGGTGTTCCTATGACACTTAAAGATAACCTATCCACTAAGGGTATCGAAACAACTTGTTGCTCAAAAATCTTAACGGGTTACAAGCCTATTTATAACGCAACTGTATGGGAAACTTTGCAGAATAAGGGTTCAGTTTTACTGGGCAAAACAAATATGGACGAGTTCGCTATGGGTTCTTCCTGCGAAACTTCTTGCTTTGGAGGTGCTACTAACCCTCACAATATAAAACATTGTGCTGGTGGTTCATCTGGTGGTGGTGCATCAGCAGTAGGGGGGAACATTGCTGCATTTGCACTTGGTTCTGATACAGGTGGGTCAATAAGGCAACCTGCGTCATTCTGTGGCATAGTTGGATTAAAACCAACTTACGGTGCAGTATCTCGTTACGGTTTGATTGCGTATGCTTCAAGCCTGGACCAGGTTGGTCCTATCACAAAAACCGTTGAGGACGCATCTATAGTATTTGATGCGATTTCTGAATACGACACAAAGGATAGTACCTGCCAAGGCAGACAGGGTGGCTTAACATACAACACAATTAACAATGATATTAAAGGTATGAAAATTGGCGTTGTTCGTGAATACCTTGAGGGCATTAAAGATGATGTTAAAGAAGCGCTTATGAATGCTCTTAAAATATATGAGAGTTTGGGTGCAGAGGTTGTTTACTTTGATATGCCTGTAATTAAGTATGCTCTACCTGCTTATTACATTATTGCTTGCGCAGAGGCTTCTTCAAATTTAGGAAGATACGACGGTATTCGTTATGGCTATAAGGCTCAGCATTTCAATGGCACTCACGATATGATGTGTCGTACTCGTAGTGAGGGCTTTGGCGAAGAAGTAAAGCGTAGAATTTTGCTTGGCACCTATGTGCTCTCTGCAGGTTATTATGATGCGTATTATAAGAAAGCACAGAACCTGAGAGGAACTATTATAAAGGCATTTGATAATGCTTTTTTACAGTGTGATTTTATTCTTGCTCCAACAGTACCAATGACTGCGTTTGAGATGGGTAAGGCAGTGTCTGACCCAATAGAAACTTACCTTACAGATATTTGCACTGTACCTGTAAATATTGCAGGATTGCCTGCAGTATCAATTCCTTGTGGTTTTAACGCAAATGGTATGCCAATTGGTATGCAGTTAATCGGCAATAAATTTAGCGAGGCAAAAATTCTCAATGCTGCCAATTTATTTGAAAAAACAGCAGGAGAGTATTTTAAGGATACAAAGTGGGGTGTGAAACTATGAAATACGAATTAGTAGCAGGTTTTGAAACCCACGTTGAATTATCCACCAAGACTAAAATTTTCTGTGGTTGTACTACAGAGTTTGGTGGTGAGCCAAACACACATTGTTGTCCTGTTTGTATTGGTTTACCTGGCACATTGCCAAAACTCAACCGTCAAGTTGTAAAGTATGCAATTATGGCAGGTCTTGCAACAAATTGCGAAATTGCAGAAGTTGCAAAAATGGACAGAAAGAACTACTGCTATCCTGACCTTGCAAAGGCGTATCAGATTTCCGAGTATGACAAACCTCTTTGTGAACACGGATATGTACAAATTTCTAACGGACGAAGAATACGAATTCTTCGTATTCATATTGAAGAAGATGCAGGTAAACTTATTCATGCTCACGGCGATACTTATGTTGACTACAACCGTGGTGGCGTACCTCTTATCGAAATTGTTACAGAGCCTGACTTCCGTAGCATTGACGAGGCAAGAGAGTACGTTGAAAAACTTCAGCAGATTATGAGATATATCGGCGTATCCGATTGTCGTATGCAAGAGGGTTCAATGCGCTGTGACGTCAATATTTCAGTACGCCCTGAGGGTAGTGATACACTTGGAACTCGTACTGAAATCAAGAATATGAATTCAATTAACAACATAGCAAAGGCTATGGAATATGAGTTTTACCGTCAGGTTGAAGTCATTAAAAACGGTGGAGAGGTTATTCAGGAAACCTTGCGTTTTGACGATTCAACAGGCAAAACCTCCTCAATGCGAGGTAAGGAAGATGCTAACGACTATCGTTATTTCCGTGACCCTGACCTTGTAACAATTGTCACAAGTAGGGAAGAAGTTGAAGAAATAAGAAAAATGCTCCCTGAACTTCCTGCACAAAAGCAAGCAAGATATGTAGAGGAGTATGACCTGCCACAAAAAGACGCTCAACTGTTAACAAAATATCGCAAGGTTAGTGAGTATTTTGATAGGGCGATTAAGGGTATCAAAACTCCTAAAATTGTTTCAAACTTTATTATCGGTTCAATTTTCAGACGAGTTGAAACTGAAATTGATAAAGAAAAATTTGAGGTGGCAACCTCACCGGAACAGTTGAACGAACTGGTTAAGATGATAGAGGACAACAAAATTCAGAACAACCTAGCCAAGAAAACTCTTGAGCAAATGCTTGATACAGGTAAACCTTGTATGGCATTTATTGATGAGAGTGATTTGGGTGGTGTTGATGAAAGCGAAATTGTTAAGATGTGCGAGTGTGCGATCAGCAATAACCCTAATGCAGTAGAAGATTACAAGAACGGCAAAGAAAAGGCTCTTATGGCTTTGCTTGGTAATGTTATGAAGCAAAGTAGGGGTAAGGCTGACGCTCAGACCGTAAAAGTAAAGTTAATCGAACTTATAGGATAATACTAAAGCCGAGGCGTTATGCCTCGGCTTTTTTGCTCAAAACAAAAGCCCTGTGATATCACAGGGCTTCGATTTATGAATTAGTTAAAGAACTTATCGTGAATAGCAGCCATTGCTCTGTCTGCGTCTTTCTTGTCAATAAGTACAGAAACTTTAATCTCAGATGTAGCAATCATCTGGATGTTGATGTTAGCATTGTATAGAGCCTCAAACATTGTAGAAGCAACACCTGCGTGACTTTCCATACCTGCACCAACGATAGAAATTTTTGCAACGTCTGTGTTGCAGATAATCTCTTTTGCTCCGATAGATTCAACATAGCCCTTTAGTACTTCGTTAGCATCAGTTGTTCTGTCTACAGGAACTGTAAATGTGATGTCTTTCTTGCCGTCACGACCGATAGACTGAAGAATAATATCTACGTTAATGTCCTTTGAAGCCAATTTTGAGAACATTTTGAATGCTAGCCCTGGCTCATCAGGGATACCTGTTACTGAAATTCTTGCTACGTCTGTATCTTTGGCAACGCCACTAATTAACATTTTTTCCATTTTAGTTTTCTCCTTTACGATTGTACCAGGTGCATTAGTTAAACTTGAAAGCACCTCAAGTTCGATGTTGTATTTTTTAGCCATTTCCACGGAACGATTGTTGAGAACCTGTGCACCTAATGTTGCAAGTTCAAGCATCTCGTCGTATGAAATTTCGTCGAGTTTCTGTGCGTTAGGAACTTTGCGAGGATCACATGTATAAACACCCTCAACGTCGGTATAAATTTGACATAAATCAGCGTGAAGTGCTGCTGCAATAGCAACTGCAGAAGTATCTGAACCACCACGGCCTAAAGTAGTGATGTCGTCGTACTTTGAAATTCCCTGGAAACCAGCCACAACTACAATGTTCTTCTTATCAAGTTCCTTGCGTAAACGGTCAGGAACAACAGTCTTAATACGGGCAAGTGTGTGTGAAGATGATGTTTTGAAGCCAGCCTGCCAACCAAGTAGAGAAACTACAGGATAGCCTAATTTTTCGATAGCCATAGCAAGAAGTGAAATAGAAATTTGTTCACCAGCAGCAAGTAACATATCTTTTTCTCTTTTTGAACCTTTAGGGTTAATTTCCATACCCTTTGCGATTAAGTCGTCTGTTGTGTCGCCTTGAGCAGAAACAACAACTACTACGTCATTGCCTTTAGCGTAAGTGTCAGTAACTATGCGAGCAACGTTAAATACACGTTCTGCATCTGCAACTGAACTACCACCAAATTTTTGGACAATTAAACTCATTTGATTACTCCTCCTAATTATAAATCACCGATTATGATTTTGGATAATACCTTTACACCTTGGCTTTCTAACTTTGCAATATTATTATCACAATTTTCAACTGATATTACAGGAGTTGAAATAGCAACTTCACCCTCAATAGGTTCTTTTGTTGTGATAACTTCAATATCGCCAAATAGTTCTTTAGCCATTTTGATAGTTGCGTCAGCATCATCAGTTTTAATTCTGATGAACATAGAATTTTCTGATTTTGTATGTGAAATAAAGTGGTCTTTGGTGCTGTCAGCCCAGTAGAGATACTTTCTGTTCTTAAGGTGTTTGCAACAGTCAATAATATCTGCTACAACTGCAGATGCAGTTGGAAGTTTACCTGCGCCTTTGCCGTAGAACACTACGTCACCTGTGCAGTCGCCTCTAACCATAATACCATTGAATTCATTGTCAATATTAGCAAGTTGGCTATTCTTTGAAACAAACATTGGAGCAACAAAAATATCCATTTTGCCGTTGTCAAGAACCTTAACTTTACCAATTAACTTAATTACACATTTGTGAGCAGTAGCATATGTAACGTCCTCAAGTGTTATCTTTGTAATGCCCTCTGTGTAAACGTTATCAGGATAAACGTGTTTGCCAAATGCAAGTGAAGCAAGAATACAAATTTTACGACAAGCATCGTGACCTTCAACGTCAGCTTCAGGGTTGCGTTCTGCAAATCCTAAGTCCTGTGCAAGTTTTAGTGCAGTATCAAAATCCATGCCCTCTGCAATCATTTTTGTGAGGATAAAGTTAGTTGTGCCGTTAAGGATACCTGCAACTTCCTGTACGTTGTTTGCAACCAAGCATTGGTTCATTGGGCGAATAATTGGAATACCGCCACCAACTGATGCTTCAAACAAGAAGTTTGCGTTGTTTTCTTTAGCAAGTTGTAAAAGTTCTGCACCTTTTGCAGCCACAAGTTCTTTGTTTGATGTAACAACACTTTTACCTGCTTTTAATAATTTTTTTGTGTAATCATATGCAGGGTTTATTCCACCCATTACTTCTGCTACAACTCTAACTTCAACATCATTGAGAATATCGTCAAAGTTTTTTGTGAATTTGTCAGCAAGAGGTGAGTCAGGGAAATCTCTTAAATCAAGAATATGTTTGATGTAAACTTCTTCACCAATACTTGAAAAAAGTTTTTGCTTGTGTGTTGTAATAATTTCAGCCACACCTGAACCTACAACACCGTGTCCCATTATCGCCACTGATATCATCTTATTCAATCCCTTCAAAAGATATTATTGGTAATTTAACTTATTGAGTTTCGCTATTAGCAACTGATTCGGTTGCTTCTGTTTCTGAAGTTTCTGTACTTGCAGATTCAGACGCTGGTATAGAACTTTCTGCTCCGTCTTCGGTGGTTGTTTCAGTTGCCTTTTTCTTCTTCTTTTTCTTTGCGGTACTTTCGCCTACATACCAACCTTCTTCGTTTTGAGGCATTTCACCAACTTTATAGTAACCTACATATTTTGAACCTGTAGGTGAGCCTACATTGTATGTCAAGCCAGTAGCAGGGTCATAGTCTGCTGCTACGATGGTATCAGGCGTTTCATAGCCTATTACTTCTTTGTCCTCAAGATAATAACTCATAACCTTTTGGAATAGGGTAGTAGCGTTGCGCTGACCAGTACCGGAAATTGTTGCAGGTTGGTCATAACCTGTCCATACTGCCAATGTGCCATATGGGCTTGAGCCTACAAACCAAGAGTCCTTGTCGCTGTCTGTAGTACCTGTTTTGCCGATAATTTCCCAACCATTTACTCGTGCATAAGCGGCGTTTGTGTGTGAACAGTAAGTCATATTGTAATACAATAGTCTGTTCATAATGTAAGCAGTTTCTTGTGAGTAACACTGCTTGCCCAAGTTGTTGCGATTATCAAGGATAACATTACCCTCAAAGTCTGTTACATAGTAATATGTGTAAGGTTCGTAATACAAACCACCATTAGCCATATATACAGATGCAGCAGCCATTTCTCTAACTGTTACACCACCTGTAAGACCACCAATAGAAAGACCACCGGCATTAGTTTTGTCTGCAACATCAAGGTGTTTGAAGCCTTGCAACCCAACAACCTGATTATATACATTTTCTACGCCTACTGTAACAATAGTTTGTGCAACAGTTGCGTTTGATGAAATTTCAATGGCATCAGGCAGTAGCATATAGCCCTTGTAACCACTGTACCAGTTGTTAGGACCTGCAACCAATGTGCCGTTTTGATATTTGTAATTTGCCAAAGGCTCATCTTTTACAATTGAACTGTAGTAGAGTTCGCCTGTTTCTACAGCATAAGGATAAACTGCTACAGGCTTAATTGAGGAACCCGGTTGCAGTACAGATTGAGATGCTCTTGTGAATAGTCTGTTACCTGTTTTTTCTTGAGATGAACTACAGGTTGCTACGATTCTGCCGTTAGTATCAATAAGTGTTAGGGCAGTTTGTAAATCTTCGTCATATGTTTTGTTGATTTCCATTGCCGATTTTTCCATATAATTTTGAACATCAACATCCATACAACAGTAAATTCTCAAACCTTCTGTGTATAGTTTTTCGGCAGCGGCATCTTCGCTGATGTTATAATAAACTGATAAGTCAGCCACTAAGTCGTTAAATAATTCATCAATATACCAGTTTTGTACTGATACATTCATATTCTTATTTTTGCTTTTCGTGTAGCCCACAAACGTCATAGTCTCTGACTCTGCCATTGCTGCTTCATATTCTTCTTTTGTTATTTTCTTTTGGTCATACATAGCCCCAAGAACAGTCTCTCGGCGTATCTTGTTATTTTCAGGATATACCAGAGGGTTATACTTGCTAGGGTTTTGAGTAATACCTGCTATAGCAGCACATTCTGCTATAGAGCAGTCAGCAATCTTTTTGTCAAAGTACAGACTTGCAGCGGCTTGTACACCCTGACAGTTGTTACCAAAGTTTACTACATTGAGGTAAGCCTCAAGAATTTCATCTTTGGTGTATTCCTTCTCTAGTTTAAGTGCCTTAACAATCTCTCGTATTTTACGGTTAATAGAAACTTCATTGTCGTCGGTTAAGTTTTTGATTAACTGCTGAGTGATGGTTGAACCACCGTAACTCGCATCTCCTGTTGCAAGGTGCAATACTGCGCCGGTAGTTCTTGTCCAGTCAACGCCGTTGTGTTTTTCAAAACGCTTGTCCTCAATAGCAATCATAGCATCACGCATTTGCTCAGGGATATTGTCGTAAGAAATCCACTCTCTGTTTTCTGTAGAGTAAAGTGACTGATACTTCTTGAATTTACCGTTGTCATTTTTTACATATATAAAACTTGTTTGGTTAAGGCTCTTAGCCTTAAGGTCAATGCCTATAGGCTCGCTGGCAATTCCAATAATATACACACCAAGAGCAATTGCCATAACAATACCCGTAACCACAAAAACCATCAAGAAAGTGAACAAAACTCTACCCACGCTCTTAAGAACTTTTTTTGTTTGAGTGTGCTGATTACTATTGTCGCCTTTTTCAGTAAATTTACTGATGTCTGTTTCACGCATAGGAATTCTCCTTATCAACTACTAAATCTTTCATCAATTTGCTTCAACATACATTTTCTCATGATAAACACCTATTCTTTAGTATTATAACATTATTGCAAAAAAAAATAAACCTTTTAGGGCATATTTCATTATACTGTTTTATAGAATTTATTGAGAAAATATCCCAAAAAAATATGAATAATACCGATATTTTGCCCAAAAATAAAATTGAGGTGTTATTTATGAAAAGACTTGTACTAATTACAGGCATAATTATATATGTGTTATTTGGCATTTCTGCATTTTTTGGAGTATCAGCTGAGAACAAAGCAAGAATGATAGAAAATACTTCTGTAACACCCACCCAGTCTGCTACTCTTAATCAGGAGGTAAAGTATATACTCAAAAGTATTGATGGGAAATTGGTGGTTTTAGATTATCAGGGTAATATACTTGAACAAACCGATACTATAGTATCTATCTTACCTGAAAACGACCGCAAAAAACTTGAGTCAGGTATTTCTGTAAGCAGTGATGATGAATTGCGTAAATTATTAGAAGATTTGTGTAGTTAATAAATTTTTGAATAATACCTGTACCTCTGCCCAAAATAAGGCAGAGGTGATTTTATGTTTCAGGAGTTGCAAATGCCTGATGTGTTCAGAAAGGAACTGCAAAAGAATTTTTGTGCAATGAAATATATGTGGGAGTTAACAGATTACGATCGATTGATAATTGTTGAGGAAGCACGAACAATAACTGATGAAAAAGAAATTAAAGAATTCGTACAAAAGTTAGCAGATGCTTTGTAATTCTTGAAATTACTTCTTTTTTGTATATTATTTACTTGCAATATTCATATTGCGTTCATATGGTTTTCACTTTGTGGCTTTATCATATGTAAGGTAGAATTTTACAAATAATAGAGAGGAAGAATTTTATGTACATTATCAAAAATGCCTTTAAATGTATCAGTCGATCTATAGGCAGAAACATTTTAATTGGCATAATTGTGTTGGTGATTTCAACGGCAGCGTGTGTGGGACTTTCCATTCAACAGGCAGCAGAAAATGCTCGAACAGAGGTGATGGAAGGATTGTCTGTAACGGCTACCATTGATTTTGACCGTAGTGCGCTTATGGAAGAAATGAGAGGAACTACACAAAGCGATAGTGAGTTGCAAAATGAACCTCCTTCATTTGACAAAAATCAATTTGCACAAAAAATGGGAGAAAATTCTTCTTTGACTTTAGAAGAATATCAGACCTATGCACAGGCAGATTCAGTAGAAGATTTTTACTATGTAATGTCAGTTTCTCTAAATGGAACAGATGACTTTGAACCCGTAAGTTCAACTGAAAATTCAACCCAAAACGATACAACCCAAACTGCTGATAATCAGCAAATGGGTGATTTTGGTGGTGATATGCAAGGCGATGGCAGAGAACGTATGATGGGCGCTCAAAGTGATTTTACCGTTGAGGGTTATAGTAGCGAAGATGCTATGACTTCTTTTAAAGAAGGAACTGCTACTATTACTGAGGGCTCTGTTTTTGAAGAAGGAACAGAAGAATATACTTGCATTATTTCTGAGGAACTTGCTACATATAACGATATTTCTGTAGGAGATAAAATTAAGGTAACCAACCCTAATAATGAAGATGAAGTCTATAAGTTAGAGGTTGTGGGCTTGTATACTGATACATCATCAAACAGCAATAGTTTTTCAATGATGGGTGCAACTTCAACTGACCCTGCCAACAAAATTTATATGAGTTATAATGCGCTTCAGGGAATTGTTGATGAGTCAAGCCAAGTATCCGAAACTACTACTGATGAAAATACAGGTATGGAGTTTGAAACTGGGTTAAGTGGTACACTTACAGGTACATATGTATTTGCTGATACGGACTCTTACTATGAGTTTGAGGAGCAGGCAAGAGAATTGGGCTTAGAGGACTCATATACAATATCCTCACAGGATATAAGTGAATACGAAAACAGTTTAGTTCCTCTTGAAACCTTAAGTAAAACAGCAAAGGTTGCATTGATTGTTATTTTGATAATTGGTGCTATTATTCTAATTGTTCTTAATATTTTTAATGTTCGTGAACGTAAATACGAAATTGGCGTATTAACTGCAATGGGTATGAAAAAGAGCAAAGTTGCTTTGCAGTTTTTAACAGAGATTTTTGCAGTAACACTTGCCGCTGTTATTATTGGCGTAGGCATTGGTGCAGTGACTGCAGTACCTGTTACAAATCAGTTGCTTTCTATGCAGTCAACTTCTCAAGAACAGAATATGGAGAAAATGGAACAGAATTTCGGCAGAAGTGGTGCTCCTGACGGCATGGGCGATATAGAAAAAGGCGACCAAGCACAAGGTGGTAGATTTGAGCAAATGTTTGGGGCAGAGCAGGTTAACAATTATATAACTGAAATCAATTCTGCAATGAACTTTACTGTTGTATGGCAAATGTTATTGATTGCTATCTTGCTGACTCTTGTATCAGGTATGGTATCTATGTTGTTTATAATGAGGTATGAGCCATTAAAGATTTTGGCAAACAGAGATTAAGGAGGAATGTAAATTGAGTATTTTATCACTTAAAAACATTTGTTTTTCATATGGCAACACTCCTGTTTTGGAAGATGTTTCTTATGATTTTGAAAAAGGTAAAATATATTGCATTATGGGTAAATCAGGTGCAGGCAAAACAACACTTCTCTCTGTTCTCTCTGGTCTTGCATCTCCAACATCAGGACAAATTCTGTACGATGGTAATGATGTAAATAAAATGGATAAATATAAATTCCGAAGCAAATATATTGGCGTAATTTTTCAAAGTTTTAATCTTATTACCAAGTTTACAGCCTTGGAAAATGTTATGCTTTCTATGGATATTGCAGGAGTTAAGTGTGATAACAAAAGAGAAAAAGCGCTGGAATTGTTAGAAAGTGTAGGACTTGATGAGGACGAGGCTAACCGACGAGTGCTCAAACTCTCAGGTGGCCAACAACAACGAGTTGCTATTGCAAGGGCTTTGTCATATGATGCTGATATAATTTTAGCCGATGAACCAACAGGTAACCTTGATACCGATACTCAAAAAGAAATTATGGCAATATTCCGTGATTTAAGCGATCAAGGTAAATGCGTTATTTTGGTTAGTCATTCACCAGAAGTTGCCAAGAGTTGCGATGAATGTTACCAACTACAGAAAATTACTAAAAAGTCAAAAGTAACAAAATAATATTGTAAAATTAAAGCCACCTCTCAAGAGGTGGCTTTAGTGAATTATATTTACAAACATTTAAAACATCACCAATGTATGTTAAAATATGTAAGGTGATTTTGTGAAGAAGTTTATTAAATTGTCAAGTATTTTAATGCTACTTATTTATATGTTTGCTTTTATTACAGTAAATGCTACGAATATAGCAATGTATTCGGATAATATAAATGTTAATCGTAACAGAATATTTGAGGTTAATATAAGGGTAGATAGTAGCACAAAGTTATCTGCTGCAACTTTTGAGATTGCCTATGACACAAACTATGTTGAATTTAGAGGTACGGAAGCGAAGGTTGATAATGTAACCGTAAAATCTAAGGATAACTTGGGCACAGTAAAAGCAGTATTTCTGTCAACCGATGGGGTAGAACTAAACGCAGATACAGTTTTGTTTGTGTTTCAATTCAAAACCATTGAGTATGGTGAAGCAGATTTCAACATAAAAATGTATGATTGCGTAGACAGTAACGCAAAGGAACTTTCCTCGCAAAGTTCAACAAGTTGCACGGCTTATATAGAGAGCACTGCAAAAGACGATAGCGACACATCAAACGCAGATGACAAAAGTAGCGTTAACAATACACAAGAAGCCACAGATACTAAAATTGACAGTCAAGATAATGGACTGAAAAAGTTTTCGTCAATTGTTGATTCAGTTGGTGGACAACAAGTGATGATAGGCACAATCGTTGCAGTAAGTTTAGCAGTAATTATATTAGTTTTGTTTTTTATATCTAACAAGAGAGATAACAAAAAAGAAAAAGATGAAAATGGCAAAGGGTTATCTTAATTGGACTACACCATAAAAGCAGATAATAAAAAAGGACCTCCTATGGTAGAATAAATCAAACTACCATAGGAGGTATTTTTATGCCCATGTTAAAGTGTCGTTGTATAGGTTAATGTAGTCTTGTGCTGAACGATCCCAACTGTTGTCGCTCATCATTGCACGCCACATTAACGCGTGCCAGCCTTCGTTATCCTGAATACCCCAAAGTGCACGTCTTACGGCGTGCATCATATCTTCTTTGGTGTAGTTTGCAAACGTAAAGCCGTTGCCGTAACCGTCTGCACTGTCGAATACAGAGTCACGCAAACCACCAACTTCTCTTACTACAGGAATTGTACCGTAGCGTAGAGCAATCATTTGTGACAAACCACATGGTTCCATCTTAGATGGCATCAGGAATATATCAGAACCTGCGTAAATTTTGCGAGCAAGTTCAGGAACAAAACCATTGCAGAAGCATAGTCTTCCTGGATATTTCTGGTGCATATAACGGAAATAATCTTCGTATTCTTTGTCACCTGAACCAAGAATAACAAACTGCATTTTTTCTGTATCCATAAGTTGTTCCAGACTGTCACGAACGAGGTCAAGACCTTTGTGGTCAACAAGTCTTGTAACCATTGAAACAATAGGTACATCCCATCTCTGTTCAAGTCCAAGTCTTTCTTGCAAAGCACGTTTGTTTTCGCCTTTACCACTCATATCGTCCATTGTGTAGTTGCGATATAGTTGATAATCAGTAGCAGGGTTGTAAGATTCAAGGTCAATGCCGTTTCTAATACCACAAAGTTTGTAATGACGGAAGTTAAGTTCAGGGTCAAGACCATGGCTATACCATGGGTCACGAATTTCGCCTGCATAAGTAGGAGAAACAGTCGTAACACGAACTGCAGTTTCAATAGCGCCCTTTACCATATTCAACTTGCCGTCCATCTCAAGTATCTTTTTGTCATTTTCCGGAATACCAACACATTCTGTATTAACATCCCAACCGTATTGTCCCTGATATTGAATGTTGTGAATAGTAAAGATGTTCTTGATATTTGCATACCAAGGATTCTTGGAATAGAAAAGATAATAATATGTTGGTACTAACGCTGTTTGCCAGTCGTTTGTGTGAATAATGTCTGGGTGGAAATCAATGTATGGAAGCATCTCAAGAATTGCACGAGAGAAAAACGCAAATCTTTCTGCGTCATCATAAAAACCATACAAAGCATTACGCTGAAAATAATATTCATTATCTATAAAGTAATAAGTACAGTCGTTCCATCTTGCCCAGAACAAACCACAGTACTGATGACGCCAAGAAACAGGAACAGTAAAGTTAGCGATAAAGTTCATTTGATTTTTGAGTTCTTGTGGAATAGTGCCGTATAATGGCATTACAATTCTGCAATCCTGACCCTTTCTGCACAAGGCGTGTGGTAAACTGCCTGCAACATCAGCCAGACCACCTGAACCTGCAAAAGGGTTGGCTTCAGAAGAACAATAAAGAATTTTCATATAAACCTCCTGAGGTATTAGTTAATAATTGATTTTTTTGCAATATATATTGGATATGATTTTGTGCCCATAAGGTCTCTGCTATCTTTGATAACTACATCTTTGTCAATAATTAGGTAGTTAAGGTTACAGTTTTCGCCAATTTCTGTATCCTGCATAATAATACAGTTAGAAACCTTGGCGCCTTTTGCTATGTGCACACCTTTTGAGATAATACAGTTTTCAACATAACCTTCAATAACACATCCCTGAGATATAAGGCAATGCTTAACTGAACTTTCTAAACCGTACTTACAAGGACTATCGTCACGAACTTTTGTGTAAACAGGTAGTTTGGTGAGTTTTTGCAAAGTATTGTTATCCATCAAGCCCATATTGAATTCATAGTATTCCTTGGTGGAACTGATGATAGCACAATATTCTTCGCATCCGTAACCGAACATCCTGTAAACATTAGCCCATTTCTGAAGCAGTCTTTCGAAGTTGAACTCGTTTTCGCTCACTGCTTCGGTAAGTAGTTTAATCAACAAATCTTTCTTTATTAGCATAGTACCAAGATACAAATTACATTCACCCTGAACATTAGGCTGAACCAAGATTTTATCTATTCTGCCAATTTCATCCATACTTACAGTAGTTGGGGTGAATTGGTCAGGCACCTTCATATTCTTGCAGATTAAGGTGATATCTGCTTCGTTTTGAGAATGTAAATAAAAGAGTTCACGATAATCAATGTTAGTGATTACGTTGCTTTCAGTTAACAGAACATACTCTTCATTTGCATCTTCAATATAGCCACGTAGGCGATAGAGTGTTTCTACTTTGTTGGCAAATTGAATACCTGCATATGGTGGCAAAATTGTAACGCCCTTGTTCTTTTTGGATAAGTCCCAAGCCTTACCTGAACCCACATGGTCCATTAAGGACATAAAGCCACTTTTGGCAATAATACCAACATTGTTCATATTGGAGTTAGTCATATTGGATAAAGCAAAGTCAATCATTCTGTATTTACCACCAATAGGTACACTGGCAGTAGTTCTGTGAGCAGTTAATGTTGACAGTGTATCTTCGCAGGAATTAGAAAAAATAATACCTAAAACATCATTGCTTCTCATTATTCACTTACCTCCATATCTTTATCTATCATTGCTTTTGGAGGAACAATTACGTTTTCGCCTATAGTCAAGTTGTCGCCAATAACTGTAATGCCCCAATCATCGCTGTTTTTTGTTTGTTCAGGAGTAGCACCAATAACAGCGTTTTTCTTGATAACTGTATTTTCTGCAACGATAGCAAAATTAACTTTTGCGCCGTCTTCAATAATTGCGCCTGGCATAATTATTGAGGAGTTAACTTCTGCGCCTTTGCCAATGCTTACACCGGAGAATAGTATGGAGAATTCCAAATCACCACAAACATTGCAACCGTCAGCAATAAGTGAGTTCTGAATTTTTGCGTCCTCAGCAACATAGTGAGGAGGCATCATAGGGTTGCGGGAGTAAATCTGATTAAGGTCCAAACTAACATTAGGGTCCAAAAGGTCCATATTTGCTTCCCACAAACTGTCAATAGTACCAACATCTTTCCAATAGCCCTCAAAGGAATAAGAGAACATTCTCTCGCCAGCATCAAGCATTGTTGGAAGAATATTTTTACCAAAGTCATTGTCAGATTCAGGATTGTTAGCATCTTCAATAAGGTATTTTCTTAACTTCTTCCAAGTGAAAATGTAAATGCCCATTGAAGCGTTTGTGCTTTTTGGCACAGCAGGTTTTTCATCAAATTCATAAACTGAACCATCGGGATTTGTGTTAAGAATACCAAATCTTGAAGCCTCTTCCTTAGGAACATCAATGGTTGCAATAGTGCAGTCAGCGTTGTTCTTTATGTGGGCTTCAAGCATTTTGTTGTAGTCCATTTTGTAAATATGGTCACCTGATAATACAAGCACATAATCAGGGGTGTATCTGTCAATAAAACTGATATTTTGATAAATTGCATTTGCAGTACCTGAATACCAGTCACCACCGTTAACTGCCTGATAAGGGCTTAAACATTGAACGCCTGAATGCATACTATCCAAGTCCCAAGGTTGGCCGTTGCCTATGTACTCATTAAGCACAAGAGGCTGGTACTGTGTAAGTACGCCCACGGCTTCAATACCTGAATTTATGCAGTTGGATAGGGGAAAGTCGATAATGCGATACTTACCACCAAAAGGAACGGCAGGTTTAGCAAGTTTCTTTGTGAGTACACCAAGTCTTGAGCCCTGACCACCTGCAAGTAACATTGCTACGACTTTTTGCTTTGGAATCATATAATCATCTCCAATATTTGAAATTTATGTAATAGTTATTTCTTTTTTAGTGCTGATTTTTTGGCGACTTTTTTCTTTTCTGCTGGTTTTCGTGCAGATTTTTCTTTTACTTCGGTGCATTTATAGAAGCAAACGCTCAACGGTGGAATATTTAAGTTAATAGCCTGTTGGCAACCGTGAATTGCAATATCAGTTGTCTGAATGTTATCACCGTTAGTCATACCACTACCACCGTATTTTTTGTCATCAGTACTGAAAATTTCCGAATACACACCATACTGTGGTACACCTACAATATACTTTTCTTGCGCCATAGGTTGGAAGTTGCACACAACGATAATTTCGTTGCCTTCTTTGTCTTTTCGTCTAAAGGCGATTATGCTCTTTGCATAGTCATCGTGGTGTATCCAGTCAAAGCCTTCCCAACTGAAGTCGATTTCATACAAAGGCTTGTTTTTCAGGTAGAAGTTGTTTATATCTTTAAAGAACAGATGAAGTTTTTGGTGGCTTTCATCTGCAAGGCAACTCCAGTCAAGTTCAGACCTAAAGTTCCATTCTGTATCCTGACCTAATTCATTACCCATAAAATTGAGTTTCTTGCCAGGGTGCGCCATCATATATGCAATAAACAATCTAACAGAGTGGAACTTATTTTCTTCTTTGCCTGGCATTTTGCTGAACAAAGAGCCTTTACCGTAAACCACTTCATCGTGGGAGATAGGGAGCATAAAGTTCTCTGAAAAAGCATAGAAGAAACTGAAAGTCAGACTGTCGTGGTTAAACGGTCTCCATAATGGGTCAAGTGCCATATAGTTGAGCATATCATTCATCCAGCCCATGTTCCATTTGTAGTCAAAACCTAAACCTCCCATTTCAACCGGTTTTGATACCATAGGCCAAGATGTGCTTTCTTCAGCTATCATCATAACATCAGGGTGATACATATGTATTGCAGTGTTAAGTTTTTGTAGGAAAGTGATGGCTTCAAGATGTTCTTTGCCACCAAATTTATTAGTTTCCCATTCACCTGTTTTTCTGTTATAGTCCAAATAAAGCATAGACGCAACTGCGTCTACTCTTATACCGTCAAAGTGATATTTGTCTACCCAAAACATAGCACTTGAAACCAAGAAACTCACAACTTCTTGTTTGGAATAGTCAAATACATAAGTACCCCATTCTTTGTGCTCGCTACGATTTATGTTGCTATACTCGTAGCAACAAACACCGTCAAACTTACCCAGACCGTGTGCGTCTTTTGGGAAATGTGCAGGAACCCAGTCTAAAATTACGCCAATACCGTTTTGGTGACATTTATCAATTAAATTCATAAGGTCAACAGGTTCTCCAAAGCGAGAGGTAGGAGCAAAGTAGCCAGTTACCTGATAACCCCAACTATCGTCAAATGGATACTCAGTAATAGGCATAAATTCAATGTGAGTGTAACCCATTTCTTTTACATAAGGTATTAGTTCGTCAGCAAGTTTGGAGTAACTGAAAAAATTGTTATCCTTATATCTGCGCCAAGAACCTAAGTGTACTTCATATATATTTACAGGAGAACTGATGTGGCTATTTTCTTGCCTGTGCTTTAGCCATTCACAATCATTCCAAGTATAATTATCAATATCATAGATAATAGAGGAGGTATCAGGGCGAGTTTCAGTATGAAAAGCATAAGGGTCAGATTTGATAACTTTTTCAAACCAAGGAGTTTCGATGGAGTATTTGTATCTGTCAAATTTATCAAGACCAGGTATAAAAAGTTCCCACACACCGTTGTCAATTTTTTTCATATAATTGCGTGTGCTGTCCCAATCATTAAAAGGTCCTATTACAGCAACAGTCAGGGCATTGGGCGCCCATACTCTGAACATTACGCCAACACCGTCGCTTGAGTTTTCTATGTGTGCACCCAAATATTCATACATCTTAACGGCATCGCCATCACGGAAAAGTTCCAAGGCACTTCTACCGTCGTCAAACTTGTAATTCATACAATACTCCCTCCTCAAAAAATAATAATACCCCATTAAAGTTATATATACATATAATATCAAATTTAGAAATTTAAAGCAAGTAATAATAGAAAATAAATGTATAAACTTATCGACAAAATTTGTGTATTTTATACATACAATAGTGAAAGTTGTTTACAAAGCGAAGATATTAACAAGATTTGGCAATAAAATAACAAAAAAATAAGGCAGAGGATAAACCTCTGCCTTAAAATACTATTGATTAGCCTAATTCAGCAAAATACTTAATTGTTCTAACCATCTGGCTTGTGTAACTGTTCTCGTTATCATACCAAGAAACAACCTGTACCTGATATAGACCATCGCCTAATTCCTGTACCATTGTCTGTGTAGCATCAAATAGAGAACCATAAGTCATACCAACAACGTCAGAAGAAACGATTTCGTCTGTGTTGTAGCCGAATGAATCAGAAGAAGCAGCCTTCATAGCAGCGTTGATGCCGTCAACTGTTACATTGTCACCCTTAACAACTGCTGTTAAAATTGTTGTTGAACCTGTTGGAACAGGAACACGCTGAGCAGAACCGATTAGTTTGCCGTTCAACTCTGGAATTACAAGACCGATAGCCTTAGCAGCACC
>CAZVRE010000020.1:0-30013 GCA_964629465.1 uncultured Ruminococcus sp. | reverse complement strand
AACCTGTGACCCCCTGCTTGTAAGGCAGGTGCTCTCCCAGCTGAGCTATGCTCCCACGTGTGTCACCGTTTTGTCAGCGACAGGTATTATAATACACTATCAATAATCAAAAGTCAATACTTTTTTATAATTTTTTTTAATTTTTTTCACTCTTATTTCTTATGATATTTTCAAGGTGTTCTTTGTCAAATTTATAAGTCTTGTTACAGAAGTGGCACTTCACCTCTGCATAGCCTAATTCGTCAGCGCAAGCCCTGATTTCGTCATCAGGCAAGCCAGCAATATAACTTTCTATTTTCTTCTCAGAACAAGTGCAAACATAGTTAACAGGGTTTTCGTCAAGAACTTCTACCTCAAAACCTGTAAGGGCAGTTTTGCAAATATCAAGAATTGACATACCCTTTGCAAGCATAGTTGTAACAGGCTCAAGCACCTCTATATTTTTTTCTAACTTATCAATAGTAGTTTCGTCAGCACCAGGCAAAAGCTGAATCAACAAGCCACCGGCAAGTAGCACCTGACCGTCCTCTTTGTCAACAAGTACGCCCAGAGCGCACACGGTAGGTATCTGCTCCGATGTAGCATAGTAATTGGTAATATCCTCAGCAATCTCACCACTTACAAGTGGAACCTGACCAATATATGGGTCGCCAAAACCGTAGTCTCTGATTACATTAAGAGTACCATCTTTACCCACTGCAGCGGACACATTGATTTTATTATTGTTATAGTGCTCTGTTGGGCAATCGTTGTTACCAACATAACCCCTTACATTACCCTGTGAATCGGCAACAGCAAGTACAGTGCCGATAGGTCCGTCACCGTTTATTCGCAAATTTATAGTAGCCTTGCTTTGCTTTAGGCTGTTTCCCATAATAGAAGCAGCACAAAGAAGTCTGCCCAATGCTGCAGTAGCAGCAGGAGAAGTCTTATGTAAACGTTGTGCAGTAAAGCAGATATCCGAAGCATCTACTGCTGATGCCATAATAGCACCGTCCGATGTTATGCATCTGATTATTTTATCCATAAATTAACATTCCTATATTTTTCTTGCAATATAAATTGCTCGTTGTTCTTTTTCTTTTGCAGGTTCAAATGTCATATCTCCATAGCAAGCAACAAGTTCAAAACCTGCTTTTTCAAGCATTGTTGCTAACTGCTCGTGAGAATATGCGCGCTCACAAAAATGCTCCTCATAACGGTAATAAGCATCGTCCTCTCTGTAGAAAAAATCCAAGTCCATCTCTATGATGTAATTTTCTTTTAGAGAATTTTGCCACACACAATAAACATCATCTGTATCATACACAAATGTATTGTCTTTGAGAATTTCTTGATGCTTATATATTGTATTCACATCAAAAAGAAAATATCCTTTTTTGTTCATAAAAAGTGAAACTTTATCAAAAGTATTTTGCACATCTTTAATATCAGTAAGATGATTTATACTATCGAGAGTACACACGCAAGTGTCTATAGTACCATACAAATCAATCTCCTGCATTTGTTGGCACAAAAACAAAATATTAAGATTTTCCTCACAGGACTTTTCCATAGCCTGAGAAAGCATCTCGCTGGAACCATCTATACCATACACATCGATTCCTCTTTTGGCAAGTTCAATGGTAAGACTACCTGTACCACAAGCCAAATCTAAAGTCAGTCCCATATTGTGACCTAACTTTTTGAAAATCTCAATAATATACTCTGCCCTGTCCTTATATTCTACATTTAATGTCAGCTGATCATAGAAATCAGCAAATACATCATATGTACTCATTATTTATCCACCTTAATACCAAGATTGCTAAAAGCAAGCATATAGCCGTCTGTGTCTTCATTCAAAGAACGATTAACACGACTGATAGTGGCAGTAGAAGCACCTGTCTTTTTTACAATCTCGCTATAAACTGTTTTTTCGGTGAGCATTTTTGCCACAACAATTCTTTGGGACATTGCATTAAGTTCAGGCTTTGTGCACAAGTCCTCAAAAAAGCGATAGCAGTCTTCCTTTGTCTTTAAAGTAAGAATAGCATCAAACAAAAAATCTGTAGCATCATTTTTTAATTTAGAATTCATAAAAGATACTCCTTTATAGTCACGCATTAAAGTGCTAAATCATAAAAACATTTTAACATACTAAAATAAATTTGTAAATACATATTTACATATTATTAAAGTAGCGAACTAATAATAGTTCGCTTTATACTTTTCCCTTAATCTGCTTAAGGGCAGACTTTTCAATTCTGCTGACTTGAGCCTGAGATATGCCGATTTCACTTGCAACTTCCATCTGAGTTTTACCCTGAAAAAATCGAAGTCCTATGATTTTCTTCTCCCTGCTTGATAAGTTGCGTATAGCCTCTTTTATAGCAATTTCATCAAGCCAGTTTTTATCGTCGTTATTATCACCTATCTGGTCCATTACATATATAGTATCGTTACCGTCAGAAAACACAGGTTCAAACAAAGATACCGGTTCAACAATAGATTCAAGTGCGAGGACTATGGTTTCTTTAGGCATTTTCATAATTTGTGCTATTTCCTCAATAGTAGGCTCACGGTTTTTTTCGTTGGTTAGTTGTTCTTTGATTTGCATAGCGTGGTACGCAGTATCTCGCATTGAGCGAGAAACTCGCACAGAATTATTATCCCTCAAATATCTCCTGACTTCCCCAATAATCATAGGAACTCCATAGGTACTAAAACGAACATCAAGAGTGCAGTCAAAGTTATCTATTGCTTTAATTAAGCCGATAACTCCAACCTGGAATAAATCGTCAGGGTTTTCGCCTCTGTTTGCAAAGCGTTGAATAACCGACAACACCAGACGCAAGTTACCTTGTATCATTTTATCTCTTGCGACCTTGCGCTCATACTCTGAGCCGTTGCGCATTTTTTCTAACAGTTCTCTTTTCTCGCTTTCCTTAAGCACTTTTAGTTCCGATGTGTTTATGCCACAAATTTCAACTTTGCTATACTGCAAAAAAACAGCCCCTTTAACAATACTTTGCTTAAAGTATTGCCAAAAGGGCGTCAATCAATTCAATTTTAAATATCTATCGGTAATTCTTTTGGAGAATTATTTTCGTTTAGACTTTGAACGCTTGAGAGTTTACGCTGAATCTGTCGAGTACGAACACCAACCAACTTGTCAAGTTCGCTATTTGCTTGATTAAGACGTTGCTGCGTAGCAACTAAAACATCATTGAATTTATCAAATTCAGTTTTAACATCTCCCAAAACTTTCCAAACCTCTGTACTACGCTTTTGTACTGCAAGGGTTTTAAAGCCCATCTGCAAAGAATTAAGCAACGCAGCCATAGTGCTTGGACCTGCAACATTAACCTTGTAATCTCTTTGCAAAACTTCTACAAGGCCTCTATTTACAACCTCTGAATACAAGCCCTCAAACGGCAAGAACATAATAGCAAATTCAGTTGTGTTAGGTGGGTCAATATACTTGTCGTGAATATCCTTTGCCTCTGTTTTGATACGAGTGATCAGAGCCTTTGAGGCTATGTTAATCTGGTCTTTGTCGCCATTATCAATAGCATCTCTCAACTGGCTATAAGCATCGCCAGGGAACTTGGAGTCTATTGGCAGATAAATAAAGCCATCGTCCTCTGCAGGAAGTTTAATAGCAAACTCTACTACGTTTTTGGAGCCGGCTTTTGTAGCAACATTTGTATCGTACTGTTCAGGTGACAAAATTTCTGTCAAAATTGCCCCAAGTTGAATTTCTCCCAAAATACCTCTTGTTTTAACATTAGTCAAAACTTTCTTAAGGTCGCCTACACCTACTGCAAGATTTTGCATCTCGCCCAAACCCTTGTAAACCTGCTCCAAACGCTCATTTACAAGTTGGAAGCTCTTATTCATTTTTTCTTCAAGAGTATTTTGCAACTTTTCATCAACAGTTTTTCGCATTTCTTCTAACTGTTTGTTATTATCCTGTTGCATATATGTAAGGCGTTGTTCAACTGTCTTTCTAATCAAGTCAAGTTTCTGTTCATTTTCCAGAGAAAATGTCTTTAGTCTATCCTCAACGCCTGCCAATTTCTCTTGCTGACTTTGTGAGAAAGCCTTTTGATTTTCAGAAATCATATCACCCATACTTTTGACAGACTGTTGAGTGGAAGAAGTTAATTCCTGACGCAACATACTCTGTTGCTTTTCAGTTTCTCGGCGAACTTCCTCGACTATTTTATCAGTATTATCACTCTTTCCTTTTGCTATTGAAATCACCGATAAAACTATAGATACAATCAGTAAAAGGATAATTGAAATAACATACACAATTTCCATAACTTATACCTCCCTTGGTATATTTGAATGATACCACATAGGATAAGTTAAGTCAACAAAACTTCCTGTTACAAATAGGATACCTCCACTACTTTGCTACTATTTTCAGGCGAATAGCAAAAACGGTCAATATGAGTAGCATCTGTGTAATACACAGGTAATTTTGGGTTATAAGAATATGGAAATGTATCAATAATAATTAACTTGATTTTCATTTTTTCAGGAATGATGCTTTTTATATATACACTTGCCTGCATTCCTTTTTGAGCGCTTGGGTGACTCTCTGCAAGGCCAGCAAGATTAGGAGTAAGTTCTACAAATGAGCCGTAACTTTCTACGCTCCTGATTACTCCTGTTACAGTTTCTCCGGGAGAGAAAAGTTCTGCATTTTGTTGCCAAGTTCCCAACAATTCTTTGTGGCTGAGGGTTATTCTGCCATTCTCCATAGACTTAATAACTGCCTTAATATTCATACCTACTGCAAATCTCTCTTTTGGATGTTCAATTCGAGAAATTGATATTGCATCTATAGGCATCAGCGCAACTACTCCACAACCAATATCTGCAAATATACCGAATGCCTCAAGCCTTGTAACACGAGCATCCACAACATCTCCTGCTCTTAATTTGTTTATGTAGTTTTCACAACATTTACGCTGGGCTTTTTCTCTTGATAATATTACAAGTGGCTCGCCGTCGTTATCAATAATATCAGTAACCACAAAGCATACAGGACGATTTACTCGTGATATAACTGCAATATCTCTTACTGTTCCCTCTCTTATGCCTATAGCACCTTCTTCACGTGGAATAACCGCCTTGATATTACCCAAATTCAGGTGCAAATTATGCTGTTGGTCGCACAAAGCAACTCTTGATTCAAGTATAAGTTCCTTGGCAAACGCTTCCTTTATCCCCTCAAGGCTGTTTACATAATATTGGTTTGCTTCGCTATTAAGCATTTTTCCTTCCGGCAAGAATACTGACATTTTAAAATCCTCCGTTCTTTTCTACCCAATAATATGAACGAACTTATCTTTTTATTACTCTTGCTTTTTATGTCTGTTTATAATAAAATATTAGTATTAGATTTGAAAGGACTTTTAATATGAAAAAATTACTTTGCTTAGTATTAACTCTTGTACTATGTTTATCGTTTGTACTTACAGGTTGTTCCAACAAAACAACTAACACTACAGACGACACACAAGCAACTACAACAGAGCCCAAAACAACTCACAACACATCTGATGCCGTTGATGCTTTGGAAGCACTTGGTGTAGATGCAGAAGCGTTAGATATTTCACCTGACATTTACTATAGCGACAAAGAATACGGTTTCCAACTTAACGATCCTGTTGAGGGCGATACTATTGCTATTATCCACACAAATTACGGCGATATTTACGCAGTGTTATTTGAGGAAGAATGTCCTAACACAGTAAAGAACTTTATAGAACTTGCTAATGCAGGTAAATACAACAATGTGATTTTTCACAGAGTTATAGATGACTTTATGATTCAGGGTGGCGATTTTGAGAATCAAGACGGCACAGGTGGAAGTACATATAACGGCGAAGTTCTGTATGACGAATTTTGCGACAAACTTGTAAACCTACGTGGTTCTCTTGCTATGGCTAATAGTGGAAAAGACACAAACGGCAGTCAGTTCTTTATTAACCAAGCAGGCACAAGTGGCATCGATTTTGAGAATTCCTCACAGTCTTGGGCTAACTTCCAAACTTATATTAAACAGTATGCAAATGATGCTGACACACTTAACAACTTCTTGAATTATTACTACACTTCCTGCTATGTTGCTGATGTTGTTCCTGATGAAATCAAGCGCTTCTATGAGGAATTTGGCGGCAACCCATATCTTGACGGTGCTTACAACTGCACAGACAAGGGCCACACAGTATTCGGTCAGGTATATGATGGTATGGATGTTGTTGATGAAATTGCAGGTGTTGATGTTGACGATAACAGCAAACCTACAAAAGACGTAATTATCAAAAGCATAGAAATTACAACATATTGATTTAAGGTGACATAATGAGCAAACCTATTATTGCTTTAATGTATGACTTTGACAAAACTCTCTGCACAAAAGATATGCAGAACTATCGCTTTATTCCAAGTTTAGGAATGGAGCCAAGTGAGTTTTGGAATTATACAAATGATATTCAGACTAACGAAGATATGGACGGCATCTTGGCTTATATGTATGCTGCCGTAAAAATATCCCAAGAAAAAAATATTCCTATTAAGCGTCGTGGCTTGATGGACAACGGTAAAGAAATTGAATTTTTTCCGGGTGTTGCCGACTGGTTTAAACGAATCAACGATTATGGCGAACAAATTGGTGTAAAAATTGAGCACTATGTAATTTCATCAGGTATGAAAGAAATTATTGAGGGCACAAGCATCAGTGATGAATTCACCAAGATCTTTGCATCAGAATATCTTTATGACAAAGACGAAAACGCCATCTGGCCCAAAACTGCCGTTAACTACACCAACAAAACACAGTTTGTTTATAGAATCAACAAAGGTGTGCTTGCTGTTTCAAACGATGTTGATTTAAACAAAAGTATGCCAGACGATAGTAAGCGAGTTCCTTTTCAGAATATGATTTACATTGGCGACGGTCTTTCTGACGTACCTTGTATGAAAATGATGAAAAGTTACGGGGGCAAATCAATTGCAGTATATCAGCAACTTGACGACAAAGTTAAAGAACTTTTACGCAATGACAGAGTTGATTACATCTACCCTGCTGATTACACCGAAGCAAGTGGACTTGATAAAACTGTCAAGGATATTATTCTTAAGATGGCAATATCGGACAAACTCTACAACGAGTATGCAACACAGTTAAAAAACATTGAATAACAAAACAACCCCCACAGATAAACTGTGGGGGTTAAATTTATTTTGCCATAACTTTTATAAACTCTTCCTGCATATACAAATAAACCTCTTTATCAAGATTGTTAAATGTATAGCACTTTGCAAGATACTCATCAGATGGATATACATACTGATTGTTGCGAGTTTCCTCATCAAGTAACTCATATGCACCTTGAACAGGAGTTGAATAGCCAATATAATCGGCATTGTCTTTGGAATTCTGAGCATCTGTCATAAAGTTGATAAACAACTCTGCGCCTTCTTTATTCTGGCAATTTGTGGGAACACACATTGCATCCACATACAAATTAGAGCCTTCCTTTGGAAGTGCACAATCAAGATTTTCGTTATTATCCATCATCATAACAATATCGCCCATATAGTAAGGAGCAATTGACGCTTGATTGTTTTCCATTTCTGTGAACACCTGATCCATTACATACTTCTTGAGTAATTTTTTTTGCTCAATGAGTTTTTCTGATGCTACATCAACATCCCTCATAGTGAAATTTGTGGGGTTAATTCCACACACTTGCATAGCAATAGCATAAGCATCACGACTATTATTAAATTGTAGAATTGAACCTGATAAATTCTCATCCCACAAATCTTGCCAACTGTCTGGTTTTTCAGTAACCATAGTTGTATTGTATACCAAACCCGTTACCCCCCACATATAAGCGACTGTGTATTCGCCTGTTGGGTCAAAATTTGGTGTTTTAAACTGATCCATCAAATCTTCTCTGTTTGGAATATTATCCATATTCAGTTTTTGAATTAACCCCTCATCAATGAGTTTTTCAATCATATAATCTGATGGGATAATTACATCATACTGAGAATTTGTAGTTTTGAGAATATTATAAAGTTCTTCGTTTGTTTCGTAAGTTGTGTAATTTACTTTTATGTTGTACTCTTTTTCAAACTTATCAATTAAGTCAACATAGTCTTCACTACCATCGCTAACATACTCACCCCAGTTATATACATTTATATAACTTTGGTAATCGTTACCACATGATGCGAGAACAAGAACTGCAAAAAAGCACAATACACAAGCAAGTATAATACTGATAATTCTCTTCATATTTATCTCCTTGCCCTTGTACTTTCTTTTTTCTCATCGTGCCTGTCTTTGATGTTAATAACAATCATTATAATAATTACCACTACAAACATCAATGCTGAGAGCGCATTTACCTTTGGAGAAATACGCTGATGAGTCATCGTGTAAATCTGTATTGACAAAGTCTGAAAACTTGCGCCACGAGTAAAGTAAGTAATAACAAAGTCATCAAGAGAATATGTGAAACTCATCAAAAAACCTGTTGTAATACCAGGCATAAGTTCATGAATAACCACCTTGTAAAAAGCCTGCCACTCGTTGCATCCTAAGTCCAAAGCAGCCTCATAAATAGAATAGTCCATTCTCCTGATTCTCGGCAATACACTTAGCACAACATATGGAGTACAAAAACTTATGTGTGCCAAAAGCACAGTCCAAAATCCCATTTGAAAATGGAATGCAACGCCTGCAATTGTAAACATCAGCATCAAAGAAACGCCCGTTACAACATCAGGGTTAATCATTGGAATATTACTAAGATTTTGAATAAGCATTCTCTTTTTGCCGGAAAAGTTGTTGATGCCTATAGCCGCTGCTGTACCAAGCACAGTAGCAACACAAGAAGCCAAAACAGCAATTATCAATGTATTACGCAAAGATATCATAATTTGAGCATCTTGAAACAAATCAACATACCACTGTAAAGTAAAACCTTTCCAGACAGTAGTTTTGCCATCGTTAAAACTATAAAGAATAAGCACAAAAATCGGCATATACATAAAAAATAAAATTATACCTGTATATATCTTTTGTAACTTTTTCATGCTGAAATCGCCTCCTCATCTCCAAACAAATTAAGGATAATAAGGAAAGCCAAGATAATGACCATCAATATCAGAGCAATAGCAGAACCTGTATTTTGATCGATTCGGAAAATTCTATCTATTACGTCACCTATCATCATATCACTTGTACCACCAAGATACTGGGTTACAAGAAAAGTGCTTGCTGTAGGTACAAATACCATAGTTATGCCAGAAATAACACCTGGAATAGTTAATGGCACTACAACCTTAACAAACACCTTGCCTCTATCAGCGCCCAAATCTCCTGCCGCTTCAATAAGATGGTTATCAATTTTGGACATAACTGTATATAAAGGCAAAATCATAAAAGGCAAATACTCATACACCATACCCAAAATTACAGCCCCTTGATTACCAATCAAAGGAACGTGTATTCCAAATATAGAAAGTAAAGTATCTATAGGGCCATCATTTTGCAAAAGCAAGACCCAAGCATATATGCGAAGCAAAAAGTTCATCCACATAGGAATCATTATCAGCATCATAAATATATTTTGAGTTCCCTTTTTCATACGACTCATAATATAACTGAAAGGATATGCAATTACAAGGCAGATAATTGTTGAAATCAACGCTACCCAAAAACTACGCAAAAAAACATTCGAGTAACTGAACGCTTTTTGAAATGGTACCAAACTAAATTCACCAGCATCATTTGTAAATGCGTAATATCCAATTAGAGCAATAGGAATCAAGGTGAATATTACCATCCATATCAAATACGGAATGGAGGGCTTACGCATTCTCATAATTGTCCTCCATAACCTCAAAAGTAGCCTTTGTAAAATCAAATTTCAAAGGAACATAGGTAGCAACCTGCTCATCCTGTTCACTATGCATCAACCACTTTTGGTCATCTGACTCAATAATAATCTCGTTGTGTTCACCCTTGAAAATAACAGACTCAATAAAGCAATCATCAAGGTCACCTACACCGTCACCTGCAATATATAACGCATCAGGTGGTAGAGTAATTTTTAGTTTTGTGCCTTCTTCAAAGTACTGATTTTCAATATCAATTTCACTATCTTCAAGTTGAATTGTAATTGTTCTTTCATCTTCATCTGCATATGTAACAGTTGCAAAGAAGGTGTTGTTCTCTGCAAGAAACAACTTGTTCATAATTTGAATATTAAACGGAGTTATTTTCATACCCACTTGCTTGCCGATGGTAGAACTTCTTGTGGAATGTACTATCCACTCACAACCATTGCACATCACTGTCATCTCATAGTGAACACCCTTAAATACAATGTCAGTAACTTCACCTACTAACAAGCAGTCGTCAGGTTTTACAAGTTTAATATCTTCAGGTCTGATTACAACATCAACAGGAGTATTTTGACCAAAACCTTTGTCAACACACTCAAGTTCCACTCCAAGAATTTTAACTTTGCAGTCATCTATCATAGTGCCGTTAATAATATTTGCTTCACCAATAAAATCAGCAACGAATGCGTTAACTGGCTCGTTGTAAATATCAGCAGGAGAACCTATCTGCTCAACAACGCCATTGTTCATAACAACAATAGTGTCAGACATAGTGAGGGCTTCCTCCTGGTCATGTGTTACATATATAAAAGTGGTGTTTGTTTTCTGCTGGATTTGTTTTAACTCCCATTGCATATTCTTACGCAATTTAAGGTCCAATGCACCCAAAGGCTCATCAAGAAGCAAAACCTTTGGCTGACAAACCAACGCACGAGCAATAGCAACACGCTGTTGCTGACCACCGGATAGTTTGGATATACTACGCTTTTCATAGCCCTTAAGGTCAACTATAGCAAGCATCTCTTTAACTCGCTTCTTTATCTCATCTTTTGGCAATTTTTTAATTTTTAAGCCAAAAGCAACATTATCAAATACATTAAGGTGTGGGAACAAAGAGTACTTTTGAAAAACTGTGTTAACATTTCTCTTGTGAGGAGGTATGCCGTTAATTTTATTTCCCTCAAAATACACTTCTCCCTCATCAGGTTCAAGGAATCCACCAATGATTCGCAAGGTAGTTGTTTTACCACAACCACTTGGTCCCAGTATAGTAACGAACTCCTTATCTCTGATATCAAGGTCAATATGGTTCAAAATTACTTCACCATCAAACTCTACAAATATATCTTTCATAGATATAATCATATCGTTTTTAGTCTGTTTCATTTATCTACCCCCAAAGTAAAATTAACGTTGATAACCTATAAAACGTCAATTTAAAATTATAAATTTTTTTATGATAAAAGTCAAATTTAATTGTTAATATTATTGACCTTTTCAAAGCATTTTTAAAATTTTTTTATTTTTCTGCAAAATAGACAAAAAATTAACTACTAATTGTTAAAAAATGACATATACTTAATTTTCCTATTCTGTTATAATGATAATGAGGTAAAACGCACATTGCGTTAATTTGAAAGGAGTTTTGAAAATGAGACTATTCAAAGCGATTTTAAGTGTTGCTCTTGTATTAGTTATGATCTGTTCTTGCTTCGCAATCTCAGGTACTGCTTATGCAGCAGTTACAGAAGATGCTGAAGTTTCTGTAGATTATAACCTGCAAGACGACATTCAAGACGGCGTAATTCTCCACGCTTTCTGCTGGGGTTATTCCGAAATCAAAGACAATCTTGCTTCTATTGCCGAAGCAGGCTACACTGCTATTCAGACTTCTCCTGTTCAGCAGCCAAAGGACTACTCTTTATCTACTGACGTATCAGGTCAGTGGTGGAAGTTATACCAGCCTGTAAGTTTATCTATTGCTAAAACATCTTGGCTTGGTACAAAACAGGAACTAACTGACCTTTGTACAGAAGCAGAAAAATATGGCATTAAGATTATATGCGACGTTGTAACTAACCACCTTGGTTGTTACGAAACAACTCCATATATGCTTGACGAAGAAGTTAAAACATATGAGCCAACTTTGTTTGGTAGCACCGCTTCTGTTCAGAACAACTCTTACTTCCATCAGTTGTGGTCAAACACAAACGACAGCAGTACTCAGTATGTAACTCAGGGTTATGTTTCTGCTTGTCCTGACCTTAACACATCTGACTCTTATGTTCAAAGCAGAGTAATCTCTCTACTTAAAGAATGTATTGACTGTGGTGTTGACGGTTTCCGTTTTGACGCTGCAAAACACATCGAAACACCATCTGACGGAAGTTACGCATCAAACTATTGGCCAAACGTCATTAACACTGCTACAGAATATGCTGCTACAAAGGGTGTTGACCTTTACTGTTACGGCGAAATTCTAAACTCAGCTGGTGCAAACAGAAGTTATAGTTACTATACTGATTATATGAGTGTTACAAGCAACACTATGGGTAACAGCATTCGTGCTTCTGTTGTAGGCAATAGTGCTTCAGGCGCAGCAAGTACAAACTATGCAGTATCTGCTGACAAGGCTGTATTGTGGGCAGAATCTCACGATACATATTACAACAACAACGAATCAACTAACGTTTCAAGTGAGAACCTAATCAAAACTTGGGCTATGGTCGCTTCAAGAAAAGATGCTACTGCATTGTATTTTGTAAGACCAGGCACAATGAGTATGGGTACTATATCAACAGATGCTACATACAAGAGTGTTGCAGTTTCTGAAATCAACAAATTCCACAACTTGTTTGTTGGTCAGAGCGAAAAGACTGGCTCAAGCGGTAAC
This sequence comes from uncultured Ruminococcus sp., assembly GCA_964629465.1. Classification (GTDB taxonomy): domain Bacteria; phylum Bacillota; class Clostridia; order Oscillospirales; family Acutalibacteraceae; genus Ruminococcoides. The sequence goes on along the minus strand of CAZVRE010000020.1, from coordinate 17,196 downwards.
TTTGCTTATGTTGCAAGAGGCACAGGTGGTATCGTTATCGTAAATGTTAACGGTACAGCATCTTCTGTATCTATCAGTGGCACAGGCTTAGCAAACGGCACATACAAAGATATGATTTCCGGTAACACATTCACAGTATCTAACGGTACAGTAAGCGGTACAATGGGTTCAACTGGTGTTGCAGTAGTTTACAGTGGCGACACAACTCCAACTGCTACAGTAGACAAAGAAAGCCAGACATTTGAAGGCGAAACAATCGCTGTTGGTATCACACTTTCAAACGCTACAAGTGGTACATATCAGTTAGAAAACTACGCTCCTGTAACATTCACAGGTTCTACAACAATCCGTATCGGTAGTGACTACAACTACGGTGATACAATCAACCTTACAGTAACTGCTACAGACGGTAACCAAACAACAACCAAGACATACAAGTATGTTAAGAAGCAAGCATCTTCATCAGGTGTTTACGTAATTTTACCTGTTTCAGTTATTAACTCAAGCAGTTGGACAACACCTGTTTACTGTTATGTATATGATGAAGACACTACTTCTAAACAAACAGTATATCACAACGCACAGTGGCCTGGCGAACTTATGACATATGATGAGACTTTGAACGCTTACTATGTAGAAGTTCCAAACACATCTTGCTTGGCAACTACAAATAATGTAACTACAACTACTACATCATTTGACTTGTCAACTTCAAGCAAAACTCGTGTAATTGTAAGTGACTCTGCTTCCAAGAACCAGCAAGGTCAGTCACAAGGTAACCAGTTCCCTATCGATGGTGGTAGATACATTTCATTGAGTGGTACATCTCACACATTTACAGCCCTTACACTAAACGGCTGGACAACTACAACTGACGCTCCTGGTCAAAAAGAAGAAGTACCTGCTACAGATGTAACAAAGGGCAACGATACTCAGCCTTCATCTGCTACAACTCCAACAACACCTACAACACCAACTACTCCAACTTCTTCAGATTCAACTCCTGTTACAGGTAATAAAATTGGTGATGTAAATATGGACGGTTACATCAATGTATCCGATGTAACTGCTTTGCAGAAGCACTTGTCATATCTTGCAACTATTACAGACTCTACTAAACTACAACTCGCAGATACAGACAAAAACGGCAAACTAAGTATCAAGGATGCTACTTACATTCAGAAGTATATTGTTGGAATGAGCGCATATGCTTATGTTGGTACTGAATTAACAAATACTGATACTCCTGTTACACCAACAACACCTACAACTCCAACTACTCCATCTACTCCTAACGAAGATACATATACCATTTATTTCAAAACTGCTTTAACTTGGATGACATCAATGGGTTGTAATTTATATGCATATGACAACAACACAGGCTCATCCTATATAATGACTCAAGATATGAGTGCTTATCCTAATGTATTTGTTGCTGATGTCCCAGAGTCTTGCACAAGCATCACATTCTACAGAGCATTGTCAGAAGAAAGCAATCCTACATCATCAAGTTCTGCATATAACTTGATGCCGGCAACACTTTCACAGACAAACAACTGCTATACATTGACTGACTACCCTGACGGTGGTTCTCCAACATTTACAATCGGTGCTTATGTTGCAGAAACTGCTCCTGACTTCTCCGTATCAAGACTATACTTTGATAACTCTGTTGCAAACTGGAGCGCAGTATATGTTTATGGTTGGGGCTATGGAATTAATAACGAAACTCTCGCTATGACAAACATTTCAGGCACAAGCATCTGGTATGTTGATCTACCACAGGCAATTCCTGCAGGTGTTGAAACATTCCTATTCAAGAATACTGCAGGTGGTTCAGATTGGAACTTACAGTCAGCAAATATTACCATTGAAGATGGATATAACTGCTACAGACTTAACTCTACTGCTGGTGGAGACGGCACTTGGTATTTATATACTGAATAACACATTAAATTTTCCCCCAAGACAGAAATGTCTTGGGGGATTTTCATTTCTTAATTTTTGTAAATTCAATTGACAAATGTGGAAAATAATATATAATAAATGTATGTATGAATAATGAGAACAACTATGCTTTTTTGTTGCTCTCAAGGGGGCGATACTATCATATTCTTAAAGAACATTATCAATGACCATAAAGGCTTCGGTAAGCAGATATTAAAATTATCAAAAACCGAACTTGTTAAGACATATAAAGGCTCGGCATTAGGTCCGGGTTGGGCTATTGTAAAACCTTCATTTACTCTTTTTGTATATTGGTTTGCTTTTACAATCGGCCTAAGAGGTGGTAACGATGTAGTAGTGAATTTTGGCGATAGCGAGATGGTATTCTCAAAATTCATCTTTTTGTTAGTCGGCTTTATCCCTTGGTTCTTTATTCAGGAAAGCATCCTAAGTGGTGCCAAAAGTATTCGATTGCATAAACAATATGTAAACAAGGTTAACTTCCCTGTTTCTACAATTATGACATTTAATAACCTTGCAAAACTCTATGTGCATATTGCGTTAAGTGTTATTATGTGTATAATTCTGTGGTGTAGTGGTTCAGCTTCTCCTTCCCTTTACAACTTGCAGATTTTCCTGTATATGCCACTAATGTTTTTCTTTTTCTTATTCTTATCATGGAGCACAGCACCAATGAGTGCATTTAGCCCAGACTTTGAGAACGCTATTGTTTCTTTTATGACAGGTTTATTCTGGTTATCAGGTATTATTTACAACTCTTATTCCATTGATGGTATTATCGGTAAGATTATGTACTTTAACCCTGTAAACTTCTTTGTAAACGGTTACAGAAATTCATTCTTATACAACAGACCTTTCTATGCAGATAAAATTGAATTGATTATATTTATTGTAGAATTTGTCTTTGTATTCTTGCTAGGTATCTACAACTATAATCGTTTAAGAAAGAAACTTCCTGACGTGCTATAAGGAGTTATTTATGAGCAATTCAGAATTTAATCAAAATAATAAGGTTGATATGAATTCAGAACCTATTATTAAATTCAACAATGTGTGTAAAACTTACACTCTATATAAAAGTGACCAGCAACGATTTATGGCATTGTTCAAAAAGCCAAAGAACGTAATCTACCACAAAGCATTGGACCATATTTCCCTTGAAATCCGCAAGGGTGAGTCTGTTGGCATTATGGGTGACAACGGTTCTGGTAAATCTACTATGCTCAAGACAATCACAGGCGTTACCTTCCCTGACGAAGGTACTGTTGAAGTAAACGGTATGGTGGCTGCACTACTTGAACTAACTGCAGGTTTTGTTCTTGAAATGACAGGTCGTGAAAACATTTACCTCAAAGGTTATGTTTTGGGTATGGACGATGATCAAATCAAAAAAATCGAGAAAAAAATCATTAACTTTGCAGAACTTGGTGATTACATTGACCAGCCTGTAAGAACATACTCAAGTGGTATGAAGTTGCGTTTAGGCTTTGCTATCAATGTAAATATTGACCCTGATATTCTTGTTGTTGATGAGGCTTTGTCCGTTGGTGATGCTTCATTTAAAGTTAAATGCAAAAACAAAATTAAGGAAATCAGAGACAAAAATGTTACTGTACTTTATGTTAGCCACAATGCAGCATCTGTACAAGAGATTTGCCCTCGTTCTATTTATCTCAAAAAAGGCGTAATTGTTTTTGACGGCCCCACTGAGGAAACTAACTTAATTTATATGCTTGACAAGCGCACTATGGCGTTTAACAAAATCAATGAGCATATTGCTCACCTTGAATCTATTGTTAACGGTGTTAGCGACAAAAAATCTGCTATCGTAGAGAAAAACACCCTTGAAAAGCAGAAGGCAAAAGCCCTTGAAATGGAGAAATCTATTAAAGAAATTAAAGAAAAACTTGAAAAATTCAGGGCTGAATATTACGGTTCTAAATAACAACATTTAAAACTCAATTCAGTAAATCTGAATTGAGTTTTGTTTTAAATTGGAGTTTTTATTGTGGAAATAATTAAAAACATACTTAAAGAAAACATCTATACAGATATTCAAAGCATCGTCAGTAATACTGATTTTTCTTATTTTAAGAACAAAACGGTTATGGTCACAGGTGCCAGCAAATTATTGGGCTATTACCTCACCTGCGCTATGCTTATCAGTAACGACGAAAATCAAACCAATACAAAAGTTATTGCAGTTGATACAAATGACAGTCTGTTCAAAAAATACGGCAAAGTAACTCATCGCACTGACCTTGACTTTATGGTTAGCGATGACTTTAGCAATTTGCAGACTGACAAAGTTGATGTTATTATTCACTGTGATACAAACCACAAAGTAAATACTATCAATGCTATTACAAATATTCTTGACTTTGCAAAAAATAATGCAGTAAGGTCAATCTTACTTGCTGCTGATATGGATATATACGGCACTGTATTTAACGGCAGCAATACTCTAAATGAATCAGACCAAGGATATATTAACTTGCAAAGCGATGCAGGTTATTACGCTCAGGCACAGCGAATGGCAGAAAACATTATCAAAAAGTTCTCCCAAGACTATAATGTGGATGTTAAGCTTGTTCGCTTATGTAATGTATTAGGTGGAATTAAAATGAACGAAAACGATACCTACTCACCTATACTTTCAAGCGTTGCTAAAAAACACAATATAACCATCACAAAAGATGACTGCAAGGTAGAGAGTTGTTGCTATGTTACAGATTGCGTGAATGCTGTTTTGACTGTTCTTACAAAAGGCAAAAGTCAAGAAACTTACAATATATCTGCAGATCTTATCGCAAGCCCTCGCAAAGTTTCAGAACTTTGTACCACAATGTACCCTGATTACAAAATCAAAGTAATTCTTAAAAAGGATGTTGGAGCAAGCAACTATCCTTCACCAATGAACCCTACAATGAGAGTTTTGGATAACAAAAAACTATTGGCGTTAGGCTTTACTCCACAAGTTAAATTAGAAGAAAGTATAATTCGCAGTATAAAAATAATCAACGAAAATCAATAATATTTTGAGGTAATAAAATGCAAATGTTAGATTTATTAAGTGCATTTCAGTACGACTGGGCTACTGTACCTGCAAAAAACGAAATAAAACCAAATAGTTTTAAGAATTCTACGATTCTTGTGTCAGGCCACGAACTTGCAAAATGCTTTGCATACACACTACTTAACCTTAACGATAAGTTAAATCTTAATGCAAATATTATTCTTGCAGGTATTGACGAAGAATTTGAGAACACCATTATTCCTGAAGTTTTAGAGCGAAACGACTTTAATTACACTCATATCAGCCGAATTAAATCTATCAAACAAAAGGTTGATTACGTAATACACACAGGTTTGTGTGGATCAGAAGTTATCGATAGTGAACAAACATTCAAGGCTGAACTAAACGCTCTTATCTCTACAGTAGAACTTGCAAAAGCAAAAAACAGTGCAAAGATAATTTATCTTTCCAATAGCCAACTTTATGGCAAAGGCGAAAACAAATTCCGTGCAATGTCAGAGATGGAACTTGGTATTGCAGACATTGACGACTATAAGGTACAACTACTTCGAACATTGGAAAGTGAGTTTGTAAAACTTACTACTCAGCACAATCTCAACTCCTCTGTTTTGCGTTGTGGTACAATTTTGGGTGCTGGTGCAAACTTGCACAATGGACTTGAATATGTCTTTAAATCTATTGCAGAAAGCAAAGAAGTTACTCTCTACAATACAAATAACAAAATTACTTTTATCTACTTGAGCGATTTATTTAATGCCGTTGTGTATAACATCGAGAAAAAACACAATGGTGTATATAACATTGGTGACGACAAGAACTCTGTTTCAACGGGAGTTTTGAGTGGTATGCTCCACGATTCTTTCGGCGATAATGTAAAGATAAATCTTACTTCTCAAGGTAGTTTTGACGGAATACAATTAAATTGCGACAAAGCAGAATTTGCAGGATACAAAGTAAATATCCCTTTGCAAATTGGGTTGGAACTTTCGGTACTTAACTACCGTCCTCACGACCCTAACCTCAAGTTTCCTCATGAACATCAGGGCAGACTTAACGCTATTCAAGAGTTGCTTTTAGGTTATCTGCTTGAGGTTGATAGGATTTGCAAAAAGCACAATATCAAGTACTACCTTGGTGGTGGCACTTTACTTGGTGCAGCACGCCACAAAGGTTTTATTCCTTGGGATGACGATGTTGATATTATGATGCTTCGTGAAGATTACGATAAATTCCTTGAGGTTGCTCCTGCAGAATTACCGGAGGGTGTTGTGTTGCAAGACCCAAAGAAGGACAAGCATTCTTTCTATTGTTACGCAAAACTACGTCTTACAGATACAGTATTCTGCACAGATTTCTCAAAAAATCACAAAAACACCGAGAACGGTTTTGCCTTCGATATTTTCTGCCACGATAAAACTGCAAACTCAAAGTTAGGGCAAAAAATTCACAGCCAACTCACACTATTTTGGCTTGCTATGGTATTTAACAAGTGGAATCATCGCAAGGTGTATAATGGCAAAAAGTTTCAATCTGCTATATGTAATTTTCTCAAAAACATTTTCCCTCTTCGTTTTTCAATGTTTATGCTGTTAAAGACGCTTGAGATGTATAAGCATAAAAAGAACGCCAAGTACCTGTATGACGGTATGGGCTATAGCGTTGAAAAAGGTGGTTTTGACAAGACTTGGCTCGATGATGAAATACGTGTGGAATTTAATGGCCATATGTTGCCAGTACCTGCAAAGTATCACGAATACTTAACAAACCACTATGGCAACTATATGGAACTTGCACCACTAAGCACAAGACTACTAAGCCACGAAATAACTTTGTGTGACCTTGGCAAATACACTAACTTTAAAATTTCTAATTAAATACAATAAAAACGCCATTACAAACGTAATGGCGTTTTCTTATTCTTTTTCTTCTTGATTACTATTGTTAAAACAATCGTTAACATACAAAATATGTGTAGCGGCTATAATAACACTACGAAGCATAGATTTGGGTATAGAGTTACGACTGCTGTAACTATCCATATGGTTCTTCATTCCTGCGATGTATGTGAGTACGTTCTCAAACTCTTGACAAAAATAATCATAAGCATCAGTTGTAGGGTAAGTAGTTTTTTGAATTTCTATCAATTTGGTGATTTGCTCCATTGATATAACACTCTTAACTAAACTTACAAAAATCAGATAGCCAATTTGGTCTGCATAGTACTGCTTTTTGACAGGTGAAGGTATAACCTCTTTTTTAACATAGTTACTAACCATTGATGAGGTTATCTCTGTGCAACCCAAAGGAGATATTATTCCGTTTATATATTTTACAACTTGTTCCAAGTACAGTCCTATGTTCGGCAGTTCTTTGTATCGAGGCAAACGGAAATCCTTGATTTTCTCTGCAAAACCACTGTTTACATTATTATCCATAGGTATATTTTATACAATTTTATGCTTATTGTCAATTATAATATTGACACTTCACGAAATAGTTGGTATAATCTTTTTACAAGTTATTCAAAAACCGATGTAAAGATATTTGTAATTTGAGGTTATTATGAACTATATTATTATCTCCGACAGTTCCTCCGACTTAATGGCATTGCAAAACGCAAATTATACAACTGTCCCACTCAAAATAAGTACAGATGAAAAAGAATTTGTAGACAACAAAAATCTGAATGTTGCAGAGATGGTAAGTTATCTCAAAAACTACAAAGGTAAATCAAAATCCTCCTGTCCAAATGTTCAGGAATGGAAAGACGCCTTTGCAGACTACGACACAATATTTTGTGTAACAATCACCTCAAACTTATCAGGCAGTTATAACAGTGCTAAATTAGCATTAGATGAACACTTACATGAACACCCTGAAAAGCAAGGTTTAGTTATTGACACACTCTCTGCAGGAGCAGAAATCGCACTAATTATCGAAAAACTTTATGAGCTAATAAACAATGGCTTAACCTTTAAACAAATTAAAAATAAAATAACAGAATACCAAAACACCACCCACCTATTATTCCGTCTTGACTCACTTACTAATCTTGCTAATAACGGTAGAGTTAGTTCAGCAGTAGCAAAAATTGCAGGACTATTGGGAATTCGAATAATAGGCAAAGCGAGTTTACAAGGCACACTTGAAATGTTGAGCAAAGCAAGAGGCAAAGACAAGCCTACTCTTGAAATTATCAAGCAGATGAAAAATTCAGGTTATACAGGTGGCAAAGTAAGAATACATCATTGTCTTAACTGCCAAGGTGCTACTGAACTCCAAAATGAGATTAAAAAAATATATCCAACTGCTAATATCGTAATTCAAGAAACAATGGGCCTATGCAGTTTTTACGCAGAAGAAGGCGGACTATTAGTAGGTTACGAGGGCAGCAAAAAGCAATAAATTATATTATTTATCAAAAATGCAACGACAAATAAGCGTTGCATTTTTTGTTTGACAATAAAATAGAATAGTAGTAGAATAATATCGTTGTAAATAGATTTGCGGATATGGCGGAATTGGCAGACGCGTATGGTTCAGGTCCATATGAAAGCAATTTCATGCAGGTTCAAGTCCTGTTATCCGCACCAAAAAATAGAGGCACCTTTTGGTGTCTCTATTTTTTGTTATGCGGATCAGGACTTGAAGCCGACCGTTAAAAAAATGCTCCGGTGGAGTATTTTTAGGGAGGAGCGTTGATGGAAGTTTTCCATAAAACGTGAACCCCACAAGCGAGATGTGTAACTTCTCCTCGATGACAATATGTTATCCGCACTGAATTATGCGGATCAGGACTTGAAGCCGACCGTTAAAAAAATGCTCCGGTGGAGCATTTTTAGGGAGGAGCGTTGATGGAAGTTCTCCATAAAACGTGAACCCCATAGGCGAGATGTGTAACCTCTCCTCGATGACAATATGTTATCCCTGCTTTTATTATGTAAATATGTGACAGGACTTGAAGCCCAACAAAAAATATGTAACATCTATTACTTCCTTACTTCTTTATTGACTGAACAATTAGAAAAATATATAATAACTACGAGGAGGCGAAAATTTTGGCTAAAATCAAAAATAATTGTCTATTTTTATTATATTCAGTTTTACTGGGCTCAATTATTGGACTTATTATATGGGCTTTTTTGAGAGCACTAAATTTGGGTATAGGTTTTTTGTGGGAATTTTTACCTGATAAACTAAATATACCATTCTATATTTATGCACCTGTACTTTGTACAGTGGGTGGCTTTTTAATCGGCATTTTTAAAAAGAAAGCAGGCGATTATCCTGAAAATTTAAACATTGTATTAGCAAACGTTAAACAAACAGGACGTTATCCATATCATAACATTTTCCAGATAATTTGTTGTGCATTGTTCCCTCTACTATTGGGCGCAAGTATTGGTCCTGAAGCAGGACTAACAGGCGTAATTGCAGGTCTATGCACTTGGGTTGGCGATAAACTCAAGAAGTTTTTTAACGAAGTTCAGGAACTTACAACAATAGGCGTCAGCGCAACCCTTGGCACAATATTCAAATCACCTATGTTCGGCTTTATGGAACCTTTGGAAGAAGACGACACAGTCTTGCCAAAGCGTAGCAAAATTATACTTTACTTTGCAACAATCCTCAGTTCTTTTGGCGTTTTCATTTTGCTCAACAAGATTTTCCACACAAGTTTGGGTATGGAGAGTATGCGTGGCAACGGTATGGAACTTTTGCAATATCTGTGGATAATTCCTCTTACTCTCATTGGTATAGTTGCTGGTATTTTATATGTTTTATTTGAAAAACTAACTGAAAAAATCGCCCATAAATTCCAAAAGAATATTATTATAAGATGCACTGTAGGTGGACTTCTTTTAGGCACATTTGGTGCAGTGTTACCTCTTACTATGTTCTCTGGTGAACATCAAATTACTGAGGTTGCTCAAAACGGTGCATCTATCGGTGCTTGGATGTTAATTGTTATTGGCGTTGCAAAATTACTGCTCACAAACATTTGTATTCAGTCAGGGCTCAAAGGTGGTCACTTCTTCCCTGTTATTTTTGCAGGTGTAGCTATTGGTATGGGCGCAAGTTTGCTGATAGGAATTGACCCTGTGTTTAGCATGTGCGTAGTTACTGCCGCATTAGTTGCTTTTGTACTCAAAAAACCTCTTGCAACTGTGCTATTATTAATGATAATTTTCTCCCCAACTTTAATACCGTTTATGATTTGCTCTGCAATTATATCTTGCTTCGTAAACAAACTAATTCAAAAGCAATAAAATATGTTTTAAAATCAAGGATACTATTTGTGTCCTTGATTTTTATTTTGGGGTTAAAATTTAGCAGAATTTCACTCGAAAAATATTGAATTTTATCTTTTAATTTGAGTTCACTTGTGTTATACTTAAACTGTTATTGAATTATGGAGGAAAGAAGTATGAATACTATCGGTTTTGACAATAAAAAATATTTACTTACACAATCAGAACAAATTCGTAAACGTATTGCAGAATTCGGTGGCAAACTCTACTTGGAATTCGGTGGTAAATTGTTCGATGATTACCACGCTTCTCGTGTGCTTCCTGGTTTTGCACCTGACAGTAAAATCAAAATGCTTCAGCAACTCAAAGAAGACGTTGAAGTTATTATTGTTATCAACGCCTCCGATATTGAATCAAATAAAGTTCGTGGCGATCTTGGTATCACTTATGACCTTGATGTACTACGTCTTATAGATACTTTCCGTGAGATGGATATTTATGTAGGTAGCGTAGTTCTTACTCGTTACAACGGACAGGCATCTGCAGATGCTTTTTTGAAGCAGTTAACTTCACTTGGCATCCGTTGCTACCGTCACTATCCTATTGCAGGTTATCCATCTGATGTTCAGCACATTGTAAGCGAAGAAGGATTGGGCAAGAACGATTATATTGAAACAAGCCGCTCATTAGTTGTTGTAACTGCTCCTGGTCCTGGTAGTGGAAAAATGGCAACTTGCCTTAGCCAGTTATATCACGACCACAAGCGTGGAGTTACTGCAGGTTACGCAAAGTTTGAGACTTTCCCTATCTGGAACATTCCTCTCAAGCACCCTGTTAACCTTGCTTATGAGGCTGCTACAGCCGACCTCAATGATGTTAATATGATTGACCCATTCCACCTTGAGGCTTACGGCAAAACTGCAGTAAACTACAACCGAGATGTTGAGATTTTCCCTGTTCTTAACGCCATATTCCAACGAATTCAGGGTTCATCTCCTTACAACTCACCTACAGATATGGGTGTTAATATGGCAGGTAACTGCATTATTGATGACGAAGCATGTTGCAAGGCATCCAAAATGGAAATTCTACGTCGTTATTATACTGCCTCTGTTAATTATTATCGTGGCAAAACTGACGATGATAGTGAAATCAACAAAATCAAATTGCTTATGAATCAGGCAGATATTTCTACTGATTTTAATCCAGCAGTTTCAGCATCATTATTAAAGGCAGAAACTACATGTGGTCCTGCAGGTGCTATGGTATTGCCTAACGGCAAGTTAGTTACTGGCAAAACCTCAAGCACTTTGGGTGCAGCGTCTGCTCTATTATTAAACGCACTTAAGGAATTGGGTGGAATTGACGATAGTCTTGACCTGATTGCAGCAAGTGTATTGGAGCCAATATGTAACCTTAAGACACAGTACCTCAAGCACAAAAACCCTCGTTTGCATACAGACGAAGTTCTAATTGCTTTGACTATTTCAGCCCTTGATAACCCTGTTGCAAAAGAAGCAGTTGAGCAACTTGAAAACCTAAAAGGAAGTGATGCTCACTTTACTGTAATATTAAGTGAAGAAGATGAGCGCAACTTACGCAGACTGGGTATTAATGTTAGTTGTGAGCCTTACTATGAGAACAAAACTTTATATCACAAGTAATACACAGGCTACTTATGTAGCCTGTTTTCTTTGCCCTTTTATTGACTAAACCCACTAATTATGCTAATATTTAAGGGTATTAAACTTATGGGAGTTAGTTATGAGAATTGTAATAAAAGTTGGTACTTCTACCCTTGCCCACGAAACAGGATTGCTTAACATTAAGAGAGTTGAAGAAATGTGCAAGGTTATCTCTGACCTTAAGAATGCAGGTAACGAAGTTGTGCTTGTTTCTTCAGGCGCTATTGGTATGGGACTTGGCAAATTAGGAATTAAAAAGCGTCCTGAGGATATTCCTACAAAACAAGCCGCTGCCGCTATTGGTCAGTGTGAACTTATGTATACTTATGACAAGTTATTTTCCCAATACAACCACATTGTGGCACAAATACTCTTGACAGGTGCTTTTGTTGCTATTGAGGACTACGGAAAGAACCTTAACAACACTCTCAATAGACTATTAGATTTGGGTGTAATTCCTATTGTCAACGAAAATGACACAGTTACAACTGATGAAATTGTAATCGGCGACAACGACACTTTGGGCGCTATTGTTGCACAAGAAGTAAAAGCAGACCTGCTTATTATCCTTTCTGATATAAATGGTCTTTATACTGTTGATCCTAACAAAAACTCAGATGCTCAACTTATTAGCGAAGTTGATGAAATTACCGAGGAGATTGAATCACTTGCAGGTGGCAAAACTTCCAAATTTGGCACAGGTGGTATGATTACAAAAATCAAGGCAGCAAAAATGGCTACCGAAAACGGCGTTGATGTAGTTATTGCCAACGGCAATGACCCATATATTTTATATAACATTATTAGTGGAGATGCAGTGTGCACTCGCTTTACAGGGAAGAAATAATATGACTACTCAAGAATTACTTATTAAAGCAAAAAATGCCAAATCAACATTAAGCCTTGTATCAGTAGAAGATATAAACAAAGGTTTGCTATCTATGGCTGACAGTTTAGTAGAAAATACTGATGCAATTATGGCAGAAAATGAAGTAGATTTACAAAAAGCAAAAGGCACAGTAAGCGACGTTATGCTTGATAGACTTGCTCTATCACCTCAACGTATCAAAGATATGGCAGAGGGTATTAGACAAGTAGCAAAGTTACCAAGCCCTATTGGCAAAGTATTAAAGAGCAACACTCGTGAGGACGGACTTATTATTGATAAAACTGCCGTTGCCTTAGGTGTTGTAGCAATAATTTACGAAAGCCGTCCTAACGTTACATCAGATGCCGCTGCTTTGGCTATAAAAAGTGGTAATGTTTGCGTATTGCGTTGTGGCAAAGAAGCTCACAACAGCGCAGAAGCCATTGTAAAAGCATTACAGCAAGGCCTTGTTAAGGCAGGATTGTGTGCTGATTATGTGCTTTTGGTGGAGGACACCACAAGACAAAGTTCAACTGAACTTATGACCGCAGAGGGCTATGTAGATTTGCTTATTCCTCGTGGTGGCAAAGGACTTATTTCTGCTTGTGTACAGAATGCAACAGTACCTTGCATACAAACAGGTACTGGAATATGCCATATTTATGTAGACAAAGACGCTGACCTTGATATGGCAGTTAAGATAATCGAAAACGCAAAGACCAGCAGACCTTCTGTATGCAACGCTGAGGAAGTTTGTGTAATACACAAAGATATTGCACACAAGTTTCTGCCTATGCTTAAGGAAACTCTTGTTGACAGCAGAACAACAAACCCTGTTGAGTTAAGATTGTGCGACAAATCAAGTGCTATTATTGAAGGCGCAAAAGCAACATATGAAGACTTTGACACAGAATTTTTAGATTATATTCTTGCAGTTAAAGTTGTAGACTCTCTTGAGGAAGCAATCAAACATATAAACCTCCACTCCACAGGTCATAGCGAAGCAATTATTACCAATAATGAAAATACCTCAAAGTTATTTACTATGAGCATCGACAGTTCTGCAGTATATGTAAACGCAAGCACTCGCTTTACTGACGGTGGTGAGTTTGGTTTGGGATGTGAGATGGGTATTTCCACCCAAAAACTCCACGCTAGAGGTCCAATGGGACTTGAAGAACTAACAACCTACAAGTACATTATCAAAGGAAACGGTCATATCAGGTGATAAGATGAAAAATTACTTATTTGGTTTTATAGGCACGGGCAATATGGGTGGCGCTCTTGCAAAAGCAGTTGCAAAAAGCACCAACGATATTCTCCTTGCTAACAAAGAGGAAGCAACAGGAATTACCCTCGCAAAAAAACTTAATTGCGATTTTAAGTCTAACGAGGAAGTTGCACAAAGTTGCAAATATATTTTTCTTGGTGTTAAGCCACAGATAATGGCTGAAATGCTTGAAGGTATAAAGGATATACTCAAAAGCAGAAAAGATAACTTTGTGCTGATTTCTATGGCTGCAGGTCTGTCTATTGATACTATAAATCAAATGACAGATGGCAACTACAAAGTTATTCGCATTATGCCTAACACTCCTGTTGAAGTAGGCTTGGGCGAAATTCTATACTGCGCTAATTCTTTGGTGACAGATGAGGAACTGGGCACTTTTTTTACTCATATGCAAGGTGCAGGTATGCTCACTCCTATTGATGAAAGCCTTATGAATGCAGGTTGCTCAGTTTCGGGTTGTGGTCCTGCTTTTGTGTATATGTTTATTAAAGGTATGGCGCAGGGTGGTATTGATTGTGGTATTGACCCACAAACTGCAATATCACTTGCGGCACAAACTGTACTTGGTAGTGCAAAACTTCTGCTGGAAAGCGGTATTGACCCCGATATTTTAAAGCAAAATGTTTGCTCACCTGGAGGTAGCACCATTGAAGGTGTAAAATCTCTTGAGAAAGACCAACTTGAGTTTATAATAAAAGATGCAGTAAAAGCATCTTATAAGCGTAATGTTGAATTAGGCAAAAAAGATTAAAACGCTCCCCTGTTCTTGTGAACAGGGGACTTTTTATAGAAAACTTTTCATTTGTTCAATATTTGCTTGTTGGGTTGCCATAAGTCTATCTGCCAAATCAGACACATTTCCATCTGTTTTGTTATACTGACGTATATGCTTTGCTATTTTATTTACACCCATAGTGTTACCTTTTATCATCATTTCTGCAATATGAGAGTTAGAACTGTCACGCTTCATCTCACGTCTTGCCACCATTTTTGTCATAACAATTTGTGCAGGACTAACCTGATGACCTGTGGCAGAACCACGCTGACGCAACATACTGTATGCGTTATGGTAAATTTTACCGTACTCCATATTTTGAGTGCGTAACGCTTTGCTCATTTGGGGAGACTTAGCATAGTGCTTGACTTCGTTTATACCTCTGCAACCCATCTCTGCATTTTTCATTAAAAATCTTAACATTTGCTGGTCATTTATCATAAATATCACCTCGTTATAGTATTATCAAAATAGGTAATAATTATTTAATGTACAAATTTTCAAAATTGTTAAAACAGGTTGACATATAAATGTAAAACTGCTAAAATAAGTCTATCAGTTTTTTAAAAACCGATAACAAGTTCATCAAAACTTATGATGAGGTGATTATATGAATTTAAAGAATAGATATTCTCTTGGAGAGGAAATATTTAGTTCTGTAACTCACGGTGTGGGTTGTTTGCTGGGTGTAGCAGGAACTGTAATTTTGATAGTTTTGTCTGCCCTACACGGCGATGCTTGGTGGGTAGTTAGTTCATCTGTTTACGGCGCAAGTCTGATTATTCTGTACTGTATGAGCACACTTTACCACGCAATCACCAACGAAAAAGCAAAAAAGTTTTTTAGAATTATGGATCACAACACCATATTTTTCTTAATAGCAGGCACATATACCCCATACACTCTTGCTATTATGCGAGGTGCAGTTGGCTGGATACTATTCGGTATTGTTTGGGGCGCTGCAATATTGGGCATTGTACTCAACTCCATTGACTTAAATAAATATTCAAAACTTTCAATGGTTTGCTATATTGCAATGGGCTGGGTTGTGATCTTTGCAATCAAACCACTTATAAATATTATGCAACCACTTTGTCTATGGTTTTTACTTATAGGTGGTATTGCTTATACAGTAGGCATTATATTCTATGCAATCAAAAAAGTTAAGTACTTTCACTCAATTTGGCACATATTCGTACTATCGGGCAGTGTGTTCCACTATTTTTCAATTATGCTATCTTTAATATGGCAATAAAAAACCACCCTATAAGAATCATACTCTTAAGGACAGTAAAATTTAAAAAGCAGAAACGAGAAATCGTTTCTGCTTTTTGTCATATCAAAGATTTTATGCATAAGGTTTTAGGATAACCTAAATAGGAAAAAGGCATACATTTCCCTGCTTGTCATAGTGTGAATCATTATTTCCTAAAAACGAATAAATACTCATGTGCAATTAACAAAAAATTATATTTCACACTATTGGTTTTCCAATATCCAGTCGCCTTACAGTTATGCTGTTCTTTGATAATCAGTTCTTTTAGTTTGAATCCTGCATCTTCAAAGACTCGCATAACATCAAATGACATGGGTATCATATGACCTTTTTGGCGAGTATCACCCATAAGAACAGCACAGAACTTATCCTTTTTTAAAACACGATAGCTCTCTGCCGCCACCTTTTTCATTTCCTCAAGAAAATCTTTGACCTTTAACAAAGATAAATCTTCTGGAATATCCTCGCTGTATTGAATAATATCAGCATAGGGCGGATGAGTACAAATCAAATCAATACTGTTATCCGGCACAAAGTCAAGATTTCTTGCATCACCTTTATGAAGATATACTTTACCATTTGCACCTTCGTATTCAAATGTAGTTTTCTCTTTGCAACGAGCAAGAGCTACATCATTTACATCTACGCCAATAATATTTCTGTTTAATAATTTTGCTTCTACAAGGGTAGTACCACCACCCGCAAACTGATCGAGAACCAAGTCATTCTCTTTTGAATACCGGAGAAGAATATTTCGAGGGATGTATGGCGACCAATTACCACGCCACTTTGCATCGTGTGTTGCCCAATCACCACGCTTTGGGAACGACCAATGAGTAGTCATTTCCAACTCGAAATCTTCTGGCTCCCATTTTGTTATTTTCTTTGCCATTATTTAAAAACCTCGCTGATTACACCATCTTCCAAATCTTTAATATTGTAGATGTGCTGCATAACGTCAAAAGTTTCTTCGAGGTTGTTTCTTGCGCTTGTCCAACCTTTTCCGTCGGTAAACCAAACGAATGTAAAACCGTCAATTTC
>CAZVRE010000019.1:0-30566 GCA_964629465.1 uncultured Ruminococcus sp. | reverse complement strand
ATCTATCTAACTACATTCTAACAATTCTGTTAGTTGGTGTAGGCATCTTTTTCACAATCAAAACAAGATTTGTTCAGGTTCGTTATTTCGGACAAGGTATGAAAAAGGTCTTCGGCAATTTTTCTATGCACGGTGGTAAACAAAAGGGTGGCTTGAGTTCATTCCAGGCATTGACTACGGCTATTGCGGCACAGGTAGGTACTGGTAACATAGTTGGTGCTTGTGGTGCTATTCTTATAGGTGGTCCGGGTGCGATTTTCTGGATGTGGCTAATTGCATTCTTTGGTATGGCTACAATTTATGCAGAAGCAACTTTAGCTCAGGAAACTAAAGTCGTAAGCGAAGACGGTAGCGTACAGGGTGGTCCTGTTTTCTACATAAAGAGAGCATTCAAAGGTAAGTTTGGTAAGTTCCTTGCAGGTTTCTTTGCAGTTGCCATTACTATCGCTTTGGGCTTTATTGGTAGTATGGTACAGTCCAATTCTATTGCGTCTTCTGCATCAAATGCTATCAACACTGTTGCAAACGGTGCTTTTACCGTAGAGCCTTGGCACATTGGTATTGTTATTGCTATTGTAGCTGCTTTCATTTTCCTTGGTGGTATTCAGCGTATTGCATCAGTAACAGAAAAACTGGTACCAATTATGGCAGTTCTTTATATTGTTGGTTGTCTTGTTGTTTTGGCTTTGAACATTACTTCACTTCCTTCAACATTTGCTATGATTTTTAAATACGCATTTTCTGCTAACGCTATTCTTGGTGGTGGTATTGGCGCAGCAATTATGATGGCTATTCAGCAAGGTGTTAAGAAAGGTTTGTTCTCTAACGAAGCCGGTATGGGTTCTACTCCACACGCTCACGCTATGGCTAAGGTTGACACACCTCACGACCAGGGTGTTGTTGCTATGATAGGTGTATTTATTGATACATTTGTTGTACTAACACTTACTGCTTTAGTTGTTATTACTTGCTTATTCACAGGTGAAAACGGTTTGGTAAACATTGCAATTACAGATGGATCATCTATCAGCACTGTTGCTGAAGAACTTGGCATTACATCAGCAAATATGATGCAGACTGCTTTTACACAAGTATTCAATGATAAAATCGGCACATCATTTATAGCAATTTGCTTGTTATTCTTTGCATTCTCAACAATTATCAGTTGGAACTTCTTTGGTAAAATCAACTTCAACTATTTGTTTGGCAAGAAGGCAACATTTGTTTATTCAATACTTGCAGTTGTATTTATTTTCTTGGGCTCATGCTTTGAGAACACTTTGGTTTGGGGACTATCAGATATGTTTAACAACCTGATGGTAATACCTAACGTAATCGCTTTAGTAGCATTATCGGCATTGGTAGTTAAATCAGTTAATTCTGCCACAGAGCAAAGAAGATTGCAAAAGCACAAATAATCTGTAAATAAACATAAAAAAGCGTACTCATTTGAGTACGCTTTTTTGTTATAACATTTCAACTATCTCGTCTTTTGTGCGGTAGCCTATCATTTTGTTGATAACCTTGCCGTTTTGCATAACAATTAGAGTTGGTATGCTCATAACTTGAAATTCTTGTGCGAGAGCAGGAACTTCGTCAACATTGACTTTGCCTACTAATATATCAGTGTATTCATCTGCGATCTGTTCAATTATTGGTGAAATCATCTTACAAGGACCACACCAACTTGCCCAAAAATCAAGAAGAACTGTTTTGGAAGAAAGCACAACTTCGCTTTCAAAATTCTTTTCCGTAACATTTAAAATAGCCATATTAACCTCCTAATCTTTGCTTTTATAATATAACATACAATGACAATAACCCTCAAAATCAGGGTCCTTGATTTGTTCTCGGAATTCTTTGCAAATGCACTTATTATCCTCTGTTTTTTCTATCCTACAGGGACAATAACCACCCTTTGCCTTTAATCCCTCTTTTATCATTTTTACTATTTCTTTATCTTTGTTTAATGTAATAGCCATAATATTCACCTTTTTTATTTTACCATAAAGTTGCAAATAAATTCAAGATATAAAACTAAAACAGAGAACAGTATTAACTGTTCTCTGTTGTTTTTTCTGTATTTTGTTCAGAAATTTCCTGCTGTTCTTCAGCATTATTTTGGTTTCTGCTGAAAATAGATTTTAATTTACGCTTAACCTTTACATGGAAAGGAGCACTTATCCATTCAATAGTTCTTTTTTTATTTTCAATTTCATCAAGAACCATAATTTTTTCTTCATTCTGCAAAGCAATAACCTGACCTAAAACATCATAGATTTCTTTGTCAGTATATGTTGGAGCCTGCGCATTTTCATCAATATTTATAGGTTCTTTAAATAGGACGCCATCTTCCCTACCCATATACTCAACTGCAACCTTGTGGTTACTCTCCTCATACTGAGCCATATAATCTTTCAACTCTTGATATGAGAACCACTGATTACCGTCAAAGCTTGCTTGTTCACAGTTATTCTCCGTAACTTTATAAAGCAACGGAGTAAAGAAATTCATTTTTGTCTTAAATTCAGGAAAAGCATTCATTCTGCGCTTTGTTTCAAGATAAACGCCACTCAAACTACAATTTACTCTTTCTCTGTTAAGTAATTGGTATTCATCTGTTAGTTCAAGTCCGATAGTGTCTAAAAAGTCAGACACGAGAGAATTGTCAGTTCCTACAAACTGTTGCTTCTCATAAACTCTTACTATAATATTTTCTTTGCCAAAAACAGAAGCAATAGTATTTAAGCGTTCATAGTAATCAAGGTTTAATTCCTTGTGTTTTTTACTCTTCAAAAATTCAGAGAATTTTTTGGTATATGTTTCTTTAACCTGCTGTGCCCAATAAGACTGCGCAAACAAATCTTGTCTTCTTAAGTAAACAACAAATTTAACGTCAAAATTCATCTCCTCTGATTTTAACTTTAAATCTTGCCATAAGTTACCGTTAAAATTCTTTTCTGCTGAATTCCACAAGGCTTCCTCTGAAAGCACTACATTAGGATATTCTTCAAAAAGTTTGCCTATTTCATTAAAACCATTTTCAAAAAATTCTTGTTCTTGTTTGCGATCACGCTTACCGTTAGGTGCATTAACTTTGCAAACCATAAAGTGAGCATTGCGGTTAACGCCTATACCCTCAACAATTCTATCAAATCTTGGATAAGTATAACCTTTAGTATTAAGTACATCATTATTTTTATTCATAAAATTCTGAATATAAGTTGTACCTGTTTTAGGCATACCAATATGAAGATATAATGTTGACATTTATGTTCCTCCGATTTAAGTAATCCTTTAATTCACAATGGACAACAGATACATTCCCACATAAATAATGGGAATGTATCCTATGATTACAATATTTTTTCTAATTCAGCCATTACAAAGTCAGCTGCTTCTTCAATAGACATACCTGTTGTATCAATAGTAACATCAGCATTCTTTGGTGCTTCATAAGGGCTTGTAATACCTGTAAAGTTAGGGATTTCACCGGCTCTTGCTTTAGCGTATAGTCCCTTAACATCACGCTTCTCACATTCTTCAATAGGAGTACTTACATAAACTTCAATAAAGTTCTCTGTACCAATAATTTCCTTTGATTTCTTTCTGTCACTTTCAAATGGAGATACAAATGAAGTAATAGTAATCAAACCAGCATCGTTCATAAGTTTTGCAACTTCTGCAATTCTTCTGATGTTTTCAATACGGTCTGATTCTTTAAAGCCGAGGTTCTTATTAAGTCCAAGACGAACATTGTCACCGTCAAGTGTCATTGTGTGCTTGCCTTTTAGGAATAGTCTCTTTTCGATTTCGTTGGCAAGAGTAGATTTACCTGAACCTGAAAGCCCTGTAAACCAAATTGTTTTTGGAGTCTGACCCTTCTGGTTTGCTCTCTGCTCTCTTGTGATGTCCATATCATGCCATGTGAGGTTATCGCTTCTTCTTAAAATATGAGAAACAACGCCACAAGCAGCAGTCATATGAGATAATCTATCAATTAGAATAAATGAACCCAAGCCAGGGTTGTTTTCGAATTCATCAAAAACGATTTTCTCGGATGTTGAGATATCACAAACTGCAATTTCGTTCTTATAAATTGCATCTGTAGCAACTTCGTCACCTGAGTTAACATCAATTTTATGTTTGATGTTGATAACAACTGCGGGGATGCTCTTTGTGCCTAATTTAAGCAAATAGTTTTTACCTGCAACAAGACGAGAATCATCCATCCATAGTAATTTAACTGTAAACAAGTTGCCGATATACGGCTTTGCTTTACTTGTAAGTACACAACCACGAGAAACGTCAACTTCTTTGTCAAGTTGAATTGTAACAGCATTGCCCTTTTCTGCAGTTTGAACATCTTTGCCTGCGTTGATAATGCCCTTAACATTACAAGTCTCGTTAGATGGTAGAGTTGTAATCTCGTCACCTACAGAGATTGAACCTGTTTCAATCTGACCCTGGAATCCACGGAATGTATGATTAGGACGACAAACACGCTGAACAGCCATTGTAAAGCCTTTTTCGTTGTCACTTGAACTAACATCAATGTTTTCAAGATAAGCAAGTAAAGACTCGCCTTTGTACCAAGA
This sequence comes from uncultured Ruminococcus sp., assembly GCA_964629465.1. Classification (GTDB taxonomy): domain Bacteria; phylum Bacillota; class Clostridia; order Oscillospirales; family Acutalibacteraceae; genus Ruminococcoides. Next base: position 25,968 of record CAZVRE010000019.1, on the reverse strand, counting down.
AGTACGTGCTGATTTGTTAGTAATGTTATCGCCGTCTGTAGCGGATACAGGGATAATCTTTAATGAAGCATAATCAAACTCTGCAAGCAGAACTTTGATTTCTTTTTCAATTTTGTTAAACTTGTTCTTATCAAAATCAATAAGGTCCATTTTATTGATAGCAAACACAAAGTGCTTGATACCCATCAGAGAGCAAATTCTTGCGTGACGTCTTGTCTGCACGAGAACGCCCTGAGAAGCGTCAACAAGGATAATAGCAAGGTCAGCAAAAGACGCACCTACTGCCATATTTCTTGTGTATTCTTCATGTCCAGGTGTATCTGCAACGATAAATGAACGATTTTCTGTTGTAAAATATCTGTATGCAACGTCAATTGTAATACCCTGTTCTCTTTCAGCCATAAGACCGTCAAGGAGAAGTGAGTAGTCGATTGCACCCTCACGAGAGCCAACTTTACTGTCAAGAATCAAAGAGTCTTCTTGGTCAGCAAACAATAACTTTGCATCATATAGCATATGGCCAATAAGTGTAGATTTACCGTCATCAACACTACCACAGGTTATAAATTTTAGAAGTCCATTCATTAGAAATAACCCTCTCTCTTTCTCTTTTCCATACTTGCGCTACCACCGTCGCTGTCGATTACACGAGTTGTACGCTCAGATACTACAGAACTCAATGTTTCCTCGATGATTTCGTCAAGAGTTTCGGCGTCGCTTTCAACACCACCGGTTAATGGATAACATCCCAAAGTTCTAAAGCGAATTTTCTTCATCATTACTTCTTCGCCTTCTTTGATTCTCATTCGCTCATCATCAACCATAATTATGTTGCCATCACGCTCTACGCAAGGACGAACATCTGCAAAATAAAGAGGTACGATATCAATCTTTTCTCTTTGGATATACTGCCAGATGTCTTTTTCTGTCCAGTTAGAAATTGGGAAAACTCGAATACTCTCGCCCTTGTTGATTTCTGTGTTAAACAACTTCCACATTTCGGGGCGCTGATTCTTAGGATCCCAAGCGTGGTCGGCATTTCTGAAAGAGAATATACGCTCTTTGGCACGAGATTTTTCCTCATCACGTCTACCACCACCAAAAGCAGCAGTAAAGCCATATTTATCAAGAGCCTGCTTGAGGGCCTTTGTTTTCATAATATCTGTGTATGAAGAACCGTGGTCAAAAGGATTTATTCCTTCCGCTACGCCCTCTTGGTTAATGTATTCAATCATTTCGATTCCGTATTTTTCAGCAACCTGATCACGGAATTTAATCATTTCTTTGAACTTCCATGTTGAATTAACGTGCAAAAACGGGAACGGTGGCTTTTCAGGATAGAAAGCCTTTAACGCTAAATGTAGCATTACAGAAGAGTCTTTACCAATTGAATAAAGCATAACCGGTTTTTCACATTCGGCTACAACTTCACGCATTATATATATCGCTTCTGCCTCGAGTTTGTCTAAATGTGACATTTCGCTCATAATTCTCACTCCTAATTTAAACTAAATATATTATAACCACATTATTAAGTTACCAATTCCAAATGCTAATACACATGAAATCACTACTCTTAATCCTGTGCTTATTTTTGTGTGCTTCTCTAATATAAGATTCAGAGCATAAATAAACACCAAATCTAAAACAAATAAAATAAGCAATCTAAAGTCCGTGCTTCCGTTTGATGTTATACTCATATCCATACATTGGCTATAAATCAAATTAAGAATAACAGAACCTAACAATCCTGAAATAATAACTTTAACCCATGATTTTAGAATTTCAAGCACTCTGATTTCTTCAAATTTTTCAAACACATATTGAATTAAAGAAACCACAGAACAAGAACCTACTATAGCAGTAGCAAAGCCAACAATGGCAACAGCATAACCACCTAATATACTGCCTGTGCTATCATAGCCAAGACAATAGCCAACGCCTGTTAATGTTTTGCACAAAATTGAACCAGGTAATACATTAACTAAAGTTACAATGTTGGTATAGAAAATATCATTTGATACATAGCCCGCAGTGTTGTCTGCAACAAACAAACTGTCTGCTATTGTCAGGTAAGCGTCACCACCACCGAATGACATAATTGATGATAAATAACCTCTACCTATAAATGAAACAGTATCCTCAAAAATAAAGAAAGCAGGAATACTTGCCACAATTAAGAAAACAAGCCAAACTATTTCTTCTTTTATTGTACCCAAAAAAGAAACCTTTTTGGACTTTTTAGATTTATCTCTATGACTTATAAAGCCATAAATAGATAATGCCACCATAATAGCAATAAAGCCATAGTAAATGTAATCAAAATTGCCGTGAGCAACAAGTATCTCATTTTTCTCGTTAAACTTTGACACATAAAATATAAATGGTGTAGAAACTAATGCACTTATAATCACATTAGTAATTGTAAATTTACAATGTGTAAATATAACAACAAAAAATGTAACAAGCAAAATATTAACAGTAGATATATTAAACAACGGAGTTGCCTCAACGCCGAACAACGCTAATATTTTGTAGAACGGCTTGCCTGCATTAAGCAACAAAACACCAAGTATTATACCAATAGCAATAATCAGCCTGTTGTGCTCTTTTGCCCATTTTAGAGCGCCTGATATGTACTTTGTGAGCATTGATAAAATAAACGCAGCAATACCAACAGCAACAATTTCAATCTGCATAAAAACAGTTTCGCTTAATGTTGACATACCAGAAAGCAAGAACATTGTAGCCATTGCACCAGGTAAAGTCATACAAATTGCTGCAAAAAGCATACCCCAAATACCTGCTATACGCTTACCCAAACTGCCTGAAATTTCAACTGGTAATGCTCCAGGGGTAATGCTGGCAACTATTACATCAATATCATATTTATCTTTTGGTACAAGTCGTCTTGTGGTTACCATTTCCTCTTCGATTACAGGGATTAGAGATGTACCTCCTCCAAAACCTATACATCCAATTTTCAAGAAAGGAAATAACCAACTTATTTTCTTAAAAAACTTTTTTATCATAACGTCTTATTATACCACTTTTACTTCTAAAATGCAAATATTTACAATTTACAACTTATTGTTAATACTGTTGATAATATAGAAACCTTTGCTATTAAGACTGTCCTCACGATTATAAAGCATTGGAGTGTCATCCATCTGCATAAAAATCGCACCTGCTTCTTCAACAATACACTGCATAGCAGCAGTATCCCATTCCATAGTTGGGTTATGACGATAATATACATCAGCCTCACCCTTGGCTATCATACAGCCTTTGAGCGAACTGCCAACTTTTATGAAATTTTTGAACTTGTATTTTTCTAAAAGTTCTTCCATTTGAGGGCAACCGTGAGAATTACTCATTACAACTCTCAAATCACTTTTTTCTTTCTTTTCGGTTGATACCTGAAGTTTCTTAACTACTCCGTCTTTCTCCCAAAAACTGCCGTAACCTTCTGCAGCGTAGAAAAGTTCCTCAGTTACAGGCACATAAATAACACCCAAAACAGACTTGTGCTTGTAACTCAAAGCAATATTTACAGTAAACTGACCATTGCGCTTAACAAACTCCTTTGTACCGTCCAATGGGTCTACTACAAAACAGTAGTCGTTATTAAGTCTATCAAGGTTGTCCTTTTCTTCCTCTGATAGAATAGCATATTGAGGGAAATTGGCTTTAAGCATATTTACGATAACATCGTTTGAGGCTTTGTCTGCTTTAGTTAATGGAGAATTATCCTTTTTGAACTCAACACCAAAGTCACTAGAGTTATAAATCTGCATAATTTCCTTGCCTGCAATTACCGCAGCTTCTTTTGCAACTTTTAATACATCAGCATAGTTCATCTGTCTCACCCAGTTGTTCTTTTGGTCTACTAAAAATTCTCTTTAACTTTCTGGTAACTTTTTTGAAGAAAGGTGTGCTAATCCAGTTAATAGTTGACTGAAGGCTACGCTTTTCGTCTTTGAGTTCCAAAAACTCATTGTTCTTCATTACGATAACTTGACCCAAAGTTTCAAGAATATCAGTTGTTTTATAATTTGCGATATTCTCATTGTCAACTTTTTTGATTTCATCTCTAAACAAAATTCCGTCTTCTCTGCCAAAATACTCTTTTGCAACCATACTGTTACTATCTTTGTATTTTTCTAAATAAGCAATCTGCTCGTCATAAGTAAAGTTATTTACTCTCTTAGCCTTTGGACTATCCTTGTGCTCTTCCATTACCTTTTTAAGGTCATCCGTAAGATAATTGCGTCTTTCCTTAAATTCAGGGAATGTGTTCATTACTCTCTTTGTTTCAAGATAAACACCCTCAAGACTTGTGTTTGACAGCTCAACCATAGGCTTTTGGTATTCATCAGTAAGTTCAATGCCTATTACTTTTAAGAAGTCAGAAATCAAAGTATTGTCTGTACCCTCATACTGCTGATTTTCATAAACTCTTGGAATAACATTTTCTTTGCCGAAATATGCTGAGATTTCATTTAGTCTTTCATAATAATTCTGACGTCTTTTTTCGTGCATTTTGCCGTTCACATAATCTTTGAAGGACAATTCACAAGTACCCTTAACAAACTGTCCCCACAAAGATTGGATAAAAGTATCCTGACGTCTTAAGTAAACTATGATTTTTACATCAAAATTGTGTTCATCTGCCATTCTTTTGAGTTCAGGCCACAAATCACCTGAATAATTGTTGTCTGAAGAATTCCATATTGATTCATCTGACAAAATTACATTAGGATATTTTTCAAAGCAACTTAATACTCTTTTAAAACCTTTTTCAAAATAATATTTTTCTGCCTCGTGGTCTCTCTTACCCTGCTCATTCTTGATTTTGCAAACCAAAAAGTGACCATTTCTTAAATGACCAATTTTATCAAATGTGAATTTGAACACAGGGTAAACATAACCCTTAGGTCTTAATACCTTGTTATTTAACGAAAGGAATTTCTGAATATATGACGTTCCGGTTTTAGGCATACCAATGTGCAAAAACAGTGTAGACATATACTACCTCCCCTAATTATAATCATTCAATTTAATTATATAGTAACAATGTGACGAAATAGTGATATTAAAAGAATTATCAATTACAATATTGTAATACAATGTAAATAAAAAGGACAGACTGTATTAGTCTGTCCTTAACTGTCGTAATTATAATAGATTTTTGCGTAATTCGTCACCTGATTTTGGACTCAGGTAAGCAGGCGCTACATCAAAAACAGTTTTGCAACCTGTCTGACCCTCTTGGCTCATCTTATAAACTGCCCTTGTATAAGCAACGATTACAGAGGCAGTAAATTCAGGGTTTGAATCAAGTTTGATGCTATATTCAACAATATGCTTGTTCTCTAAGTTTTTACCTGTTCTTCCACTACGAATTACAAAGCCACCGTGAGGAATACCACTGTGATTAGCAGCCATTTCTTCTTTTGTAATAAAGTGAACTGTTGTATCGTAATCTGCAAAATAGTTAGGCATATTTACAATCTCGGCTTTGATCTTTGCTTTGTCAGCATTTTCGTCAGCCACAACATAGCAAACCCTTGTGTGCTTTTGACGAGTTGTAAGTTCAGGGTTTGAGCCACTTCTCACCAAATCAAGCGCCTCATCAACAGGAACGGTGTATTGCTTACCGTCTAATACACCCTCAATTCTACGGATAGCATCTGAATGGCCCTGAGAAACACCCTTGCCCCAGAAAGTATAGTCTTTGCCATCAGGCAAAATCGCACCTGCATACATTCTATTAAGTGAGAACATACCAGGATCCCAACCAACGGAGATCATTGCGAGTTTACCGTTTTCTTTAGCCGCTGCGTCAACATTTGCAAAATGCTCAGGAATTTTAGCATGTGTATCAAAACTGTCAATAACATTATATAATTTTGCCAAAGCAGGTGTTTGCACAGGTAAGTCTGTAGCACTGCCACCACATAAAATCATTACATCTATCTCGTTAGTAAGGTTTGCAACTTCGTCAGCGTGGTAAACTTTAACTCCATCTGTATCAATCTTAACTGTAGATGGGTCACGACGAGTAAATACTGCAACCAATTCCATATCGTCATTCTGACGGATCGCATATTCTATGCCACGACCAAGGTTGCCGTAACCAAAAATGCCGATTTTAATACTCATAAAAATTCCTCCCATTTAATCATAATAAAATTATATAGCAAAGATTATTAATATGCAAGTGCACAACTAAGTTTTTATTATTATACCCAAAAAATTATGGCACATAAGAAAAACTTATGTGCCTAATTTAATCTTAATTGCTAATACTTTGCAATTATATAATTGCAACAACCTCGTCACAAAGTAGATAACCTTTAATTTTTGCCTTTTAGTTGTTTCTCTCATTATAAACTTCGAATTCAAATTGTGCAAATTTATACTATTCTTCTTGTTTTTCTTTATATTATCAGATTACAAATTTCATTATTTTATGAGTTGGTAACACAATCAAATGCCTCCTGTAAATCAAATAGGATATCATCAATATGTTCTGTACCGATTGAAAGTCTGATTGTATTTGGCTTGATGCCCTGTTCAATAAGTTCTTCTCCTGTTAACTGTGAATGGGTTGTTGATGCAGGATGAATTGCAAGTGACTTAACATCAGCAACATTGGCAAGGAGTGAGAATACCTGAAGGCTATCAATAAAGTTCTTGGCTGTTTCTTCATCACCTTTAATTTCAAATGTAAAGATTGAACCACCACCGTTAGGGAAATACTTGTCATATAATGCTTTATATGGCGAATCATCAAGAGAAGGATGATTTACGCTTTCAACCTGTGGGTGTTTTGATAGGAATTCAACTACTTTTTTAGTGTTTTCAACATGACGCTCAACACGGAGTGAAAGTGTTTCAAGTCCCTGTAAGAAAATAAATGCGTGGAAAGGTGAAAGTGTTGCACCTGTATCACGAAGAAGAATTGCACGGATATATGTTACGAACGGTGCACCCGGAGCGGCATCGGTAAACACTGCACCGTGATAAGATGGATTTGGTTCAGAAAACTGTGGGAATTTTCCTGATGCTTTCCAGTCGAACTTACCACTTTCAATAATTACACCACCAATTGCAGTACCGTGACCACCGATAAACTTTGTAGCAGAATGCACTACAATATCTGCACCGTATTCAAATGGTCTTAAAAGATAAGGAGTAGCAAAAGTGCTGTCCACTACCAATGGAATATTGTGTGCATGTGCCACAGCGGCAACCTTTTCAATATCAATAATGTTAGAGTTAGGATTTCCTAATGTTTCAATATAAAGCGCCTTTGTACTTTCGTTTATTGCGTTTTCAAAAGCACCATCTTCATCAGGGTCAACAAATGTTGTTGTAATACCGTAAGTAGGAAGTGTGTGCTCAAGAAGATTGTATGTGCCACCGTAGATTGTTTTTGCAGCGACAATGTTATCCCCTGCTCCGGCGAGCGCCTGGATTGAATATGATATAGCGGCTGCGCCTGAAGCGACTGCCAATGCAGCCGAGCCACCTTCAAGGGCTGCTATTCTCTGTTCAAAAATATCCTGAGTAGGGTTTGTAAGTCTGCCGTAAATGTTACCTGCATCTCTCAGGCTAAAGCGATCAGAGGCGTGCTGACTATTATGAAAAACATATGATGTTGTTGCATAGATAGGAACTGCTCTTGCATCAGTAACCGCATCTGCTTGTTCCTGTCCAACGTGTAACTGTAATGTTTCAAATCTTAATTTTCTTTCTTTTAATGTGCTCATTTATAAAACCTCTTTCTTATTGTCAAATAAAATAAATTGTTTTTTGCTTAATATAAAATATATGTTAATTACAGCAACACTGATACATTCGTCCAAATCTGTAATTTCTCCTTATCAATAAAGTAAATATAAATTTCATTTTAATCCCTCCGATTTATCTGTAATTTGTATTACATACTAAACATATAGGTTTTGTGTGTAGATATATTACCATAAACAAGTGGACATTGTCAACACTTAATTATAATTATGTAAAAGAATACATGCTACTTCACCATCAAACTTTGTAAATTTACACTTGAAAGCCTACAAAACATATGTTATTATAGTGTAAAAGGTTGAGAGGTGGTATTAGAATTGAAAATTTCAACAAAAGGACGTTACGCACTACGTATGCTCTTAGACCTTGCAGAACATCAGGAAGATGGGTATATTGCTTTAAAAGATATTGCAGCACGTCAAAACATTTCAAAAAAGTATCTCGAACAAATTGTTCCTATTCTTAATAAATCTGATTTTCTTAAAACCAACAGAGGTTATCAGGGTGGTTATAAACTTGCAAAAAAGCCTGATAAATATACAGTAAAAGATATCCTTCTAGTTACAGAAGGTAGCCTTGCGCCTGTTTCCTGCCTGGATCACGAACCAATAGAATGTGAACGTTGCAATGAATGCATCACCCTTCCTATGTGGCAGGGATTAAAAAAAGTAATTTCAGATTATCTTGATAATATTACTCTTCAGGACCTTCTTGACAATCAACGAGAAAAATATACAAATAATTATGTAATTTAAAATTATTCACAAGGAACTATGATTGCCCATAGTTCCTTTACTTATTTTAATACCCTTGCCGTATAAAATCGGCAAGGGTATTTTAAAAGGGGTGATTTAAAATTTATTCTGCAAACATAGGTGTAGAAAGATATCTTTCACCTGTGTCAGGGAGAAGTACTACTATAATTTTATCTTTGTTTTCAGGTCGTTTTGCAAGTTCAGTTGCTGCAAACACAGCCGCACCAGAAGAAATACCTACAAGCACACCTTCCTTTTGGGCAAGTGCTCTGCCTGTTGCAAAAGCATCTTCGTTTTCAACTGTTATAATCTCATCATAAATCTCTGTATTTAATGTATCAGGAACAAAACCTGCACCGATTCCCTGAATTTTATGTGGACCAGGTGTACCTTTTGACAAAACAGGAGAACCTGCCGGCTCAACAGCCACAACTTTAACTTCTGGATTCTGTTGTTTAAGATATTTTCCCACACCGGAAACAGTACCACCTGTACCGACACCGGCAACAAAAATATCAACCTTCCCGTCAGTATCCTCCCAAATTTCCGGACCTGTTGTCTTGGAATGTATTTCAGGATTTGCATTATTTGTAAACTGACTTGGAATAAAACTGTGAGGAATTTCATCAGCAAGTTTCTGCGCCTTTGCAATGGCACCTTTCATACCCTTTGTACCGTCCGTGAGCACAAGTTCGGCTCCATATGCCTTTAGAAGATTACGGCGTTCAACGCTCATTGTTTCGGGCATCGTTAGGATAGTGCGATAACCTCTGGAAGCTGCAACTGATGCAAGGCCAATACCTGTGTTGCCACTTGTAGGCTCAATAATTACTGAATTCGAATTGAGCAGTCCTTTTGCTTCAGCATCATCAATCATTGCTTTTGCAATTCTATCCTTAACACTTCCTGCAGGATTAAAGTATTCAAGTTTAGCAAGTATAGTTGCAGACAGATTATTTTCTTTCTCATAGTTTTTAAGTTCTAACAGCGGTGTACCACCAATAAGGTCCGTAATTCTTTCAAATGTTTTCATAATGATTATCTCCTTTTATAAAATATATATTGATGTTTTAATTGATATTGTCAGCAACAACATCGTTTAAATTTATTCATTTATTTAAAAATTAACATCTCAATTTCAAACTACTACTAAACCTACTGGTTTTATAGGTTTATATTATAACATTCACCTTTTCAAATGTCAACCCCTATTTTAAAATATATGAATTATTTCTTAACTCTATTGACAAAATCACCCTGTAAGAGTTACCCCGCTGAGTAAAAAAACTCTGGAAAATCTTCAACATTTGGTAGCAAATCATATAGAATTTACATTGTATCCTATCAGCATATTAAAGGCAGTATGACGGTTAATGGTTATCTGAACTTAGGTGATTGTGCAGTACTACTGTTACCACTGTTTTACGGTTTTATTGACACCGGAATAGGCTCGGCACTTGTTGACATCTTTTTAGAATATGTAATGTACTCCCCTGCCACTTGTTTGATGGAACTTATTTTTTACTTATTTAATAGTAAAAAATTGGTAATCTACCTGCAAGAATTATAAGAGGTACAACAACAGAAATAACAATGATTGCAGGGTATTGTCATAGTCCAATCACATAGAATATATACCTCACTTGTTGTATCACATTTATACTAAAAACATAATATATAATGAAAATCAAATTTTAATGAGGCGATAAATATGAAAAATCGAGATTTTCGAATGAATATAATAAATGGAACAAAAGATTGTTCTTGTAATAATCCTAATAATATAAATTCTTGTTGCAACAACACATGTTCAAGTTGTTCACAGTGTCCAACTTGTCCTACTTGCCCAACTTGTCCACCTGGACCTCCTGGTCCCGTTGGCCCTCAGGGTCCTGTAGGTGAAACCGGTCCTGTTGGACCTCAGGGTCCTGTAGGTGAAACCGGCCCTGTTGGTCCACAAGGTCCTGTAGGTGAAACCGGCCCTGTTGGTCCACAAGGTCCTATCGGTGAAACCGGTCCTGTTGGACCTCAGGGTCCTGTAGGTGAAACCGGCCCTGTTGGTCCTCAGGGTCCTGTAGGCGAAACCGGTCCTGTTGGTCCACAAGGTCCTGTAGGTGAAACCGGCCCTATTGGTCCACAAGGTCCTGTAGGCGAAACCGGTCCTGTTGGTCCTCAAGGTCCTGTAGGCGAAACCGGTTCTGTTGGTCCTCAAGGTCCTGTAGGCGAAACCGGTCCTGTTGGCCCTCAAGGTCCTGTAGGTGAAACCGGTCCTGTTGGCCCTCAGGGTCCTATCGGTGAAACCGGCCCTGTTGGTCCTCAAGGTCCTGTAGGCGAAACCGGTCCTGTTGGCCCTCAAGGTCCTATCGGCGAAACCGGTCCTGTTGGTCCTCAGGGTCCTGTAGGTGAAACCGGCCCTATTGGTCCTCAGGGTCCTGTAGGCGAAACCGGTCCTGTTGGCCCTCAGGGTCCTGCCGGAGGAGTGTTAAACTTTGCTGACTTCTATGCACTAATGCCACCTGACAATGCTGCCACAGTTGCACCAGGTACAGATGTCAGTTTTCCACAAGATGGTTCAAGTAGTGGTTCTGATATTGCGCGAACCGGATCAAGTTCATTTAATCTGGCAGAAATAGGCACTTATCAAATATTATTTGAAGTAAGTGTAGACGAAGCAGGTCAGTTAGTACTAACTGCCAATGGCGATGAATTAGCATATACGGTAGTAGGTCGTGCAACCGGTACTTCTCAAATCGTAGGTATGACTCTTTTGACAACAACCACAATCAATACTGTTATAACTGTGCGTAATCCTGCCGATAATGCCGCAGCACTTACAATCACCCCACTTGCCGGTGGAACTCAACCAGTTTCGGCCCACCTTGTCATTATTCAGATTGCTTAAAGTATTTACTATAGAGATAAACAACTGATGGCTAAAAGAATATATTTAAGTCCCTCAACACAAGGCAATAATATCTACGCAACAGGTAGCACCAACGAAATGGTACAGTGCGAAAAAATCGCAAAAGCGACTGCTTCAGCACTCAAGCGCTGTGGATTCAAAGTTAAGGTAGGCAAATCAGGGGATACAATGGAAAAACGCTGTAATGAATCTGACAAATTCAAAGCAGATATTCATATACCTATCCACACTAACGCTTTCAACGGAAAATTAACTGGTGGAACAAGAATTTTTTGTCTTGATTCAAATGGTAAAGTGGCTTGCGAAGCCATATTGAAGGAGTTAGGTAAAATCTCACCCGGAACTGCAGACAGTGTAACCTATGAGAATAATTTGTACGAAATAATTGTACCTGCCGCATTAACAATCTATATTGAGTGTGAATATCACGACACAAAAGCAGGTTCAGATTGGATACAAAAAAATGTAAAACAAATTGGAGAAGCAATATGCAAAGGTATGTGCAATTATTTTAATATAACCTATAAAAAACCAACAAATTCTAATTCCTTTAAAAGTTATATTGTTCGTATTACCAGTTTGGATGGCGTAAATATTCGTAAAGGTCCAGGCACAAACTATGAAGTAACAGGCACAATTCCCAATAATGGTGCATACACAATTATTGCAGAGAAAAACGGCAAAGGTGCTAAAAAATGGGGTAAACTAAAATCAGGTGCAGGCTGGATTGCACTTGATTACACTGAAAAATTTTAACATTTAATAAAGAATAAATATCCCCCCGTAAAACGGGGGGGTATTTCATTTTCGGGCATAGCCCTAATATTACTGGCAGCGCACAAGTGCGCTTTTCCTTTTGAGTATCCCATAAATCCTGAAACGCTCATTTTGCGCAGGATGCTTACCAGCATATGTATGTGGTCTGGGCATACTTCTCCTTCTATTATTTCTACTCCTTTCCATTGGCATAGCTACCTAAGAATTGCTCTTATCTCTAACCTCTTTTCTTCGTAGAACACCTTTCTTCTATACTTGGGGGCAAACTCTATATGATACTTGCAATTCCATTTTGTGTGTGCTAGACTATTTGTGGTATTTATACTTTCTTTTTCATATTAAAATTCCTCCGATTGCTTTTTGGTTCGACTGGCAGGTCGTTCCTATTCTAGCATATCGGAGGTCTTTTTTGTTTATCGGTTAACCTTTTTTGAACCATGCGACTATCGCATGGTTTTCTTTATACAAAAAATCGACAAGTTTTTAGTCGTAACTTGTCTATTATACTGTCTGCCTGACTCGTTTTCATCTTTAGAAAGCACCATTTCGCCTGTTGGGTTCACGTTTCTTGGAAAACTCACATCTGTTCTCCTCCTTAAAAATGCTCCACCGGAGCATTTTCTTAACAGTCGGCTTCAAATCCAGTCCGACTTTGAATTAGGTATATAACAAAAGGCACCGTTATGGTGCCTTTTGTTATATTGTAATCAGGTTACAAAAAAGATATTTTATTTTTAAATATGTTTGGATGTGAATTAGCGGGATTTATATTGTTCTATCAAGCACTTCCACTTTTGTAATAATATCCCTTATCACTTCACCATCAATAATATGGTCCAGCATTTCATCAATAGTCTCAAACCAAATTTCAGTATCGGGAACATTACATTCATAGACACAAAGTTTATCCATTATCCTGCCAGAATAATACTCTTTTTCGTTCCACAAAAACTGTACTTCACCGCCACAGTTCATGCACTCGATGAATTCACTTATTGTTTTAAAATTTTCATTATCTATAATAATATCCATTGCTTTCTTCCTTTCAAAATTTATAAATCAGGAATATTTCCATCAGGGTAGTTTATTTCCCTTCCAAGTTCAGGATGTCCATCCGGTGTATCCCAATTAACTTTATGATCATGGGGATTAGAATGATATTTAGAACTACCGTGATCGGAATGATGTCTTACAACAGTTGCTTTGCCATCGTCACCTATTTTATATTCATATTTTTCTCCCTTTTTCGAAATCTTAGTATTTTTAGTATTAGGATCTCCAACGAACAATTTTCCATTATCATCTTTGGGTTTCCATTTGTTACCTGCCGAACCCATACCTTTATCAAAATCAAAATATCTATATGTTTTATGCACATAAATACCTTTAGATTTGAGATTGTTAGTTTCAGCATAATCTATAATGGTTATGTTCCCTTTCATTTCTTCAAAAGGATTTCCATAACAAATTATAGCACTAGGTTGAAGCTTACGCAACATTTCATTATAGCCTGCCAAAAATAAATCTTTCTCAGTTTTTACACCAATAGTAGATACAGCAACTACACTTCTTTTTTCAATTCCATCAAAACAAAACCAATATGTATCTGAATCTCCCCAAGCAAGAGACGGTATAGTTTTTATACCCTTACTTTGAAAATATGCACCACACCATCTGTTTTTAAAAGTTTGATAAATTTTTAATCCTATTGGCATTTCAGTAAACAAACTAAACTGTGGAGTAAGAACCACTTTATATTTCGATAATTTATCAATTCTCGGTTCAGGATTATTCCACATTACCTCAAATTTATAATCATCCAAAAAGAAATGAACTATCTTATCATATTCTTTTTCAGATAATTTATCATATCCAACAAAAGAAATATTCTTAATGTCTATTGTATCTTTTTTGATCAATGGCATTTGAAATATGCCATCACCGTCAAACTGATTTCTCAAAAACATAGGATTATTTCTAAACTCTTCACTAGTCATTATTTCACCACCTTTCACTTATACGCTAAAAAGAGGTAAAAATTGCACTATATTATGAAATTTGTGAGAAAGTTTTTCTAAAAAATTTATATAAGAGAGTTTGAAAGAAAAATCGACAAGTTCCCTGTCGAAACTTGTCGATAAAACTGGTCTGCCTGACAAGATTTGAACTTGCGATCTACAGAGTCGGAGTCTGTTGCATTATCCAACTGTGCTACAGGCAGTTATTATTGACTTAACTCTTCCCAAAACTCATACAGCCTTTCCTGCAAACTCTGCTTTTGCTCAAGTTCATCAGTTAGTTCCATAAGTTTTTCGTAGTTGGAAATCACTTCGCTTTGTTGCAATTGCTCATTTATAACGGCGATTTCCTCGTCGAGTTTTTCAATCTGTTCTTCTGTTTTTTTGATATCATTCAGGCGCTTACGTTCTTTTGCTTGAGCTTCTTTACGAAGTTGATAGTCATTTTTTGACTTTTGGGTTTTAGACTTTGGAGCGTTTTCTACATTATCTATATCTTTTGTCTTTTCTAAATAATAATCGTAATTACCAAGATATTCAACTACACCGTTGGACTCCAATTTTAAGATACGAGTAGCAAGTTTATTTATAAAATATCTGTCGTGGCTTACAATTACCATTGTGCCTTCGTAATCAGTGAGAGTGTTCTCAAGTTGCTCCCGAGATGCGCTATCCAAATGGTTAGTAGGCTCGTCAAGGAACAATAAGTTGCTACCATCAAGCATAAGTTTTAGTAGACTGATACGTGCTCTTTCGCCACCACTCATTTTGTTAAGAGGTTTGAACACCGTATCTCCTTTGAACAAAAAACTGCCAAGCGCTGTTCTAACTTGAGTTTCTGTCATATTAGGGAATGTGTCCCACAACTCATCAATAGCAGTTTTACTTAAGGTCAGGTTGTTTTGCATCTGGTCAAAATAGCCTATGTCAACCTGTGCACCAAATTCTATACTACCACAGTCTGCACCTACTTTGCCCATAAGTATGTTAAACAAGGTGGTTTTACCACACCCATTGTCACCAATGACAAACACTCTCTCGCCCTTGCGAATATGTAAATCAACATTTGAAAATAACTTTTTCTCGCCAAAACTTTTTGCAAGAGATTTGCATATTAGCACATCATTGCCACTTACTCGTTTTGGGTTAAACTTCATACGCATAGTTTCCAGTTGACTGTCAGGAGCCACAAGTTGCGCCTTTATTCTATCAGCCTCTTTCTGCTTGCTTGCAGCAGTAATAAAATTGTGTTCCCTGCCCCAACGCTTTTGTTGTTCTACAATACCCTCAATACGCTTGATTTCTTTAATATCGTTTTCATATTTATTTTTGAGGCTTTCTTCAAACGCTTTTTTCTTCTTTTTAAATTCTGTATAATTTCCCTTATACATTCGAGTTTTGTTATGCTCTAACTCAATAGTTTTATTGGTAACACTATCAAGGAAATAACGGTCGTGGCTTACAATAATCATTGAGCCTTTAAAATCACGAATGAAATTTTCAAGCCAGTTTACTGACTTAATATCCAAATGGTTGGTAGGTTCATCCAAAAGCAAAAAATCTGACTTTGAGAGCAACAACTTAAGCAAACTCAACTTTGAACGTTGACCTCCGGATAGTTCACCTGTAGGCATATTGAAGGTGTTTTCATCAAAGCCAAAGCCCAAAAGTGCAGAACGAGTACGATTTTTGTATGTAAGTCCACCAAGTTTCTCGAACTTTTCTATAAGAAAAGTTTGCAACTCAATATCCCTTGCATCAGGCACTGTCGCAGAAGCCACCTTATTATTCTGTGCTTCCATTTGCTCCTCTATTTTTTTGAGGTAATCAAATACGGATATCAGTTCGTCATAAACGCACCTATCAGGATGATTACAAGCGTGTTGCTGCATATAACCTACAACAGTATCCTTTGACTTGAACACACTTCCCTGATCAGGTTCTAACTCGCCGTTGATAATTCTGAAAAGTGTTGTTTTGCCAACGCCGTTTGCTCCAATAAATCCAACTTTATCGCCTTTTTCAATTTCAAAAGAAACATCGCTGAACAATTTTTGCTCAACAAAACTCATTGATAAATTATGAACACTTAATATTGGCAAAACATCACTTCCTTTCGCCTTACCATTTTACATTAAATTCCTAAAAAGAGCAACAAAAAATTGATAATATGAACCACCATAACAACACTGTAAATTATCACTCCACAGTATATTGCTATATTAGTAAATCTATTTTGCTCTAACTTGAATATTCTGTAGAACATCCAAATAAAAATTATCAGCGCCAATGGCAACATACATTTGACAGAAAAGCCTACCAATGGATAGTCCATTATCCATATCATAAGGGGGTTGGCTTCGTGAAAATATCCAGTATCAATAAGCACTTGAGTGCAAAACCAATCTACAACATTAAGCAAATACAAAAACATCAATTTAAAACCAAAGGGATATTCTTTGACCTGCCTGTGGTCTCTGTATTCTAAAACTAATTCGGACATAAAAACACCTCACAGGTAGTATTACCTGTGAGATGTGATTTATTAGTGCTTTTTCCAAGCGGATGGAGTAAGCAATAAGATTAAAGGATAAAGTTCAAGTCTGCCTGCAATCATATCAAAGCAAAATACAAATTTAGAAAGCATGCTAAACTGGCTATAATTACCCACAGAACCAACCATACCAAAACCCGGACCTACATTATTTAATGTGGCTAAAACACTTGTAAAATTCGTTTCCAAATCAAAACCATCAAGTGAAACAATAAGGAAACTAAATACTGTGATAAATATATATATCATTAAAAATACACTTACTGTTCTTGTGGTTTCGTGGCTGACCTTTCTGCCGTCAACCTTGACGGTATACACCTGACGTGGGTGTACAATAGTCATTATTCCTTTTTTAATTTCCTTACAAATAATTATTATTCTGGAAACTTTAAAGCCGCCACCCGTACTGCCTGCACAAGCGCCGATACAAGTTATCACAAGTATAATAACCTTGCTGAATTGTGGCCATATGTTAGTATCGCAAAGAGATACACCTGTTGTAGAAATAATAGAAGTTACATAGAAAAAACTTTGATGGATAGCATCGTACCAATTACCGAATATGCCAATAATATTAACAGCAATGGCGATAGTGGAAACTGCAACTATTCCAAAATACACCCATACTTCTGTCATTTTGAAAATCTGCTTAAATCTCTTTGTTAATATTAAAATATATACATAGAAATTTACGCCGAATAACATCATAAAGACAGCAATAACTGTTTGTAAATAATAACTGTCAAAATGGGCTATTGAATTATTATAGGAAGCAAAACCACCTGTGCCCGCAGTTGAGAAAGCAGTAGTTATTGCGTCAAATAAATTCATACCACCAAAGGATAAAAATATGATTTCTAATACGGTTAATCCAATATAAATACTATATAAAACAGCAGCATAAACTCGTAAGTTAGGCATAGTTTTGTTAACATCAGTGCCTGTACTCTCGGCTTTCATAAGGTTAATACTATTAGTTCCTGCAATTTTTGGAATAATAGCAAGCAAGAACACAATAACACCCATACCACCTATAAAGTGGGTGAACGCACGCCAAAACAACATACATTTATCGAGGGCTTCAATATCAACAAGTATGGTAGCGCCTGTAGTTGTAAAGCCAGAAACGGCTTCAAAAACTGCATTCATAAAATTAGGAATAGCACCACTGAAATATAGTGGTAATGCACCAGCAACGGATAAAACTATCCAACTTAATGCAGTAGCAGCAAAACCCTCACTACGGCTTAATGTCATATTTTGGGGCTTAAAAAATATGATTAAACCACCTACCAATATTAGCACCAAGCCTATAATCAAGAAATATATATAACTTTTTTCTCCGTATCCAAGTCCAACTGCCATAGGTATTTGCATAGCAATACCCTCAATCATAAGCACCCAGCCAAGGATATATGAAATTATTCTTTTATTCATACGCCCTCTTATTTAAGAATATCTTTTAAGTCAGATAAACCTTTCTGCTTTGTTACAATAATAACTGTATCTCCGATTTCCATAGTATCTGTACCAGTTGGAATAATAATTTTGCCATGGCGATTGATACAAGCAACCTGTAGTTCAGGTTTTAAATCAAGCATAGCAAGTGGCACACCAATAGCCAGACTATCCTCTCTTACTCTGAATTCCATAGCCTCTGCTTTGTTATTGAAAATTCTGTAGAGCGTTTCAATATTACTACCCATAGAATTCTGCATTGCTCGTACATAACGAACTATATATTCACCTGTTAAGAACTTTGGATGAACAACTGTATCAAGAGGAAGATTTTCGACAATAGTGCTGAACTTAAACTCGTTAATTTCAGTAATTACTTTTGCATCAGGGTTCACGTTCTTTGCAAACAAAGATATCAGGATATTCTCCTCGTCGCTGTTCATAAGTGTAACGATACCGTCAGCGTTCTGAATACCCTCTGCAATAAGCAAGTCTTGGTCCATAGCGTCGCCGTTGATAATTACAACGTTATCCAAACTCTCACTTAACTCTTCGCATCTTTCGATTCTTTCTTCTATAATTTTTACATCCATACCAAGAGCAGCGATGTTTTTGGCGAGGTAATATGCAATTTTACTACCACCCAAAATAAATACACTTCTACCTTTTTTGGATATTAAGCCAAGTTTCTTGAGGGTTTTGCCAGCATAGTGACTTGGCACTAACACAGATACCAAATCTTTTGATTTAATAACAAAATCACCGTTTGGGATATAGCACTCACCGTCACGCTCAACTACACAAATTCTGATATTTCCCTTAAGTAAACCGCAAGAATCTACTACTTTCTGATTAGCAAGGATAGACTCATCCTTAACTTTAATTTTTATTAAATCTACTGCACCCTTGGCAAAGGTATCAATCTCAATAGCACCTGGGAACTTAAGGATGCGACTCATTTCCTGTGATGATGTATATTCGGGGTTAATAGCCATAGATAGTTCCAACTGGTCTTTAATCATCGGAATATCCTTGGAATATTCAGGATTTCTTACTCGTGCTATAGTACGAGAGGCACCAGTTGTTTTTGCTATAAGACAAGCATACAAATTTAGTACGTCGTTATCAGTAACTGCAATAACCAAGTCGCATTCTTTTACGCCTGCTTCTATCTGTGTTTCAATAGTTGCACCGTTACCATATACTGTCATAATGCCCTCAGTATCTGCTACTTTTGACAGTGCTCTACGGTCATTATCAATTACAGTTATATCGTGATTTTCCATACTTAACTGTTCAGCAATATTTTTACCTACTCTGCCACAGCCTACAATAACAATTTTCATAATATTTCCCCATAACTTCCATTATAGTAACCCTATTTTACTACAATGAAATAGCAAAATCAATATTTTTGCAAAGAATTGAATTGTAAAATATAATTTACATAACCTCAAAATTTAAATAATGTTCATTGTGTATTTTTAATATATGTGATATAATTTTTTATTATTCGGAGGAGATAAAATGGCAGGTTTAGTTTTGGAGGGCGGTACGTTTCGTCCAATGTTTTCTTGTGGCGTTATGGACGCACTGTTAGATAACAACGTAGAATTTCCTTATGTAATTGGTGTGTCTGCAGGAATTTCTAACGGAGTATCATATGTGTCAAAACAAAGACGACGCAACATTGATATTATAATGAAATTCAGAAAAGATAAAAGATATCTTGGGTTGAGAAACATTTTCAGTGACAAAAGTCTGTTTGGAATTTCATTTGTATATAAAGAAATACCAGAAAAGTACTTCCCTTTTGATTACGATACATATTACTCTTCGCCATCTACCGTAAAAGTAGGTGTTACAAATGCACAGACAGGAAAAATCGAATATCTTGACGGCAAAAAAACTGACCGCCACTTTAATATGCTTGTTGCGACCTGTGCTTTGCCTCTGATTTTTCCTGAAATCAAAATTGACGGCACGCCTTACTATGATGGTGGTCTTACAGATTCTATCCCTGCAGAAAAAGCCATAAAAGACGGAAACGACAAATTGCTGATTATTCTAACACAACCAGAAGGCTATATTAAAAAGTTAGGTAGTGGCAATAAATTTGCTGCTAAAATTCTAAAGAAGAAATATCCTAATCTGGTCGAACCACTTTTAACCCGTCACGAAATGTATAATAAACAAGTAAAATATTGCGAAGAACTTGAAAAACAAGGCAAAGCAATTATACTGCGTCCAAGCAAAGAAGTTGCCATAAATTCATTTGAAAAAGACTTATCAAAGATTGAGAGAATTTACAACTACGGTTATAACCTTGCAGCAGAGAATATGGACAAAATCAAACAACTTTTCTAAAAAATTAACGCTCCTGATTTCAGGAGCGTTTTGTTATAATTATAATACTTTAGAAAGGAAGTCTTTAAGTCTTGGGCTTTTAGGGTTGCTGAAGAATTCTTCCGGAGGTGCTTGTTCCACAATAACGCCCTCATCTACAAACACAACCTTTGTGGCAACTTCACGTGCAAAGCCCATTTCGTGAGTTACAACAACCATTGTCATACCTTCTTTTGCAAGTTGCTTCATAACCTCCAATACTTCTCCAACCATCTCTGGATCAAGAGCAGAAGTAGGTTCATCAAAAAGCATAACCTGTGGTGACATACAAAGTGAGCGCACAATAGCAATACGCTGTTTCTGACCACCTGAAAGTTGGCTTGGATAAGCGTCGGCTCTGTCTTTTAATCCTACTCTATCCAACAATTCCAATGCTTTTTGCTCTGCATCTTCCTTTTTCATACCAAGAAGTTTTACAGGAGCAATAGTCAGATTTTTCATAATGGTCATATGTGGGAAAAGGTTAAAGTGTTGGAACACCATTCCCATTTTTTGGCGATGGATATTGATGTTAGTTTTTGGATCTGTAATTTCAACACCATCAAAAACAATGCTACCTGAAGTAGGCCAATCCAAAAGATTGAGAGAGCGCAAAAGTGTGGATTTACCTGAACCTGAAGGGCCGATAATAACGATAACCTCGCCCTTGTTGATATCCATAGAAACACCGTTGAGCGCCTTTATCTCGCCGTCTTTGTAATGTTTATAAAGGTCAGTTACCTTGATAAGTGCATTATCGCTCATTCTTACGCAGCCTCCTCTCAAGTATGCTCAATAACTTAGTCATAATCATAACGATTACAAGATAGATAATCGCTAAACTGATATATGGAACATAAGCTTGATATGTTAAAGATACAATGTTCTGAGTCTGCTTTGTAACATCACGCAGAGCAATAACTGATACAAGTGATGTATCCTTTAAAAGAGTAATCATCTCGTTGCCTAATGCAGGAAGAATATTCTTAAATGCCTGTGGAATTATTACGTACCACATAGTCTGAACATAGTTAAAGCCCATAGAGCGTCCTGCTTCCATCTGACCTGCATCAATGGACATAATTCCAGAACGAGCAATCTCTGCAACATAAGCACCTGAGTTAATACCCAAAGTTACAATACCGCAGATTATACATTCAGTTTCGGTATTAGGTACCATAATTACAAAACCCATAATAAGAAGTTGTACCATCATAGGGGTACCACGAATTATAGTTAAATACCAAATACAGATTCGGTTAATAACTCTTAAGATAATATTAGGTTTTTTACCAACTACTGAATCGTGGGACACTCTTATTATCGCAATAATCAAACCGATTATTACACCCAAAACAAGAGCACCTATTGTAACAATGAAAGTTATTTTTAAACCGTTTACAAAAAACATATAACGGTCCTGATAAATAAAAGTCTGATATAGTTGGAACACAAAACTCTGTATCCACTCGGGCCAATTTTGGAACCAAGATGGGGCTTCAACCAACCAATCAGCAAAAGACAAAAAGTTCATAATAATCCTCTATCTAACATAAACGATAGGGGCGGTAAAACCCGTCCCTATCAATTAAGTTTATTCGCTATAATTATTCAGCTTTGATGTACTTAGCGATAATTTTGTCGATAGTACCGTCTTTCTTAAGTTCGTCCATAGCAGCGTTTACTTTTTCTGTAAGGTCTTTGTTGTCCTTGGAGATAGCAGCAGCGTAATCTTCAACTGCATATTCTGTGTCCAAAATCTTTAGACCCTTGTTAGCACTTACAAAAGACTTTGCAGGTTCGTTATCAATAACAACGCAGTCAACCTGACCGTTCTGTAATGCACCAATTGCTAAAGCACCGTTAGAGAACTGCTTAACGTTCTCCTGACCAAAATCACCTGTGCAGTAGATGTCACCTGTTGTACCTGTCTGAACACCGATTACTTTGCCTTCTAAATCATCAACAGAAGCAATATCTGAATCTTCAGGAACGATAATAACCTGAATACCTGTAGCGTATGTCATAGAGAAATCTACAGATTCTTTACGCTCGTCAGTAACTGTAAGACCAGCGAAAACGATGTCAACAGCACCTGACTGAACAGCAGTTAACAGGGACTCAAATTCCATATCTTTAATAGTCAAAGTCATATCAAGTTTATCAGCAACTGCCTGAGCAATCTCTGCGTCAATACCGATAATTTTCTGACCGTCTTCATCATAGAACTCATATGGAGGGAATGTAGCGTTTGTACCCATAATTAGTTCTTCTTTTGTTTCCTCTAATGCAGCGTCATTGTTAGAATCGCCACAAGACGTCATCATAACAGCGCAAGAAACTGCCATAACTAAAGCGAGTAATAGTGAAACTATCTTTTTCATTTTTAATTCCTCATTTCTTAAAAATTTGGTTATATTTATAATAATATAGAAAGGTCCAAAAATCAAGCAAAAACACATATTTTATTAAGTTTTCATAATTTTACTTGATAACAATATAAAAACACCCACAAAAAACTTCGGCCCACAGTACACTCTGTGGGCCTTAGATCTGTGAATTGTCCATGGGACTATCCTCCGTTATTATTTTGTTCCTATGATTTAAGTTATTACTTTATCTTTAGTTAATAATTAAATCTAAACTAAATTTCTCTTTGGACTCTCTCCTAACATATTATTTTTTGCAATTGTTATTACAATTGTTAACTGTTGGTGTCCTAAATTTAAGTTTTCATTGGACTGTCCTCAACTTAATAAAAATTATTTATTATGTCTAATTGGTTTAATTTGTTTTAGTAAAAGTTCAATTTCTCATTGGACTATCCTCAAAATATAGGTTTTATGTTTTTGAACTAAGCTGTAAATATTTGATAGTATATATGTCCGTTTAAAGTTTAATTACTTCATTGGACTGTCCTCTAACTTTCCTAATTTGTTTTATATTACCATTTAACTATCTCACTCTGTTTTTGTCTTAATTAAAATAATTTACTTGGATATAAATGGTTAATATCTATCTTTAAAATTTATAATTAAATATTACATTGGACCAATCTCCGAATAAATTTTAATTTGTTTTACTTTTTAGATTTGTTCAAGTTTTGTTTAATTTTCAATTATGCCGTTACCGGCTGAATTAGTTTGGTGGAAGACTCCGTTTTAGTTCTTTGATCATATGTCTGTAAGGTCTTTGTAACATATTCAAAACCTCCTATGCTATATCGGTGTTTCCATTAAATTAGTTTGGTGGAAGACTCCGAATATAATCTTTAATTTGAGTTACGAAAGTTCTAATCAACATTTTTAAAACCTCCTTATCTCTTTTGTTGTCTATATTATACATTAGTTTTCCCCATTTGTCAACTATTTTGTGCAACTTTTTATAAAAATAATAAAAAAGCCCACAAATGCAGATAAAATCTGGGTTTGTGGGTAGTTTTGGTTCTTTATTTTTAAAGATTTTTGAAAAATATCAAAATTTTTTTAAATTTTTTATTGCAAAATTTAATATTCCTGTTATTCTTCACAAAAAAAGAAAGAGGTGGTTTTACCACCTCTCAAATATGTACAGATTATCCGTTAATTGTAACTACCTGATAACTCCAATAGCCAAACTCACTTGCGTTTTTAATTCTTCCGTCCCATGGATCAAGAACTGTGAAGTCACTCAAACTAGTACCGTCACCTGTGTAACTATAGAATGTTACATAGTGTGTGCTACCTCTTGCTGATAATAAACCAACACAAGCCTTGTTCTGGTCAATTTCAGATTTAATAGTCTGTAGCATTGCAGATGCAGATGAGAAATAACGCTGTGTGCCACCTGCCCAAGTACAGCCACCACCGTACCAAACGCTACCAGGAGTAATTGTGTTACCTGTTACCTGCTTGTAAGCATATGCAAATGAATATGCGCTACACATAATTGATGAACTATAATAACGGCCCTGTCTCTGCCAGCCAATTGCATTAGCAATATTCTGCATTGTGCTGTCAGCGATGTTGTTGCCTGCTTCTGTAATTTTTACTTTACAAGAAGCGGATACGCCATTATATGTAGCAGTAATTATTACATTACCTTTTTTCTTAGCAGTAATAACACCCTTTTTAGACACTGTTGCAACCTTTTTGTTTTCGCTAGTAAATGTTACTTCGCTTTCTTCAACATTTGTAGTTGCTTTTAACTTAAATGTGTCGCCTTCTTTAATAGTAATATTCTTTTTGTTAAGTCTTACTTCTGCTTCAACAAATGATGAATCAGAAAGTTTTGCAAGTTCCTCGGTTGGAACCACTTCTGTTGAAATCTGTGTTGTCTCAGTTTCTGTACTTGTGTCTGTATTGCTTGCAGCAGCAAATACTGTGATAAATGATGATGCAATTATCAATACTGCAAGTACCATTGCTGAAATTCTTATCTTCATAAATTCTCCTTAAATTTACTAATCGCTTATCATTCAATACTCTCTAAATTTGTAACTATATTGTAACAAATCGGGGCTTTAGAGTCAAGAAAACCCAGATTTTATGGGACTTCCTACAACTATATGCTAAATTAGAATTATGTTTTTGTAAAAATTCCTAAAGCGCAAAATTTCAAATTCGTCATTTTGACTATAGTCTTTAAATAATAATATCAAATTATGTAAAATTGTATTAAAAGTTGAATTGTCAACAATTGAATTTTTGCCGATTTTTTAGTAAATTTTCCAAAAAAACTTGCAAATTGGGCGAATTTTGAAGGTGATTTTGTATAATTTAAGAGATTTTAGAGGGTATTTGCGTATTTTTTGCATAATCTGAGGGTACAAGCATTCATTTGATTTTGTTTGTGCATTTTCAACAACGGCATAAAATGTGCTTTACACACTCTTCTTAACCCATCGCTCGTTTCTGCAAAGCAAAAAAACTGAGTGGAAAATAAAAACGGTTGATTTATCATAGCCAATCAACCGTTTTTTCTTAATATGTATATAATTTTACTTCATCTCAGTTAAACAAACTGAAAAACTTGCTTTAACACAAAGTTTATCATCAACCTTAACTGTTCCATCTAAGAAGTAGAAAGGATGTCTTGATTTTGCAACCTTACATCTTGTTTCCACTGTATCTCCCGGTTTTACAGGATTTCTGAATTTTACTTCCTTAAGACCTGTATACACAGGCAACTGACCATTCTTAAGAGCATCTTCCATCAAAGCACAAGCAGACTGTGCCAGAATTTCGCAAAGAATGACACCTGGTACGATGGGGTTATCAGGAAAATGTCCTTTTAAAAAGA
>CAZVRE010000018.1:0-31694 GCA_964629465.1 uncultured Ruminococcus sp. | reverse complement strand
CCTTCCTTAGCAGGAGACGGCAACCCTTTTGTCTGCTTCGCAGACATTTCCCCTATCAGGGGAATTTCCTTTAGGCAAGGGGGGCTTGGTACACTATTTTGCTTTCTCTGTTGGGTAAGTGGCTTGGTGGCACTCGCAACCTTTGGATAAAGAAAAAGGCTACAACCTATCCCAAGATAGGAATGTAGCCTTTATTTTTACTCTAACCCCAAAAAGAAATCGTCATAAGAGCAGTTATATATCTTTTTTAATGCGACGATCACACTAATTTTGATATTCAACTCGCCAGCCTCATATTTGGCATAAGTAGTTCTGCCGATATCACAACCTTGTCGTTGCAACTCAGCGCATAATTTTTCTTGTGACAAACCGGATAAATATCTTAATCTTTTAAGATTATCTCCCATATTCAAATCTCTTCTTAATTTCTGTTCCATAATATACCTCTAAACAATTTTGACCAATATTGGTTGCAACTGTTTGTATTGTATGCTATACTGAAACAAAATATTGTCCGTAATACTGGTCAATCAAGAGGTAAGTATGGCTATTTGTACTTTTTTTGGACACAGAGATACCCCAAAAGAAATAAGGTCACTCTTAAAGTCCACTATTATCGATTTAATTGAAAATAAAAAAGTAATGATGTTTTATATTGGTAATCACGGTAATTTTGATAAATTAGTTATTAAAACCCTGCAAGAACTAAAAATAGAATATCCCCAAATCGATTATGCAGTTGTTCTTGCCTATATTCCAAATAAATCAACCCACAATGATACTATACAAACCATTTATCCTGAAGGAATTGAACTTACCCCACCAAGATTTGCTATTGCTAAACGCAACAAATGGATGGTAAATATTTCAGATTATGTGATTGCTTATATTACGCATAGTTTTGGTGGCGCATGGCAATATACAACATTTGCAGAAAAGAAAGGGAAACTGGTAATAAACCTAGCAGATAAAGAAAAAAACCCCCTTTAGGCAAGGGGGGCTTGGTACACTATTTTGCTTTCTCTGTTGGGTAAGGGGCTTGGTGGCACTCGCAACCTTTGGATAAAGAAAAAGGCTACAACCTATCCCAAGATAGGAATGTAGCCTTTGCTTTTTATCAGTCCATTTCGGTGAGGATATCTTTAACTGATTTTCCAGGTGGTATCATTGGTAGTACGTTAGCGTCAGGGCTGATTTTGCAATCAATAACCACAGGAGCGTTAAGTGCAATAGCCTTCTCAATAGTTGGCTTAATCTCCTCTGCTTTAGTAACCGTCATACCCTCAATGCCGTAACCTTTTGCAACCTGCACAAAGTCTGTTGCACGGTGTGGGTCTGTATGGGAAAATCTTCTACCGTAAAATAGTTTTTGCCATTGTCTTACCATACCCAAAACGGTGTTGTTCATAACAATAATAACAACAGGGAAATTGTAGGACTTCATTGTTACAAGTTCGTTGATGTTCATATGGAAACTGCCGTCACCTGTTACAAGGAAAACTCGCTTGTCCGGTTTGCCACATTGTGCACCCATAGCAGCGCCCATACCAAAGCCCATTGTACCCATACCACCTGATGTTAAGAGAGTGCGAGGAGTCTCTATCTCGGAGAATTGAGCAACCCACATCTGGTGCTGACCTACGTCAGTAGCAATAATATCGTCGTCGCCTTTTAACTCATTAAGAGCCTCAAGAACATCTGATGGAATTACATAATCGCCGTAAGAATTTTTGGCTGCTTTCTTTTCATTTTTCCAAACTTCCATTTTTGCAAGCCATTCATCGTGGCTTTGCTTGTTAACTTTATTATTAAGTTGCTTAAGAACATCTTTGAGGTCGCCCACAATGTGATTATCAACAGTAACATTTTTATCAATTTCGTTCTGGTCAATGTCAATGTGAATAATTTGTGCCTGAGCGGCAAAGTTCTTTGGGTCACCTGCCACACGGTCAGAAAATCTTGCACCACAAGCAATAACCAAGTCGCAATTATCAGTAGCCATACCTGTTTGATATCCACCGTGCATACCGATATTACCCATATTTAGACGGTGAGAAGCAGGAATACAACCCAATCCCATTAGTGAGCAACAAACAGGAGCGTCGATTTTTTCGGCAAATTCTGTGAATTCAACACTTGCATTTGCGCTGATAACACCACCGCCTGCGTAAATCATAGGGCATTTTGAATTATTGATTAACTCAACTGCTTTTTCAATAGATATTTGGTCTTTGATTTCTTCTTTTTCATTAACTATAGGCTGTGCAGGAGTGTACTCTGTAAGTTCAGCAGTAATATCCTTTGGCACGTCAATAAGTACAGGACCTTTTCTGCCTTCCATAGCAAGTGCAAACGCCTTGCGAATAGTTGGCGCAAGGTCCTCAATATTTTCAATAAGATAACTTGCCTTTGTAATAGGCTTTGTAATCTCTACAATATTAACTTCCTGAAAACTATCCTTACCAAGCAAGTCCTTGTTAACATTACCTGTAATAATAACCATAGGAATACTGTCAATGTTAGCAGTAGCAATACCTGTTACCACGTTGGTAGCACCCGGACCGGAAGTTGTAAACAAAACACCAACCTTGCCAGTTGCTCTTGCGTAACCGTCTGCAGCGTGAGAAGCACCCTGCTCGTGAGCAGTAAGGATATGTGTGATTTTGTCCTGATATTTATAAAGTGCATCGTATGTATTTAGTGCAGCACCACCCGGATAACCAAATACAGTATCTACACCGTGCTCAAGTAAGCACTCGCAAATAATATCTGCGCCTGTCAATTTCATAAAACATTACTCCATTTTAACAATAATATCTAATTTTACCTAAATAAAGTGTTTTTGTCAACTTTCCATATTTTTATAATAGCCAAAGTTTGATAAACAATAAACTCTCTGCCTTGTGTTGAGGAAATTCCATTGTACGCAAAACTCGGAGGGATTCAAAACAAAAGCCCCTTGTGTAAAGGAACTCTAAGGCGAGGTAAACAACAAAAAGGCTCCCTTGTGTAAAGGGAATGCCATTGTCTGCAAAAGCAAAAAAGCCTCCCTTGCCTAAAGGAAATTCCCCTATCAGGGGAATTTCCTTTAGGCAAGGGGGCTTGGTACACTATTTTGCTTTCTCTGTTGGGTAAGGGGCTTGGTGCATTATCTAACTTTGCTCTTTACACAAAGGGATTGGCGTATTTTCTTGCTCAAAACAGAGGCAAAAATAAGGGAGGTAATTACCCTCCCTATAATTTTAAACTATCAAAAATTCTCAATAAATGTTTTCATAACGTGAATAGATTTTTCACTTGCCATTTTGCAAAAGGTCACAAAGTCTACTCCTTCATTTTGCTTAAGGTCGTCAGAAATTGCACGGAACACGCAGAAAGGTACATCGTTACGGTAACAAACGTGGCCAATAGCAGCGCCTTCCATCTCACAAGCAAGGGCATTAAATCTATCTGCGATATTTTCTCTCTGCTTAACTTGGGAGATAAAAATGTCGCCTGATGCAATTACACCTGTATGAATATTTGCATTTGCTTCTTTGCCTGCCTCAGCAAGTGCCACCACGATTTTGGAGTCACAAGGAAAATATATGCGATTTTCGTCAGGGAATGTAATCTCTCCCAATGGGTCACCCAGCGCAGAGGCGTTCATATCGTGCTCAACAACTTTTGTTGCCACCACCATATCACCTACACAAAGTTCAAGAGAAACCGAACCTGCCACACCACTGTTGATGATAACGTCAGGGCTAAACTTATCTATCATAACCTGAGCGCACATTGCGGCATTAACTTTGCCAACGCCACACTCAACTGCAACAATCTGATTGTTGCCTATGTAACCCTTTGTAAAGGTCATTTTTGAGTAAGTATATTCCTCTTTTTGAGCCATAAGGTCCTTAAGTCCCTTAACCTCAACTTGCATTGCACAAATTACACCAATAGTACTCATAACTTTTTCCTCTCTAACTTGCTTTCTTAATCAAAATTACCTGTAGCATACATAATAACTGAAAGGGCAGCAAGTGGTGCAGTTTCTGCACGCAAAATTCTCTTGCCCAATGTACCTGCTTTGCCACCATTTGAGAGTACAGCATCTACCTCTTGCTGTTCAAAACCACCCTCACTGCCAATAAAAACACCTATGCTCTTTGGGTTGTCCTCTATAATATGACTTACTTTTTCGCCACCACATTCATAAAATATAATATTAAGACTGTTATTGTTGCTATGATTTACTGCTTCCTTAAAGGAGATGGCTTTTTCCACCACAGGTACAATCCCTCTGCGAGATTGCTGAGCAGCTTCACGAGCGATTTTCTGCCATCTGTCACACTTCTTTTTCAAAGATTTTTCATCAGGACGAGAAATACATCTTGTAGAAATCACAGGCACAATTTTAGCAACACCCAACTCAACGGACTTTTGAACAATATACTCCATCTTGTCGCCCTTTGGAAGCGCTTGGTACAAAGTAATCTCTACATCAGGCTCGTTGGGACAGTCCAGAGTTTGGAGAACTCTCACTTGTACTGCACCCTGAATTACACTCTCAATAACACAGTTATGCTGCTTTTGGAGAGGAGTCACAAGGGTAATTTCCTCGCCTTTTTTCATACGCAAACTCTTGCCAATATGGTCAGCATCTTTACCTTCTATAGTAAAATTATCCTGCAAAATCTCAACTTCTGTGAAAAACCAAGCCATAATTATTCCGTCCTATGTTTATTTCCTTTTAATTTTACCAAAAATATAGTATAATTTCAATAGATTTTAAAATCAGGGCAGAAAGGATGGCTTCAATGCAGGAAATCACTGTTAGAGAATTTGAGAATATACTCAAAGAGAAAAACATAGACCCTCAAAATCTGCAACATATGGTTGTAGAAAAACTTATAGAAAAGAAACTCAAAGTTGCTACAGCCGAAAGTTGCACAGGAGGACTTTTGAGCAAAAGATTTACAGAGGTTAGCGGAGTAAGTTCTGTCTTTGACCTTGGGGTATGTTCCTACGCTAACGAAATCAAACACAAGGTGCTTGGCGTTAGTCAGGAATCTCTGGATATTATGGGTGCAGTATCTGCAGAAGTAGCAGTGCAAATGGCACAAGGAGTGCGTAAACTTGCAGGTGCATATTATGGAATTTCTACAACTGGAATTGCAGGTCCAACAGGTGGCACAGATGAAAAACCTGTGGGGCTTGTGTATATTGCCATAAATTCACCCGAAAAATCAATTGTAATTAAGTCATTTTTGCAAGATGACCGAAAACAAAATCGTGAAATTATACGAAAAACTACCACCGATTTGGCTTTATTTACTCTTTTCAGCGAAATAGACTAATAATACTAAAATCTATTGAAATTTGGCGAAAATTATGGTAATATTTAATGGTAAATATTAGGATGGTACAACTACCCTAATTTATAACGGAAACGAATTTACATTGAATGGAGTTGACATTATGGCAAGAGCAGCCGGTATTTTAATGCCAATTACTTCTTTACCTTCTCCTTACGGCATTGGTACTATTGGTAAAGAGGCTCGTGAATTCGCTGACTTTCTTGCAGAAGCAGGCCAGAAAATCTGGCAGATTCTTCCTGCAGGCCCTACAAGTTACGGTGATTCACCTTATCAGTCATTCTCAACTTACGCAGGCAACCCTTATATGATTGACCTTGATACTCTGGTAGAAGAGGAGTTAATCACAAAAGAACAGTTGGACGCTATCGACTGGGGTTACAGCGAAACTGAGATTGATTACGAAAAAATCTATAACAATAGATTTACGGTTTTACGCAAAGCATATGAAGTTTACATTCAAGACTATGAACTTGACGTTTTTGAGGAATTCAAAAAGGACAACGCTCATTGGCTTGATGACTATGCACTTTATATGGCAGTTAAGAAGAGTTTTGATATGAACGCTTGGACTCTATGGCCTGACGAAGATATCAAAATGCGCAAGCCTTCTGCTATTAAAAAGTATACTAAAAAATATGCTGACGATATTGACTTTTGGAAATGGGTACAGTTCAAGTTCTATGAACAATGGTATGATTTCCGTGAGTATGTAAACAACTTGGGCATCGAAATTTTGGGTGATATGCCTATCTACGTTGCTATGGACAGCGCAGATACTTGGGCTAACCCTGAGGTGTTCTGGCTTGACGAAAACAACGAGCCGGTATGCGTGGCAGGTTGCCCACCTGATTATTTCTCAGAAACAGGTCAGTTATGGGGTAACCCATTATATGACTGGAAATATCTCAAAGATACAGATTACGAATGGTGGCTCAACCGTGTTGCTGCTGCTGCAAATCTGTATGATATTACAAGAATCGACCACTTTAGAGCATTTGATAGTTACTATGCTATTCCTTACCCTGCTGAAAATGCTATTATCGGCAGTTGGATGGAAGGCCCTGGTATGGACTTCTTCAACAAATTAAAAGAAGTATTGGGCGATATTCCTATCGTTGCAGAAGACTTGGGCGATTTAACTCCAGGTGTTTACCAACTTCTCAAAGACAGTGGCTATCCTGGTATGAAAGTTCTTGAGTTCGCATTTGGCGACGACGAAGAAAACGAATTTTTACCTCACAACTACAAAACCGAAAACTGTGTAGTTTACTCAGGTACTCACGACAACGACACAATTATGGGTTGGTTAAACGAAGCACCTGCAAAAGAAATTGAATTTGCAAAGAGATATTGCAACATCGGCGACGACGAAGAATTCAACTGGGGTATTATTCGTACTGCTTACGCAAGTAAAGCAAACTTTGCTGTAATTCAGATGCAAGATATCTTGGGATTGGGAACAGAAGCAAGAATCAATATACCATCTACCCTTGGAGGAAACTGGGTATGGCGTATGGATAAAGATGCCCTAACACCAGAACTTGCAGAAAGATTATATTATTTGTCTGATACTTACGGACGTTTGGAGGACTAAAAATGGGTAATTTAATGAATGAGTTAAAACTTACTTCTCAGGCTCTATATTGCGAAAAACCTGAAAACCTAACACCATCACAGTTGCATATGGCACTTGGTAAAGTTGTTCAGGCTGAAATCGCTGATAATTGGGAAAAGAGCAAGAAAAAACACGCTTCTTCAAGAAGAGCATACTACTTCTCTGCTGAATTCCTAATGGGCAGAATGATGTACAACAACCTATACTGCCTTGGCATTCTTGACGAAACAAAGGCTATGCTCAAGAAAAAGGGCATTGACATCAACGTATTTGAGGAAATTGATGACGCTGCTTTGGGTAACGGTGGTCTTGGTAGACTTGCTGCTTGTTATCTTGACTCTGCTGCTACAATGGAAGTTCCACTTGATGGCTACGGCATTCGTTACAAGTACGGTCTATTTAAGCAGATGATCGAAGACGGTTATCAGGTAGAAACTGCTGACGATTGGCAGAAGTTCGAAGATCCTTGGTGCATCCGTCGTGACGACCAAGCTGTTACAGTAAGATTTAAGGACCAGACAGTTAAAGCTGTTCCTTATGATATGGCTGTTATCGGCTACGGCACAAAGAACATCAACACTCTAAGACTATGGCAGGCAGAGGCAGTAAGTGACTTCGACTTTAACGAATTCAACAACTGCAACTACCACGATGCAGTTAAAGAAAAGAACGCTGCAGAGAACATCTCTAAGGTTCTTTATCCTAACGATAACTCTTATGAAGGTAAAGTATTAAGACTAAAACAGCAGTATTTCTTCTGCTCTGCTTCATTGCAGGATATTATGAGAAACTACAAGGCTAAGTACGGCACAGATTTCAGCCACTTTGCTGAAGTTTATGCTTTCCAGTTGAACGATACTCACCCAGTTTCTTGTATTCCTGAGTTAGTTCGTTTGCTTATGCTTGAGGGTATGGGCTTTGACGAAGCATTTGAAATTGCTCGTAATACTTGTGCTTATACAAACCACACTGTACTAAGCGAAGCCCTCGAAAAATGGCACGCAGACCTAATGATGAGCGTTATTCCTGAAATTTACGACATTATCTGCTTAATTGCTAACAAACTACAGGAAGAACTAACTGCTAAGGGCATTTCTGAAGAAATGAAAGCCAAGATGAGAATTGTTGACAGCAACACAGTTCATATGGCAAGACTTGCAACTTATGTTTCAACTTATGTAAACGGCGTTGCACAGATCCACACAGAAATTCTTAAGGCTGACGTACTTAAAGAATGGTATCAGGTATATCCTGAAAGATTCCAGAACAAAACTAACGGTATCACACAGCGTAGATGGCTTGGTCTATGTAACCCTGAACTATCTGCTTTCATCACAGAGCGTTGTGGCGACGGTTGGCTTAAGGACTTAAGTCAGTTGAGCAAACTCAACGATATGATGGACGATGCTACAGTTAGAGAGTTCAACAAAATCAAGGCTAAAAAGAAGAAAGAACTTGCTGCTTACATCAAGAAGATGGACGGCGTAGATGTTAACCCATCAATGATCTTTGACGTTCAGGTTAAGCGTTTGCACGAATACAAGAGACAGCTAATCAATGCTTTCTCAATTATGGCTATTTACAAGAAGTTAAAGGCTGGCGAACTTCCAAAGTGGAACCCAACATGCTTTATCTTTGGTGCAAAAGCGGCTCCTGGTTATGCAAGAGCAAAGGCTATCATCAAATATATCAATGAAATTGCTAAACTTGTTAACAACGACCCTGATACAAAGGATAAACTACAGGTTGTTTACTGCTCTAACTACAACGTAAGTTATGCAGAAAAAATCGTTACTGCTGCTGATATTTCAGAGCAAACTTCAACTGCTGGTACAGAAGCTTCTGGTACAGGTAATATGAAGTTTATGATTAACGGTGCAGTTACACTTGGTACTTGGGACGGCGCTAACATTGAAATCGCTGAACAGGCTGGCGTTGAAAACGAATATATCTTTGGCGCAAGAGTTGAGGAAATCGAGGCTATTAAGTCTACTTACTGCCCACGTGATATTTACAACGCAAACCCAGAGATTAAAGCTGTTATTGATACTCTTGTTGACGGCACAGTAAGTGACGGTGGCAAGCAGG
The DNA here is from genome assembly GCA_964629465.1 of uncultured Ruminococcus sp. GTDB lineage: Bacteria > Bacillota > Clostridia > Oscillospirales > Acutalibacteraceae > Ruminococcoides. Next base: position 22,631 of record CAZVRE010000018.1, on the reverse strand, counting down.
GCGAAGGCAGTTTTGCAGAACTTCACAAAGCATTGCTTGACGGCACATCTTGGCATCAGGCTGACCACTACTTCATTCTTAAGGACTTACAAGATTACATTGATACAAAGATTAAATGTAATGCTGATTATTCCAAGAGAGTTGCTTTTGGTAGAAAGTGCTTGATGAACGTTGCTAATGCAGGAAAATTCAGTTCTGACCGTGCTATCGTAGAATACGCAAAAGACCTATGGCACGTTAACTACCTTGGCAAAAAGAAATAATTAACTTTTTATAATATGAAAGGCTATCGCAAATGCGATAGCCTTTTTGTTTTGTATTGTATATTTTAGTTACAACCACTTGAATATTTACCATAAATTATCTATGCTAATATCAAGTAATTAAAGTATAGGTGGGTTTTATGAAATTAAACGAAGCGATTTCCAAGCGAATAAAGGAACTCTGCGATGAGCGAGATATGACACAGTATATGCTTTCAATGAAAAGTGGCGTACCACAAAACGCCTCCCTTGCCTAAAGGGAGGTGGGTGAGCGTTAGCGAACTCGGAGGGATTCAAAAAAATTTAAACCAACGCCATAAAGTTGCAGTATGTTAAACGTTATATCAATCCCCCCTGCAAGGCTGACGCCTTGCTTTCCTTCCTTAGCAGGAGACGGCAACCCTTTTGTCTGCTTCGCAGACATTTCCCCTAACAGGGGAATTTCCTTTAGGCAAGGTGGGCTTGGTGGCACCCACAAACTTTGGATAAAGAAAAAGCCTCCCTTGCCTAAAGGGAGGTGGGTGAGCGTTAGCGAACTCGGAGGGATTGAAAAAAACATCCCCTGTCATTACTGACAGGGGATAATTTATGTTTACTTATAAGTTAAACAACTATTAGTTAGCATCCTCAAAACTTGCAAGTTTTTCGAGGTGAGCGTACTTCTTAGCAGCGTCAACTTCTGCCTGTGCAAACAATGCTTCTGCTCTTTCTGGGAACTTACGAGTTAGAGCGTTGTAACGAACTTCGCCCATAATAAAGTCACGGTAAGAAGCAGTTGGAGCCTTGCAGTCAAGGATGAATGGGTTTTTGCCATCATCAGCAAGACGTGGGTCATAACGGAAGATGTTCCAGTAACCTGCATCTACAGCCTTCTTCTCTTCTTCCTGAGCGATTGTCATACCACCCTTGATACCGTGGTTGATACATGGAGCGTATGCAATAATTAGAGATGGACCGTTGTAACTTTCAGCCTCAACCATAGCCTTGATAACCTGGTTGTTGTTAGCGCCCATAGCAACCTGTGCTACATATACATAGCCGTAACTCATAGCGATAGCAGCAAGGTCTTTCTTCTTCATTGTCTTACCTGCAGCAGCAAACTGAGCAACAGAACCTGTTGGAGTAGCCTTAGAAGCCTGACCACCTGTGTTGGAGTAAACTTCTGTATCAAATACAAGGATGTTTACGTTTTCGCCAGAAGCGATTACATGGTCAAGACCACCGAAGCCGATATCGTAAGCCCAACCGTCACCACCAAAGATCCACATTGACTTCTTAGCAAGTTCGTCTTTGTCGATTAGAGTCTTGTTAGCAAGTTCCTTAACAGCATCGTCAGCAGCCTCAAGTTCAGGAATAAGAGCCTCTGCAGCCTTCTGTGAAGCAAGAGAATCTGTGATAGTGTCAAGATATGTCTGACAAGCATCTTTTAGAGATTCTTTTGTTGTGTTTTCTTTGATTTCTTCAACATAACTTACTAATCTGTCACGAATAGCCTTCTGGCCAAGAGCCATACCAAGACCGAATTCTGCGTTATCTTCGAATAGTGAGTTCATCCAAGCAGGACCTCTGCCCTTCTTGTTAGTTGTATAAGGAGTTGCAGGAGCAGAACCACCCCAGATTGAAGAACAACCTGTTGCGTTAGCAATAAACATTCTGTCACCAAACAACTGAGTAACAAGTTTTGCATATGGTGTTTCACCACAACCTGCACAAGCACCTGAGAACTCAAGCAATGGCTGTCTGAACTGACTGCCCTTTACTGTTGACATAGCGAACTTCTCTTCAACATCTTCCTTAACATCAAGAGATACAGCATAATCATAAAGAGCCTGAGTCTTTCTCTGAGTGTCGATTGGCTTCATAACAAGAGCAGTTTCGCCCTTCTTACCAGGACATACCTGAGCACAAGCGCCGCAACCTGTACAGTCATAAGTTGATACAGCCATAACGAACTTGTAGTCCTTCATACCTGTCATTGGGATAGCCTTTGCATCAACAGGGATAGCATCAACTTCAGCATCTGTCATAGCGATAGGACGGATAACTGCGTGAGGACATACAAGAGCACACTTACAACACTGGATACAGTTGTCAGCCTGCCATTCAGGAACGTCAACTGCAATACCTCTCTTTTCGTAAGCAGAAGAACCCTGTGGGCAAGTACCGTCTACATAGTCCATAAATGTAGATACTGGTAACTGATTACCCTTGTAAGCATTAACTGGGTTAAGTACGTTGTTAACATAGTTTACTAATGCGCCTTCGCCAGCAACCTTAGAAGCAGTTGCGTTGTCATCAGCGTTAGCCCATTCAGCAGGAACTTCAACTTTCTTTAGATTTTCCATACCTGCATCAATAGCAGCGTAGTTCATATCTACGATAGCCTGACCCTTCTTGGAGTAAGACTTCTTAGCAGCTTCTTTCATTAGTTCCTTAGCCTTATCAGCAGGAATAATGTCAGCAATCTTAAAGAAAGCAGACTGGAGAACTGTGTTAACACGAGTACCAAGACCGATTTCCTTACCGATAGCGATAGCGTCGATTGTGTAGAAGTTAATCTTTCTTTCTGCAAGAATCTTCTTCATCTTGCCAGGTAAGCGATTACCAAGTTCCTCAATATCCCAACCACAGTTAAGTAGGAATGAACCGCCTTCTTTCAAGTCTTCTACGATTTCGTACTTATCAACATATGATGGGTTGTGACAAGCAACAAAGTCAGCCTTGCTTACATAGTAAGTTGACTTAATTGGAGTATTACCAAAACGTAGGTGAGATACTGTAAGACCACCAGATTTCTTTGAGTCATAAGCAAAGTAACCCTGAGCGTACATATCAGTATTGTCGCCGATGATTTTGATAGAGTTCTTGTTAGCACCTACTGTACCGTCGGAGCCAAGACCCCAGAACTTACAGGAAGTTGTACCTGCAGGAGTTGTGTCAGGGTTTTCAACTCTTGGTAGAGATAGATTTGTAACGTCATCTACGATGCCGATAGTAAATCTCTTTTTAGGTGTAGCAGATTCAGCGTTGCGATATACAGCAACAACGTCTGCTGGAGTTGTATCTTTTGAACCCAAGCCGTAACGACCTGTGTAAACCTTAACGTCAGCAAAGTCAGAGCCGTTAACTGCAGCAAGAACATCCAAGTATAGAGGTTCGCCAATAGAGCCTGGTTCCTTTGTTCTGTCAAGTACGGAGATAGATTTAACTGTCTTTGGAAGTTCTGATAGTAGGTAATCTGCAACGAATGGTCTGTAAAGCCTAACTTTGATCATACCAACTTTTTCGCCTGCAGCGTTTAGATAATCAACAACTTCTTCTACAGTATCACAAACTGAACCCATAGCAACGATTACATGTTCTGCATCTTCTGCACCGTAGTAGTTGAATGGCTTGTAGTTTGTGCCGATTTTGGCATTAACTTTGTTCATATATTCTGTAACAACTTCTGGAATAGCATCGTAATATTTGTTACAAGCCTCTCTTGCCTGGAAGAAAATATCATCGTTCTGTGCTGTACCACGAGTTACAGGATGTTCTGGGTTAAGGCTTCTTCTACGGAATGCTTCAACTGCGTCTTTGTCGAGCATTTCTTCCAAATCAGCGTAATCCCATGCTTCAATCTTCTGAACTTCGTGAGAAGTTCTAAAACCATCAAAGAAATGTAAGAAAGGAACTCTGCCCTTGATTGCTGATAAGTGAGCAACTGCAGTAAGGTCCATACATTCCTGAGGGTTGTTAGAACATAGCATTGCAAAACCTGTCTGACGACAAGCGTAAATATCAGAGTGGTCACCGAAAATTGATAGAGCGTGTGATGTAAGTGCACGAGCAGATACATGGATAACGCCTGGTAACAATTCACCGGCAATCTTATACATATTAGGAATCATTAGTAGCAGACCCTGTGATGCTGTGTAAGTAGTTGTAAGAGCACCTGCTGCCAAAGAACCGTGAACTGCACCTGCAGCACCGGCTTCGGACTGCATTTCAGTTACCTGAACTGTACGACCGAAAAGGTTTTCTTTACCGTTAGCAGCATCGTTATCAGTAACGTCAGCCATAACGGAAGATGGTGTGATTGGATAGATAGCAGCAACGTCTGTAAAAGCATAGGAAGCATGAGCGACAGCACTGTTACCATCCATGGTTTTCATTTTTCTTGCCATTGGAATCTCCTCCTTAATAATAAAAGCAACAAAGTTGCATAAAAATTGTTTATACAAATACACTTTGTATCACTTTAAATATTAACACTTTTGGGACAAGTTGTAAAGTGTAATATTAAGAAAAATTGGCAGATTTATGCAATTTTAATCATATTTTGCAAAAAGTGTTAAAAATTTAACTTACTTTAAAAAATTATTATAAATTTTTGCTGATTTAAGTAAAGTCATCACCAAAAACTTTGCAGTATGCGAAATGTTCTATCAAAAATCTAAATTTTGTCTTTCCTCCTTAGCAGAAGACAGCAACCCTTTTGTCTGCTTCGCAGACATTTCCCCTATCAGGGGAATTTCCTTTAGGCAAGGGGGCTTAGATATAATTTCAGCCTTTTGCTCTCTTACACAAGAGGGCTTGGTGCATTATCTCACTTTGGGCAAACAAAACCCTCCCTGTTTTAAGGGAGGGTGAGATATGATTTATACCTTATTCTTGTGCTTTGATTTGTAAGCCTAAAACATCAAGGCTTTCTTCATCAACTGTTGACGGACACTGGCTCATAAGTTCAGATGCGTTCTGCACCTTAGGGAAAGCAGTTACGTCACGCAGAGAATCTGCTCCGCACATAAGCATTGCAATTCTGTCAAGGCCGATGCCCATACCACCGTGAGGTGGTGCTCCGTACTTGTATGCCTCAACCAAGAAGCCGAACTTTGCTTCGATTTCTTCGTCTGTCATCTTGAGCGCTCTAAACATTTTTTGCTGTAGTTCATAGTCAGTAATACGAATTGAACCGGAACTTAACTCCGTGCCGTTGAGAGTAAGGTCATATGCCTTGGCTATAACCTTGCCTGGGTCAGTATCAAGATACTGCAAGCACTCCTCTTTTGGCATTGTAAACGGATGGTGCATAGCGATCCACTGTCCACTTTCTTCGTCATACTCAAAGAATGGGAAGTCTACTATCCAAACAAACTTGAACTCGTCAGGGATAATATCAAGACGCTTTGCAACAACTAATCTTAATGCACCCAACACGGACAAGGTTGTAGAGTTTTTGTCTGCAACAAATAGCACAACGTCGCCTTTTTCTGCGCCAACTGTAGAGAGCAAATTCTCAAGTTCGCCCTCTTTCATAAACTTCTTAAATGAGCACGCAGGCTCGTCGTCAACCCATCTTACAAAAGCAAGGCCCTTGGCGCCTATGCCACGAACATACTCTGTAAGTTTGTCAATTTCTTTACGAGTGTAAACCTGTGCAGCGTTCTTGGCAACAATACAACGAACGGAACCACCGTCGCTTATTGCAGAACTAAACACCCCAAAGTCGCTGTCCTTAACAAGTTCGGACACGTTCTGAATTTTCATATCAAAACGTAGGTCAGGCTTGTCAGATCCATAGTTTTCCATAGCCTCTGCGTAGGACATTTTCTCAAACGGAGTCTGCAAATCTTTGCCCAAAACTTCCTTGAACAAGCGTTTGAACAAACCCTCGTTGATTTCCATAATTTCGTCCATATCAGCAAAGGAAAGTTCCATATCTATTTGTGTAAATTCAGGCTGACGGTCTGCACGCAAGTCTTCGTCACGGAAGCAACGAGCAAGTTGAATATATCTGTCAAAACCTGAAAGCATCAGAAGTTGCTTGTAAATCTGTGGGGACTGAGGCAATGCATAGAACTGACCCTGATGAATACGAGATGGTACAAGGTAGTCACGAGCACCCTCAGGAGTTGATTTAATCATCATTGGAGTTTCTATCTCAATAAAGTCGTTCTCATAAAAGTAGTCACGAGCAACTTTTGCGATTTTGCTACGCATAATAATGTTATCCTGCAAAGGCTTACGGCGTAAGTCAAGATAACGGTGTTTAAGGCGAAGTTCCTCGCCGGTTTTTAGGTCGTCTATAATCTCAAAAGGTGGTGTCTGCGCCTTAGACAGCACACGAAGTTCAGTAACCTGAATTTCGATGTCGCCTGTAGGAATATCCTTGTTCTTGGCACTTCTCTCGGCAACAATACCCTTTACACCCAAAACATACTCGCTACGGCAAGATGATGCCTTGTCAAAAATCTCTTTATCAGTTGCATCGCTAAATGCAAGTTGAACGATTCCTGTTCTGTCACGCAAATCTATAAAAATAAGTTGACCCAAATCACGCTGACGCTGTACCCAACCAAATAATGTAACCTCTGCGCCAATATTTTCTGCACGAAGGTCCCCACACATATGAGTACGCTTGAGACCTGTCATAAATTCTGCCATATTATCACTCCTGTATATTACCAAAAACGGAACTCATTTGCACCTGACTGAAAACATCGGCAAATGTTTCGTCTAATTTAATCTGTGTTTGCTCGCCTGTTGTCATATTCTTAACAACGGCTGTGCCCTGCTCAATTTCGTTATCCCCAATAACCATACTGAACTGTGCACCGATTTTGTCAGCATACTTCATTTGTGCACGCAATCCTCTGCCCACAACGTCAGTTTCTGCCTGCAAGCCGTACTCACGAACTTTCTGCACCAGTTCAAACGCCTTAACCTGAGCACTATCACCCAAACCTGCAACATATAATGCACAAGGAACAGGCTTTGGAATTTCGATGCCTTGGCTATCCATAACCATAAGCAAACGCTCCATACCCATGGCAAAGCCCAAAGATGGCAAATGCTGACCGCCTAACTCCTCAATTAAGCCGTCATAACGGCCACCACCACAAACTGTACCCTGACTACCAATAGAGTCAGACACAAACTCAAACACTGTCTTTGTATAGTAATCAAGTCCACGTACAATAGTAGGGTTAACTGTATATTCAATACCTGCAACGTTGAGGTAGTTTTGAACTGCCTCAAAGTGGCTCTGACATTCATCGCAAAGATAATCAATGATTTTGGGGGCATTCTCTGCAATTTTGGAGCAAACAGGACTTTTGCAGTCCAAAATTCTCATTGGGTTTTTCTCAAGTCTTGTCATACAAGTTTCGCACAGGTCGTCAGTATATTGATTAAAATATTCCTTGAGTGCCTTGTGGTACTCGCTACGACAATGAGGACAGCCGATGGAGTTAATCTCAAGGTGAATATTCTCTATCTGTAATCTCTTGAGGATAGAATCAGCAAGAGAAATAACCTCTGCATCTGCAAGAGGAGAGTCTGTGCCGTATTCCTCTATACCAAACTGATGGAATTCACGGAGTCTGCCTGCTTGAGGCTTTTCGTAACGATAGCAAGAAATTTGATAAAATGCCTTAATTGGCAAGCCGTCGTTTACAAGAGAGTGTTCAAGCACCGCTCTTGCTGCACCGGCAGTACCCTCAGGACGAAGTGTTACCATCTCTTTGCCTTTTGTTTCAAAGGTGTACATTTCCTTTTGAACTACGTCAGTAGTCTGACCCACACCTCGTGAGAAAAGTTCAGTATGTTCAAAAACAGGGGTACGAATTTCCTTAAAGCCGAATTTTTTGGCTTCCTGCTGAATTATATCTTCAACAAACTGCCAACGGTAACTATCCTTGGGCAGTACGTCCTCTGTTCCTTTGATTTTCTTTGTGATAAGTGCCATTTTTTCCTCCGAAAAATTGTGATTACGAAACTATTGGGCAGCCCTTTTGCCGCCCAATAAGGTGTTATTTAATAATGTTTCTCCAGTCAAGGTCGCCACGTTCCAAACCGTGAATCAAAACCTCTGCAGTTGCGATGTTTGTTGCAACAGGAATATTGTGCATATCGCAAAGACGCAACAAGTTAATGTCGTTTGGCTCATTTGGTTTTGGGTTTAGTGGATCTCTAAAGAACAAAAGCATATCAATTTCATTACAAGCAATACGTGCCGCTATCTGCTGATCGCCACCTTGTGAACCTGCAAGAAAACTTGTCACCTTAAGTCCTGTTGCCTCACTAATCATCTTGCCTGTAGTACCGGTTGCGCAGATGTTGTTTCTGCTTAATACACCACAGTAAGCAATGCAGAACTGAATCATAAGTTCTTTCTTTTCGTCGTGAGCAATAAGAGCAATATTCATAATAACCTCCTAAAATCAACTTCTAAATCTATCCTATAAATAAATGATTAACCTTCAAAAGCAAGAGGAACGTCAATACCCTGAACTCGCTTTGCCAAACAGTCAAAAACTGTAACGGCAGGACTCCACACAAGACCTGCTCCACCCTTTTGCACAAGAGATGACAAACGATTATCAAAAGGTACTAATGCAATAAGTTGTACTCCTGCAATATCTATAACTTCATCAAGATCTTTGTAAAAGTCCATTGAGTAGAACTGAGATGACTCAAAGCGATTGATAACAAGTTTACGGTCTGCAATAGCCATATCCTGTAGTTTACGGCGAATTTTTACTGCACCACGCAAACTCACAGGCTCTGCGTTAGTAACAACCAGGGCTTTGTCAGCGGGAGCAGCGGCTGTCTCAAACCCACTGCCAACTCCTGCAGGAGAATCAATAATAACAAAATCATATTGATTTTTAACTTGATTTACAAGTTCCTTGAAAACCCCTGGGCTAATCTCGTTATCCACATCAAAAGGAGCAGCCATAAGATGAAGATTTTTGAAATTTTTACTGCAATAGATTGCTTCCAATATTCCACAGTTACCCGAAACTGCGTCGGCGCAATCAAAGATAATATCTTCAGCAACGTCAAGCATAATGTCAAGACCACGCATACCGCAGTCACAATCAATAAGCAAAACTCTTTTGTTCTGTTTTACCAAAGCCACCGCAAGGCATACACTAACAGTAGATTTGCCTGTGCCACCCTTGCCGGAAGCAACTACTATAACATTACTCATAATAATACTACCTCCTTTACATAATACCATACTAAAGGGAAAAGAGCAACATTTTCAAGTAAACAAAAATTATATTGATTTTTTAGGAATAATGCATAATTTTTGCTACATACACACTTTGAAACAAAGAAAACGCCTCCTCTGTGTAAAGGGAGGCTTGGTGTGATACAAACCCTCTTGCCACAAAAATAAAAAGAAGTGTATAAATGATATGCACCCCAAAAGTGTCTAACTTTTGGGGTGCATATCAACGGTCATATTGCCTTTTCTTTGTTTAGTTGTTTGTTTTTATATTAAAATAAGTGTCCAGCAAAGACTTTGCCACGCCCATACTGTACCTACCATATGAGCCGTGCTCCAAAATTACCGCAACTGCTACCTCCGGGTCGTCAAAAGGCGCATAACATATAAACACAGTGTGATCGGAACCTGCGTTTTCGGCAGTACCTGTCTTAGCAGCAACCTTAACAGGATATTCACCAAAAACAGAATACGCAGTACCACCTGTACTCTGAGTTACAGCAAGCATAGACTTTTGCACATATTCCATATTTTGTTGTGACACACCTGCAGTATCCATAACTTTTGGATTTTCGCTATCATATTCATACAATGTTTTTGTACGCTGATAGTTTGTGATTTTGTCCACAAGATGAGTTTGCAGACGCACACCGTCGTTGGCAATGGTTGCCACATATGTTGCAAGTTGAACAGGAGTAAACGCATTGTCAGACTGACCTATAGCCGCCTGAATTGTATTGCCCTCTGTCCAGTTGGTGCTGTCACGACCTGCCAGAATACCTGTGCTCTCGTTAACTTCAATACCTGTCTTTACGCCCAGACCAAACTTTTCGGCATATAAATATGCAGTATCAATGCCCAAAAGTCTGCCAACCTCCGAAAAATAGTAGTTGCAACTTTTTGCAATAGCAGTTTCAAGGTCAATCGCACCGTGAGTACTCATACAGGCAACAGGGTTTGAGGCAAAAAAGTTATAGTAACGAATGCAGGTAATTTCTGTATTATACCTGATTATTCCCTCCTGCAAACCTGCCGCTGCAATACAAGGTTTATACACCGAGCCAGGTGCAAATGCGCCTGAAAATGCACGATTATACATTGGGGAATTCTCGTCATTTGCAAGTGAAATATAGTACTCTCCGTAAAGAGAATATTTGTTCAAATCATAGGTTGGATAACTTGCTGCTGCCAGTACTGAAAAATCGTCAACATCAAGCATAACTACTGCGCCTGTCTCGCAGTCTGCGCCGTTTTGTCCGCTTTTTTGTCCGTTTGCACGAGCCGCTTTAACTTCTCGCTCCAACGCAGTATTGGCTACCTTTTGCAATTCACTATTAATGGTAAGGTACAAGGTGTTGCCGGGCTTGGCATCAACGGTTTTTACAACTTCTGTTACAGAACCTTGACTGTTCTTTTCTACCATTTTTTCTCCGGCCATACCCTTGAGTTGATCCTCGTAGGAATACTCCAGACCAAACTTGCCGATTTTGTCATTGTAACCGTAGTCGAAACCTGCCTCTGTCTTTTCCTCGTATTCTTCCTTAGTAATGCTACCCAAAGCACCCAAAATATGAGGTGCAAGGTCACCCTCAGGATAATAACGTGTAAGGCTTGTTTCTATTTCAATACCACTGATGTTCTGTGTGTTTTCGCTGATAATTGCCACCATATTTTTGCCAATATCCTCGGCAAAAACATAAGGAACAGAGTTGGAGTAACCCTGCTTTTCCATATTGTAATAAACAGACAGCAAGTTACGAACTTCCTGCTTGTCCTCAACTCCTGCAACATCATAACGATCACAAAGCAAATTGATGCAATCCTGTGCAGTAGCAGTATCGTCTAAATCAAGATAATCTGCACTGCGCAGAGTTTTTATCTCCTCTTTGTCGTCAGTATAGGCATATGCCCCGTTGCTAACCTTAATAGGCAATGCATCTACCCATTCTTCCTGACCTTGCTCCATTAAAGATATAAGTTCTGTTATGGTGGAGTTAAGGCTACTTGCATCTACATAGAGTTTGTCAAAAACTATCTCGTAACTTGTGATGTTTACTGCCAGTCCGTTACCTTGAGCGTCAAGAATTTCGCCTCGTGTAGCGTCAGTTTTGACAGAATAAGTAGCCGAACTTAAGGCAAGTTCACTGTAATGCTCTCCGTTAATAATCTGCCAGTTAAACAACCTGATTACAAACGCCAAAAAAATTACGGCAACAATAATAATGCAGATTGTAGTGCGCTTATTTATAAATTTTTTGTCTTTTAATTTTTTCTCTTTTTCGTCGTTAATCTGCATATTATCACCTGCCTTTCTTTTGGCTTATATTAAAAATCTTGTAAATTGCGATGCAACGATTTGTTTATTAAATAAAACAACGGAAAGAAAACTGCCGTGTATATAATTCGTGAAATATAGTGATGCACAAAGTAATATCCACCGTTTGAATATCCTTTTGCAACATAGAAAAACAAAAAATGCAACAAAAGTAGCAACAAAATAACTGCCCCTGTAAATGCAAAGGAATTGAGGAAATTCACCACAAGGTAATCTCTAAAAATCACGCTGATAACAAAGCAAAGCAAAGTGAGCAAAATAGCATAAAACCCTATGTTACCGTTGAAGCCAAGGTCAAGGAGTATTCCACAACTCAAGGCAAAAAACAAAGATGTAACTTCACTCTCAAAGCAGGCAATTGTTACAGCCAATGGAATCAAAAGCACGGGCTTGCCCCCTAATATTTCAGGCAAAAAACCGGGAGTACCCTGCAAGATATATATAATTATAATTTCCAAAGCATATGCCAAATACCTGAACGCCGTCATCTTTTTTTCCATTATTCACTTGCCTCCGTAGAGTCTGTGATAATTTTGCCTTTGGTGTCAAAGTTAGTAATAACTGCCACATCAGTAACTGCACGAATATCCTCATAAGGCTCAATTACTGCGTACTTTGTTGCATCGTAATCGTCGTATTTTATGTCTTTAACTTCACCAATAATAAGTCCGTTAGGATACACTCCACCCAAGCCTGATGTAGTAATTACATCACCCACAGCAGTTAGGCTTGTGGAGTCAATATTGGTAAGTTTTGTTTGATTTTTGTCACAATATTTTGCGTTACCTGTAACTATACCACTATCCCCTGTGTTCTTGTCAAAAGCACCTACCTGTGCATCAGGCGATAGGATAGTTGTTACCTTGCAACTATAAGCATCAACTTTGCTAACATAACCCACCAAACCGTTTTGAGTAATAACAACGTCCTCAACATTTACACCGTCAGTTGTGCCAACATCAAGAGTAAAAGAGTAAAAATCGCTGTTTGCATCTCTGCGCATAACATTGGCAGGGACTAACTCGTAATCTTCGTTTTCTTTTTTGATGCCATAGTACTGCCAGAGGCGAGCGTTTTCGTCTTGCAAGTCGTAGTAATCTACAAGTTGAGCACGCAAGTCTGCTATTTCTTTTTTGAGTTCTTCATTTTCTGCTTGGAGTTCCTTGTAACTTTTGCTTGTAGCCTTTTCGGTTACTGCAGCAGACACCTTGGAGAGCCCCCCTGTTGCCAAACTGAAAACAGAAGATACCCATGGAGTGCCCATTGCCCCCATAATTGAAAAAATCAGAACTATTGCAAGAGTAGTTACAAGCAATTTAACGCTTTTGTTGTTCAAAAAATCTCTCATATATTTTTCCTAAAAAGTGAAGTTGCAGGGAACAGTCAGACTATTCCCCGCAAGTTAAATTTTTCTGATTAAAATGTGCACAATTTATTAAAATTCTTCTCGATTGTGCTTGTACTCTGTTTTTACGCCACCCAATTTGTTGTTAGTACCCTCAACAACACAATCAAGAGGACGGTCTGCAATATGAACAGGCATTCCTGTTTCGTGCATAATAAGTCTGTCAAGACCACGAAGCAAAGATCCACCACCTGTAAGCATAATGCCATGGTCAATAATATCTGCAGAAAGTTCAGGTGGAGTTTTCTCCAGTGTGTTCTTAACTGCTTCTACAATTACCTTGAGAGGTTCTGCAAGTGCATCACGAATTTCCTCGGCAGTAACTGTAATATCCTGTGGCAAGCCGTTAGCAAGGCTTCTGCCCTTTACCAACATATCGTGCTCGTCCTCATATGGATATGCTGAGCCGATTTCGATTTTGATTTCCTCAGCAGTTCTCTCACCAATTAGTAGGTTGTAAGTCTTTTTGATGTAAGTAATAATTGCTTCGTCAAACTTATCGCCTGCAACTCTAACAGAGCAAGATGTAACAATATCGCCCAAAGAAATTACGGCAACTTCGCTTGTACCTCCACCAATATCCACTACCATTGAACCTACAGGTTCATCAACAGGCATACCTGCGCCAATAGCGGCAGCCATTGGCTCCTCAATAAGCATAACGTCTTTGCTGCCACTTGCCTGAACTGCAGCATTTTCTACTGCACGTCGCTCTACCTCTGTAACACCTGTTGGCATACAAATAACAATCTTTGGTTTGCTAAAAATACCCGGCTTTGCAACCTTACGAATAAAATGCTTGAGCATTGTTGCAGTAATGTCAAAATCTGCGATAACACCGTCTTTGAGAGGTCGTACGGCAACTATTGAACCAGGAGTTCTGCCTATCATATCATAAGCCTGTGAGCCCACTGCAAGTACGCTATCGTTACGGATATCTACTGCAACAACTGACGGCTCACGCATAACGATACCTTTACCTTTAATGCACACCAAGGTGTTGGCAGTACCAAGATCTATGCCGATTTCTTTTTTGAACATAATAAATGCTCCCTTCGTTTTCCTGTTTTTCATATTTCCATAATCAAGTTGATTATAATATATAAACTACTGCTTAGCAATAGAATTATACTAATTTTTGCCTGTTGATCCAAATCCCTGTTCGCCACGTGAGGTTTCGTCAAGTTCATCAACCTCATAGAGTTTTACCATAACAACAGGTGCAATTACCATTTGAGCAATTCTCTCCTGTGGTTTGATGGTGTAACTTTCGGTTGAAACATTACACAGCCCCACACAAATCTCGCCACGATAGTCAGCATCTACAACGCCTACTCCGTTTGCAAGGCAAATGCCATGCTTAACTCCTAAGCCGGAACGTGCATACAAAAACGCACAGTATTCATTACTCGGCAAAGCAATTGCTACCCCTGTGGGCACAACTTTTAACTGGCCAGGCTCAAGGGTAAATTCACTGTCAACACAAGCGTACAAATCCATACCTGCTGAATCAGGAGTACCCCTTGAGGGTAATTTTGCATTTTCTCTTAATTTTTTGATTTTGACTTCCATAAATATCTCCCTTGCAAATTTAATATGTTTTTGCAAGTTTTATGCAAACGTTATTCATTTAATAACATCGCAAAAATTGACAAAAAAATAACAATAATTTGATATTTCCATAAAGAAATTATAATAATTCTGCCACAGAAAATTTATATTTTCTTTGAGGAAAAATATTGTCAAATTACACCCCTATTATACAAGCCGTGTGTTTTTTGACAATTTTTTAGTGTTTTACTAATAAAATCAGGTATGTTATCCACTTTTTCCACAGAGTTTTCCACAGAAAAGCGGAAAACTTCAAAATCAATTTTTTGCGATTTTTGGGTATAGTCCAAAACATCAAGTGCAGCGCAGTTCAAAACCTCGGCACACTCGCCGTCACAGTAAAAAATGAAAGTTTTGTTGAGTCTATCTTGCATTTTTCCTTGACCACCACAAGTTTTGCAACTTACATTCTTGCTCTTGTTAGGGCAATTACGCACCACCATAAGCGGTAGATAACCGTAACTTATAATGCCTCTGTCAATTGTTCCACCAAGGTTTTCTATTTGATGAATTGTAAGTTCAAAACTCACCTCAGTAGAAACAAACCCCATCTGCTCTGCCCACAAAAGGTCCAGAGTGTTGGCAAAATTCAGCCCAAATCCACCGTAAATCTCAAGTCCCAAATTTTTGGCAATATACACTCCTGCAAGGTTATTGCACAGCACCTTTTGTATGCCAATTTCTTTGAGTTTTTGCAGATTTTGTATGACTTTTTCCTCTCGACTAAACATTGTGCGAGGTATCTCAACCCCTACTTTGTAGCCATTTTTGAGGAGATTTTTCACTTGATTTACATTACTTAAAACAGGCACAAAGCAAATGTCTGCCTGCTTAAATCCCTCGCCTAATTCTGCCGTAGCAGTGCGAGTATATAACTTCTTACCCTGGGAAATATGAGGAGTAAAGGTTGGAATTTGGTAGTCAGTAATAGTATGCTTTACTGCACTTTTACGCAAGTTGCTTAACTTTTCTATAGCCTTGCGACGCATTTCGTTAAGTGCAGAAATTGGCATAGTGACGCCATTTTCAAGGTAAACTTGTATGTTGTTTGCCCTGTAAGGTGTGCCACCTGTCTTGGCAAGTTGAGCCTTACATCTATTCAAATCAAGAGGTCTGTTTTGCGCTTTTTCGCACATAACCTCACCTATTTGCACAACCCTGTCCTCACCACAAACAACCGTCAGTTGAGGGTGTGAGCCTATACTTGCCTCAAAACATAAATCTATGTTTACCCTTTGACACTCGTCTTTGTAACCCTGACGAATATCTGAAAGCAACTTGCTTGTGGCAGAAATTACATCATCTTTTTGACGATAACCAAACATATTATACCCACGCTTGGCAGTATAATATCCGTCAGTAAAGCCTGTACGAGCAAACACGTTGGCAAGGTTTGTGCTATTCTTCTCACTTATCGCACCACAGTCCCTTGCTTCTACACAGGCATTTACGGCAGATGCCACATATTCCGGGCGCTTCATTCTGCCCTCTATCTTGGCAGATGTAACCCCTATATCCTGCAGATCTCTTATATATTCAACTAAACTGTTGTCTTTTAAACTCAGGGCATAACCCTCTTTGTTGTCAACTGCAAAAGGCAAACGACAGGGCTGGGCACAACGGCCACGGTTGCCACTTCTTCCCCCAAGCATTGCACTAAAGTAACATTGACCAGATACGCACATACACAATGCGCCGTGCACAAACACTTCAAGTTCAATGTTGCAGTTGTCTGCTATTTTTTTAATCTCGCTTTTTGACATTTCACGAGAAAGCACTACCCTCTTAAATCCCATTTCTTCAAGGAGTTTAGCACCACTTAAGGAATGGACACTCATTTGGGTAGAAGCGTGCAAAGGCATAGTTGGAACAAGGTTTTTTACCAATGTTGCCACGCCCATACTCTGCACAATTACTGCATCAATTGAGCATTTTGCAGAGTTTACTATAACTTTTTTTAACTTCTCAAGTTCACTATCAAAAACAATAGTGTTTATTGTAAGATAAACTTTTACTCCTGCTATATGGCAGTAATCAACGGCTTCTTGTAACTGCTGATAGTCAAAATTATCTGCAGATGCACGAGCAGAAAAATCTTTTACCCCAAGGTACACTGCGTCTGCACCACTGCGAACAGCAGAGTAGACGCTCTCTATACTACCACAAGGGGCTAATATCTCAATACTTTTCATCATCAAATAGTGAAATCTGTCTTATTGGAGTGTACCCCTTGTTGATGATGTCCTCTGGCTTTGGCAAGTTATCCATTGGGTTTGGAGCAGGTTTTGGAGTTTCCTTTTTTGCCACAGTATTTACAGGGGCTGTATATTTAGGCTGATTTTGTGACGCAGGTTTTGAAGCATTTTTGTGTTGTTTTGATTGCAATTCACTGATTTTTGCCTTTAAATTTGCAATTTCTTTATCTTTTGCCTCCAATTGTGACTTAAGGTCTACAATTTTTTTGGCATGAGCATCAGACTGAGTCATAACCACCTTGGCTTCCTCTACAAATCGAGAGTTTTTCTTCTGCTCCTGATACATATCATCTGCATAATCAAGTGCACAAAGCAACGCACAAGCTCTGCTCTCAAGAGAAGGATTTTCCTCTGCAATCTTAGATATAGAGTCATTTACTTCTTGTGCAAGTTTTTGCACATATTCGCTTTTTTCGTCACTTAACAAGACAAATCTTTTGCCTGCAACAAAAACTGTATGTCTGTTCATATAAATTCCCCTTAGGTAGTTTATTTCTTTAGTTTTTTCTTTACCTTGCTTTTTATAATGCTCTTTAAACTGCGATTTTTTTCAATTTCCAATTCCTTTTTGGTTTGTTTCAGTTCATTTTCTAAATTTTGAACTTTATCTTTCAACCGACTTTTCTTATCTTTCAATTGTAAGTTCTTTTCTTTTAAAGTTTTCTTGTTTTCTTTAAGTTCTTTAACAGTTTTATTAAGTTCTTTTTGTTGTTTGTTAAGAACATTTATTTGTGCTTTTCTTGCTCGGCTTTCTTCCATAAGAGTTCGTCTGTCGTAAAGCCAGATATCAAGCACTTTTTTCATAGTATCGTGACGCCATTTTTCAAGTTCATTTTCTGTGTAGGTTGTTTTGCACAGAACATTAGGGTCGTCACTTAACCCTTTAGTGTACTCAATAAACTCACGGCACGATTTTTCAATATTATCTCTAATTTCGATAAAAGCTTTTTTGTTTTCCGGTGGGTTTAAAAAGTCATAATTATAATCATCTGCCATAAATTCAGCAGTAGATGCTTTGTGAAGCAAATCGTAGTAAGGGTCAAAACGGATATCGTCTTTTAAATATTTTAAAAGAAAAACCGGAACATCCATAGCAAGGCAAGGCAACACACAATGAAGTCTTTTTGAAATAACACATCTTGCGTTTTGATAAATAGTAAGCCTTTCCTCTATCATTTTTACTCTGTCATCCCAAGACATATCAGGCTGACGAGGGCGATCGTGAGAAAATTCTCGGATTTCAATTTTATCCCCAAGCATTTTTACAAGTTTATCTCTGGCAACTTTGTCAACATCAACAATACAAATATAAGTTCCTTTGTCTTTTGTTTCTGGCATTTTAGGCAAAGTAAGAGTAATACAGCCTATAAAATAGGAGTCAATTCCCATCTCCTGTAATTTATTTAAAGTGAATTTATCACGGCAACCTATAGGACCGTAGGCGTTCATATAATCTTTGCCCAAACCATCAAGAAACTCAAACTTAACAGGTGTTCCTATTTGATGTGCAAGTTGATGGTCAGCATAGTGAAACCCCACAAAATGAGGATAAATATATTTTGACGGTGGCCAGTTCCATTTTGCCCACATATACCAGGCGTTCATAATAACTGCTACCGCTTTTTCGTCATCAGTTTTAAACTCGTCAATGTGTTCTCTGTCAATAAAATAATCAATACTTGGCAAAAAACGAGAAGTAGCATAGGCTTGTATGTCATCGCCGATATTCATATTATTTTTATTAAAGAGAACACCGTATTTCATAGATTTTATCCTTGTAAAAACAAATTTATTTCTTCTTTTAACATATGGCAAGGCAAACCCACCACGTTGTTAAAATCACCACAAATCTCCTGCACCAAAATATCACCACAATTTTGGATACCATAAGCACCTGCTTTGTCAGCCCACTGATATTGGGTTGTACCGTCAGGCAAGGTTTCGGTAATTTTCAGGTAATTTTCAATATCTTCATCTGTAAGAGGGTTAAAAATCACCAAAGTCGTGCAAGAAAAAGTCCTGACTTCTCCTTTGTAAAACAATGCACACCCTGTAATAACCTTGTGCTCTCTGCCTTGTAGCATTTTTATCATATCAAAGGCATCTTCTTTGTCACGAGGTTTACCCAGCATAATGTTATCTACAATAACTGCAGTATCACAGCCTATAACAAGAGAGTCCGGGTAATCTTTTGCAATAAACTGTGCTTTTTTCTCTGCAATTTTTTGAGGAACAAGGTTCACTTTTGTATTTTGGTCTATACTTTCATCTACATTTGAGGGCATCACAATAAATTCCTCAAAAATCTCCTTGAGCAGTTGTTGTCTGCGAGGAGATGCAGATGCAAGAATTACATTATTCATCGTTAGATGTATCCTCAGCACCCTCATCAGAGTTTTCATCAGTTACCTCAAGAGTATCTGTTTCGCCGTCTTCGTGAGGAACTTGTGCAAAAGACACAAGTTTGTTGCCTTCTTTAATCTTCATAAGAGTTACACCCTTAGATGGTCTTGCACAAACTCTAATATCCTCAGCACTAATACGAATAACAACGCCCTCTGCACTAATTAGGATAATATCATCGTCCTTAGATACAACGCTAATACCTGCAACCTCACCGTATTTTGCAACATGGTAGTTTGTAAGACCCTTACCACCACGACTCTGCAAACGATAGTTGTCAGGCAAACTTAATCTACCGTAACCGGTTTCAGATACAGTCAAGATTAGTGAATCTTCGTTAATAATACTCATACCAACTACGCTATCTCCATCTTTGAGATTGATAGCCTTAACGCCTCGTGCCATACGGCCCATAGGACGAACGTCAGTTTCCTTAAATCGAATTGCCATACCCTTGTGAGTAGCAATAATAACCTCGTTGCTACCGTCAGTCATCTTAACCCAGGCAAGTTCGTCACCCTCGTTGAGTTCAAGAGCAATCAAACCACCCTTACGAGAAGTATTGTAAGCCTGTAAATCAATACGCTTGATAATACCCTTGCGAGTTACCATAATCAGGTACTTGTCTTCCTCAAATTCCTTAACAGGAATCATAGCAGTAACAGTTTCGTCCTGAGCAATTGGCAAAACATTGGCAATATTAAGACCTTTACTGTTACGGCTACCCTCAGGTATCATATAGCACTTGAGTCGATATACTCTGCCCTTGTCAGTAAAGAACATAACATAATCGTGTGAGTTACAGATGAACATTTCCTTGGCAACGTCTTCGTCACGAGTAGACATACCCTTAACGCCTCTGCCTCCACGGTGCTGAATTGAATACTCACTCTGCTCAATACGTTTGATGTAACCAAAACGAGTAAGAGTAACAACGCAATTTTCCTGTGGAATAAGATCCTCTATATCAACTTCGCCACTAATCTGGCAAATTTCTGTACGACGAGGGTCAGCGTACTTATTACGCAGTGCCATTGCCTCTTCCTTAACAGTAGCAAGTTGAAGTTCTCTGCTTGCAAGAAGTTCGTTATATTCTTTGATTTTTGCCTGAAGTGCAGCAATTTCGTCTTCGATTTTTGTGCGCTCCATATTTGTAAGTTGACCTAAGCGCATTTGCACAATAGCCTGAGCCTGTGCATCATCAAGACCAAAGCGTTCCATTAAGTTAATTTTGGCAGATGCCTGGTCCTTACTGTTACGGATAATGTTGATAACTTCATCAATATTATCGTTGGCAATTTTTAAGCCCTCTAAAATATGGCATCTTTCCTGTGCTTTATTTAGGTCAAACTGTGTACGGCGAACAATAATTTCAACTTGGAAATCAATGTAATGCTGTAGCATTTCTTTTAGAGTAAGAACCTTAGGCTCGCCGTTAACAATAGCAAGCATAATTGCACCAAAAGTAGTCTGCAACTGGGTATAGGAGAACAACTGGTTGAGAACAATCTGCGGAGATGCGTCACGGCGAATATCAATTTCGATGTGCATACCGTTACGGTCAGAGTGGTCCTCAATGTTAGTGATACCCTCAATCTTCTTGTCTTTTACAAGGTCAGCAATATGCTCAATAAGTCTTGCTTTGTTTACAACATAAGGCAGTTCTGTAACGATGATCTTAAATCTACCGTTTTTGCCCTCAACAATTTCAGTCTTAGCACGAACAACAATCTTGCCTCTACCTGTGGAGTAAGCAGCACGAATACCACTTCTGCCCATAATGATGCCACCTGTTGGGAAGTCCGGACCGGGAACGCACTCCATAAGTTCTGCAATTTCTGCATCAGGGTTGTCAATAAGCAAAGCAACTGCATCAATAACCTCACCTAAGTTGTGAGGAGGAATATTTGTAGCCATACCTACGGCAATACCACTACTACCGTTTACAAGTAAATTAGGAAAACGGCTTGGCAAAACTGTAGGCTCTTCCAGTCTGTCATCAAAGTTAGGTACAAAGTCAACAGTCTTTTTGTCAATATCTGTGAGCATTTCTGTGGAGATTTTGCTCATTCTTGCTTCTGTGTATCTGTACGCAGCAGGAGGGTCGCCGTCAACAGAACCAAAGTTACCGTGACCGTCTACAAGCATATATCTCATAGAGAAATCCTGTGCAAGACGAACCAATGCGTCATAAACAGATGCGTCACCGTGAGGATGGTATGCACCCAGCACTGCACCAACAGTATCTGCGCATTTGTGGTAAGCCTTGTTAGGCTCCAAGCCTTTCTCGTGCATTGTGTATAGAATTCTTCTATGTACAGGCTTCAAGCCGTCTCGTACGTCAGGTAACGCACGGCTTACAATAACTGACATTGAGTAATCAAGGAATGACTGTTTCATCTCTTTTTCAATGTCAACGTCTACTATTCTACCGCCTGTTTCTATAATTTCTTTTTCGTTATCCATTCTTTTCTCCTCAATCTTTTTCTTTACATCTCTCAACTAAAATGTTGCTTTTATTTTTTCATATAGTTCAGGAAGTCTCTTCTTTAAACTTACGGGACGGAATGTTTTTGTGTCAACAAACGCATGCTCTGTTGTACCGTAACAAAGTTCGGTTTGGGTATTATCATCGTTGATTTTGCTCACAGTATACCTGAACTCAATACGAGAGGCAGTCAAATGAATAGCCCATGTGCGAATAAGCAATTTGTCAGGATATGTAGCAGGTCTTAGATATGTTAAATTCAAGTTGCGAACAGGAGTCATAATTCCCATTTCTTCCATATCGCTATACTTGTAACCAAAACTTTCAATTAAATCTGATCTGCCCATTTCAAACCAAACAGGATAATTTGCGTGATACACAACACCCATTTTATCTGTTTCGGCATATCTTACATCAACATATGTTTTACTATGCATAATATCATTCCTTTATATATCAAGATTTTTAACAAATCTTGCGTTAGTTTCTATAAATTCTCTACGAGGCTCAACCTTGTCACCCATAAGAATTGTAAAAGTTTCATCAGCAGCCTCTGCGTCCTTAAGATCAACTCGTAGCATTAAGCGAGTTTCCGGATTCATAGTAGTCTCCCAAAGTTGGTCGGAGTCCATTTCACCAAGACCTTTGTAACGCTGAATGTCTGGTTTGTGGCCCTCAAGTGACTGCAATATTCTGTCACGTTCAATGTCAGAATAAGCGTAGTGGTGTTCATTTTTGCCCTTTGTAATTCTATAAAGAGGAGGCTGTGCAATATACACGTGACCTTCCTCAATCAAAGGTCGCATAAAACGGAAGAAAAATGTTAAAAGCAAAGTACGAATATGCTGACCGTCAACGTCGGCATCGGCC
>CAZVRE010000017.1:0-32670 GCA_964629465.1 uncultured Ruminococcus sp. | reverse complement strand
ACTACTCCTTTTAGCATCATTTTTGATTTCTGTGAGAATGCTATCAAGCTTATTGAGCGTGTTCTCTTCTGATTCATCTCTCTGCTTCTCGTTCCAACCTTTGAAATTATTAGCAAGGCTGAATTTTGCACCATTTGCTCCATCTCGGTCAAATAATCTTTCCTCGGCATATTGCTCTATTCTTGACTTTGCGCGCGTTATCGTGTCAACAAATTCTTTTTTTCCTTGGTAATTTAATAATGCTTGTCTGCTCGTAAAACCCAAAGCAAGAGCCAAACCGGTAACTGTTACTGGCTTGGCTCCTACTACTATTGGTTGTCCAAATTTATCAAATACTATGTTGTTTTCATTGTCCTTTAGAATTTCTCCTTCACATTTTTTGAAGTAATCATCTATTTTTTGTTGGATTTCTTCTTTATTTTTATATTTTGGCGGCCTTCCGACCGCATTTTTAGTTGCCATCAGGCTCACCTCTCTTATTTTAGGGCACAAAAATGCTGTCCAGGTCAAACCTGAACAGCTGAAATAATTATTTAATACTCTTTCGTATCCATTTCTAACACGTCAGACAATTTCGCTCCATCATACATCACATACTTGTCAATAAGTTCCTCAACAGTATCAGCAAAATCTATACTTTTTTCGTGTTCTTCTTCTGTTATTTGATTGCCTTTGAATGAAGTCATTCCAAGACAATAGCCATTACCGTCAAGCCAAAAAAGGTAAGAAGCATCTTTATAATAAACAGACAACTCACCTTCGTAAATCAGATCTATAAAATCTTGTTTTGTTTCTTCTCCAAAATACTTCATTATTTTTTCCTCTTTCCGTATCTTGCTATCATTAGTAAGCGCCTTTCTTTTTTTGACGGTTTTCGCGCAAATTTTGAACGTACTCCTTTATCATTATAGATATGAACATGTATATCATTTACTCCAAAATGCAGTTTTTTGTCAGGATTAATATGCTTATGATTTATGTCTATATCTTTTAGTTTGCTTCTTTTGTCAACACCGTTACCATATACAGAAATTTGTTCTACCATTCCTGATTTTACATCAATTTTTGCATACGCAGTACTTGGAGTATTTGAATACAACGGAGTGTTAGCGTTTTTATTTTTGTCTTTCAAAACAACAACTTTTATACCATTAGCAGTTGTGCCTATCTGCACATAATTTTGTTGACTAAACCCACCATCAGGATTATATTGCTTGCTACCGCCCATATTATAACCTCTTTTTCATATTTGCGCAATAGTTTTCTGCCCAAATCACATTTTCACACAACGAGTTTACGCTACTTATTTCTGAACCGTAAATCACAAGCCTTTTGGGATATAATGTGCGACAAATTTTTTCAACCCCTTTAATCAGTCCGTATTTATTCATACTACCCTTTTGACTACCGTATGTTCCTATTGCCAACGTACTATGTAAAGGCAACCCATCTAAGCACCATTCAAGGTCACTACACTCAGCCCATTCCACCACAGGCACGATGGAAATTCCATTTGTTTGCAGCCAATAAGCAATTGCTCTACTTCGATAACAATTCCATATTTGTTGAGCCTTTGGCATATCTAAATACATACTGTAATCAGGTGCAATCACCCCTTCAAAACGTTGCAATATTGGTAAATACCTCTGCGGATAATTCCATAACCTCTCAAATTGGTAATCATCAATAAAAAAATGCACCCATTTATTTTCAGGCTCTTTCTCTGTTTTTGCTTTGTTAAAAGGAGTCAAGTTACGTGGTTCACAATTTGATTTATTTAGAATAGGTAGTCCATAGTTACCTACTAACTCCGCTGCATTTATTAAATGATATTTAAAATTTTTTCTGTTCTCAAATTTATTGAAATGTGTAGCCACTGACTTACCTTTCTAACTTAACAACAAAACCGTCCTTGTTAGGACGGCTCTGCTGTAATAATTATTAACATTTTTCGGAGGGATAAATGCGCCTTATGCATCCATATATCAATTCCTATTATAAATTATAACACAGGAAAAACGGACAAAACGGACAACTTATAATTTTTTGTAAAATTTTTAATAAATAATTCTCTTCATATAGCGTGATAAGGCTTTTCTACAACTATCAGCAGTGTTATTCCCACCAATAAGAGAAGCAGTTCTTTGCCAAGAGTAGCCTTTTATGTATTTGAGAATAATAATGTTTCTCACACGCCTATCAGGAATATTGTCAATAAACTCGTTGATTCTATTCTTAAGTTCTTCCAACTCCTGCAATTTCCGCTGCTTTTTGTTAATTAGTTTTTGCTTTTTATTTGCAGTTGCCTTGTTCAAGCCTTTGACTGTAACGGAATGCTCAGTGTAGGGAAACTCGTCATATGATGCTTTAACTACATCTACAGACTGATTATTCGATAACACACTGATTTCTGCTTTAATATCCTTGATTTCATCTATGAGGTATCTATATTGTTTCAAGTCTTCGATTGTAATCTTTTTGCACATAATTTCACCTCGTTTACCATTTGCTGATGTAACTCTTCTCTTATTTCTATCGTTTGTGCTTTGTTTTCTAATACCGCTGCTGTATGTAACAGGTTATTATATATGCTCCGATAATTGCTCACGATAGAATTATACTTTTCTCGGTTAATCTGATTATTGGTATCTATCAGACGTTTGTACTTTTGCATAGTCTTATTTATTTGTTTTGCCGATGCTTTGTATTCTTCTGCCCATTCTCTATAATTTATCATTGTTCTTTCCTTTTATGGACTTGTATTTCAACGTTTAATCCTGTAATTTTACCATGTTTTTTATTAACGAGTTCTGATAAAAACTGTTCCGCTTCTTCTTCGGTGAGGAATACTCTATAAAAATCCAAATGTTTTGTTCCTCAGTATCTACTCTATACACCGTATCACCAACATTACAAAGCGGTACTATAACACCATTTGCTAAAAGGTAGTCGGCAAGTTTACGAGAATTCACGGACAGTTGAGATTTCGTAATCAACTCTATCAGCCTATCTCTTTCCATATCCATTTAATCACTCTCCTTTACAAAACAATAATTTACATATACCAATAATTGTATCTTTAAGTTCCCTGTTTTCATCCATAAGATTTCTAATTAGTTCTTCTTGTCTGTAATATTCAGACTTATAATCTGGTGTTGGTATTGAACACGTATCATTATTAGACATCTTCAACCCTCCTGTTCCACGCTTCGATTGCTTTTATTTCTGTGTCTTCTTTAGATTTATAATTTGATTTTTGAGGAATAAAAAAAGTTGTTCCACATTGGTTACAAGAAAATTGAAAAACTCTATAGTATAAAGTTTTATGATTTGTGTGTACCAATCGCACTTCACCCCCACAAAATGGACAAGGTTTTAACTCATTCTGCATTGTTATCACTCCAATCTAAAGCCTGTCCACACTCACCACAATACTTATTTATTCTGCTTACAAATTGCATACAACAAGGACATTTGTATACAGTTGTACCTTTTCCGAAAGTTCCATTACCTAGTCTAATAGGTCTATTCGTTTTAAAGGCAACAACCTTCTTTGGTATCTGTTTTTTGAAAGTCTTAATAGCAAGATTTTTTATACGGACGTATTCTGATGCTAACCGTCTTTCTTCGTTTGCTTTTAAAATTTTGACTGCTTTTTCAAAGGTCATTATTCTGCACCTCGCAACAAGTTATCAGTTGTTTGAATTTATTTGCTAACAGAACTGCTGATTTACCAACTTCGGTAAGTGCGGTTTTTAATTTTTTACAATAATCTCTCGGTTTTCCTTTATCTGCTCTCTTAGATTCTCGCTCAGGCTCAATTACGCCTAAAGTATCATATAGTTCTGGTAAACAATCATCACAGATAAAAGCAATTGTTTTAGGTGTTGTTGCATATCTGATATGACTAAACCCAATAAAAATCTTGTTCATTGAGCGTTTAGGCAATTCTTTACCACAAATTGCACAACAATCACGATAGTATTGATAAGTTTCCATCACTCTGACACATCCTTTTCCAACTTCTCTTTTATTTCTGGGCATTTGCATTCAGAAATAGGACAATTTTTGCAGTCAGTATAAACCGCTGCTTGTTGTTTTAAATTTTCAACATACGGACATTGCACATTATCACTCCTTTTTGGCAACCTTAATAAGCCGACAATGTCAGCCTGCTTGGGTGCTATTTTGTTTTCTATGGTTTTTCGGTGGTTTGTAAAACTTGCAGTGGAAGTAATAGCCACCGTTAACGTCATTGTAATATGGTGTCATATCTACTAACTCATAGCCTTGATACAACTTTTCCAAAGGAGAAGTATCTATATAACCTGCCATGAATTCTATGGCCCTTCGAGATAATCTTCCTGTATGCCTTTTTTCTATAGGCTTTTTCAAGTTTCTACTTGCAGAATAAGATGCTCCGTTCTTTGAACCTACTACAGGGTTCTTAAGCAAGTAATTAACCAGATCCTCAACTCCACGTTCATTGAATACAAGTGCTTTTGCTCCGGTATATCCTCTATTCCACAATTTGGTATATTCATTTATCGTCATATCACCGCTGATAATCATATGATGGTGGAATTTGTTGCCGCTTTTTCCACATTCTATAACCGCTATGTATTTGACATCAGGCAAACCTTTTCTTTTGCGGAATCTTTTTACTCGCAAAATGAAATTGCGAAAATCTCTCTTTGCCTGGTCTGCTGACTCAGGATGATTAGATGGATGATATGTTAAGTCAAGACGAATATCATTACTTGTAAAGTTTGTGTTTACAAGTCTTATGAGTTTTGATGCTTTATTGCGCTCATTTAATTTATTTTGAACTTCTGATGTTGGTTTATATTTTCTTCGTCTGCCTTTACATCTGCTTACATCACTTCTATAAGCAGGGTAAACATCAACATCTATATAACACTCACTGCAATAGTAAGCGTGTTCTTTATATCTGCAACGCATTTTATTATTCCTTATCTTTGAAAAATGTTTATAACTTTAATATTTACATTACAAGTTTTAAAAGGCTATAATTAAACCTTTAATTATAGCACCTGCAGAACAGCAGGTGCTTGTTTGATGAGCAATGGCTGGCTTGCTCGATATTCAATTTTCATTTGATTGCAACACACTGGCATATTATTAAATTCTCTAAAAATCGTTTTATCTGCTTTTTTATCAGAGATATCATACATAGTGCATATAATATCAGCATTTATAAACCTATTATTTTTTGAATTTTCATATCCATTGTTTTGCCTAATTTATAGCAATTACCATGTGATATATGATTTTTCCAGGCTTGATATGAAGCGTTGAATTTATCCTTTGATAACTTACCTGATGCTACAAGTTTAGCCATTCTGATATATTTTCTTTGAGCGTTACGCTTGTTTTGATTTTTTAACTTGCGTATCACTTTTCCGTTATTTGTTATATATGTATGAAAACCCAAATAACTAACACCATTTTTAAACGGAAATATTTGTGTTTTGCCATTTAAAGTTAAATCAAGTGTTTTTAAGTATTCAGTTATAACCTCAAGACAATATTTCAAATATTCTTTATTAGGATGAATTAAGTAGAAGTCGTCCATATATCTACCGTAATACTCAATACCCAATTCATTTTTTATCAACTTATCCATACCATCAAGATATAACAAAGCAAAACCTTGATTTATCTGATTTCCCAAAGGAATACCTTTGCCCTCTGTGCTATCAATGAACAAATTACAAAGCCAACAAATATCACTATCATAAGAAAAATAGTATTCAACAATGTCCTTTAACTGAGGATGCGGTATGCTATAAAAGAATTTTGATATATCGCATTTGAGAATATATCCAGCAAACCCATATCTTTTATAAAAAGTTTTCATATGTAGACTTAATCGATCCAGGCCAAACAATGTACCTTTACCTTTTTGACCTGCGCAGTTATCATATATAAACATCTCTTGCAGTTTGGGTAAAATCACATTATCACATAGACTATGTTGTATGACCTTATCTTTAAAAGAAGTAGTTTTTATAATACGTTCTTTTGGTTCATAAACTTTAAATTCTTGGTAGTCTGATATTTTATAAGTCTTATTTTTCAATTCATCTATCAATACGTTAATACCATCCAAAGCCATCACGCTAAATTTGGCTGAACTCTTTTTATAGCCTTTACCACATTTAGACTTGCGATAGGCTTTATACATATTATTAAAATCAATTACTTTTTCAAAATCGGTCATACAACATAGTCCTCTTTGTTTATCCTTTGCGGAAAGGTTGTGCGTTCTTTTGATGAAGTGGTGTATTGATTTTGGCTTATGCCTACTCTGTCTAACGTTCCACCAATACGGACGAACACCGTTATTGTTGTTGTAGTGATTGTTGTAGTTGATGTTGCCACGAGGGGAAACACAAGTAAAATACAACGCGCAACCTATGAATTTATTTTTTACGTTCTTTTGTTCTCCAAGCAATAGACATATACTTAACATCAGAAGCCATTTTAGACCAATAAGCAGCCGAATTATCATTTAATAAATTTAATTCCATAGATAACTCAATATAAAATAACAATTCATCACAATATGTAATTGCTTTTGTTATTTTTTCGCACCTTAACGCTTTATTAGTAACGTTGTTTATTCTGTTTGCTTCAAGTAATGTTTCGTATATTTCAAGACTTTTGATTTGAATTTTATCCACAAGGGAATGTCTATATTTCTTGGGGTACCTATTACAGTTGGATGTTAATCTAAAAGAATGTACTGCTAATTCTTTTGATTTAATAATTACTTTTAAATCATTATCAGCCATTATTCATCACAAGATACAAAGATTGAAGATACAAAGTGCAAAAGCGGACGAACACCGATATTGCTGCCGCAGTGATTGCAGTAGTAGATGCCGCCACGAGGGGAAACACAAGTAAGCCATTTAGGCTCTTCGTGAGGTTCTGTACTTTCAGCCGTTGCAAGCCACCACCAATCATCTATCTTATACTCGTCAAATATATCAACGTTTTCTCTATAAAAATCTAACGTCGGTAGACTGATTCTGCTTCTTAATGGTTTATAAGGTTTTAATCCATCAAGTGTGGTTAAATCAGTTTCAAACTCTAAAATATTATCCATACCGATTTCATCTGCAATTCGTGACAAGAACTCATTTACTAACTTCTTATGAACTGCGCTATTATGTAAATTATTGTTATCACCAAACTTTGATTTGAATACAATATCTTTTGCTACCGCAACAGTAGCGCCATTAATATCTTTAAATTTGATAAACTCAATATCTCCTATCTTAAAAGTTTTTCCGTTTTCAATGTCACTTAACTTTGTTCCCTTATTCGATTTTGAAACTAACTTCAATAACTGTTCTCTTTCTTTTTCTGTAAGATTTTCTAAATTAACTGTTAAATTGTTCATATTATTACTCCTTATTCAGATACAAAGATATTAGAATTAAAGATACAAAACGGACGAACACCGATATCGTCGTAGTAGTGACCGTAGTAGTAGATGATGCCACGAGGGGAAACACAAGTTACCCATAAACTATCTTCGTGTGTAGGTGTGCTATCTGCTGTTGCAAGCCACCACCATTTATTGATTTTGTGTTTATCCAAAATCTCAACATGTTTTCGATAAAGGTCAGCAGTAAGTAATGACATTTTGCGTTGAATTACACCATAATCTTTCAAGCCATCATTAGAGGTTAAATCAACTGTATGTTCAATTAAATTATCGTGTCCTATAAGATTTCCAATTATATTACCAAAATCATTACAAATACCATCCACATAAGAGTTTTGGTAGTTATTACTTTTTCCAAATTTTTGCCTTTCGCTTAACAAATCTTTTAGTATTGATATTGTTTTTCCGTCTTTCTGCTCAAGCACAACAAATTCGTATTTGTCAATCTTAAATGTTTTTGATACAGGTATCTCCGCTAACTTAATGTTTTTCATTTTAAATTCTCCTTAAATGTTTTTTATTGTTTGAATTGTTTATATTGCCTTTCGTCTTACATATACTGCAAGTACTTCAGGTTGTTTCATTCTGCTATAGAATTTGCAATATAAATCTGCTTCATTGTCGTCATTCAGCCTTATTACGATTTCATCAATTTGAGAATATTCAATTTCTTCTGAACCTGGTTCATTTACAACTACTGGCACTTTATCCAAAAAGGGCTGTTTAATTTCAGCATCTACTTCAAAATCAGTAACTATTGGTTCTGTAGAATTGTAAACAGGTTGCAAATAACGTAGTCTTGCGTAAACCATACTGCTTGTATTATTTAAATCTACTATTCCACAGGACACAATCACATTGCCACTGCTCTGAACTCTTTTGTAAACGATTTCAGATATGTATGAATATTCTGTAGGCTGTTTATTTGGCATTTCTAAAGTCACCGATAAACGATTAAAAAAACAATGCAGTAGTTCTTTTGAAGTCATATACGCTTGTTTCCCTTCCTTGACAAACTACACTTTTGATAGTAGAATTAAATAAAGATATTATTCTTTTGCCTGTTGGAGCGTGCCGGCTCTGATGGGCTTTTTTCTTTTTTATAGAACTTTTTCATTCCGCCACCTCAACATACTGATGTCTGTTAAAATCATTGCTACAGGCTGTTCTGATGGCCTTGAATACATAAGCAGTTCTTTCTATGAAGGATTTTACCTTATTCTTGAATATGTATCTGCGAGTATGTACAATCTTACGCTGATTTATAGAACCATCTGTCTTGTAATAACTATCCATCGCATCTTTGATAGTGTCTAACGATAAATCATTTCTGATGTTCTTTGTGTACCAACGACCATCTTTTCTGTCATAGTACATTTTGATTTTAATAATTTTTGATTTTTTCATTTTTATTCTCCTTTAAAAAACGTTGATTTGTACTTGTAAAACGGACACTTATTCTTTTTAAACCTTGTATCCACCAAACAGTTGCACTTACCATTTTCGTTGGCAAAACAACTTCGCCCTGCTATGTTATTACAATATGGATAATCTCCACCCTTAACTGTTTTTTTCACTTTCTCACCTCACATCTTTTCGATAACTGCAAGTGCTATCTCTTTTAGATCTAAGTCGTTGACATAAACCATAAAGATATCCTTATATTTGAATTGAACTATTACAACTTCGTTGAAGTCTGCTCGAAGTTGATAATAGGCATTCACTACCGTTTCATCAATGGCTTTAAGTAAATAAAGTAACTTACTGTTTACAAACTCCTGTTTTTCTAACCGCTGCATGTTACTTAATTTTTTTGTTTTAGGTTTCATATTGGGCTCCTTTTTGGTTATTCAAATATTCTATGAATTTGTTTTTATCAATTCGCCAGACTTTGCCTATTCTAAACGCAGGCAATTCCCCATTTTTTGCTTTCTTTTGTAATGAGCTAACAGTTAAACCTGTTAAAATAGAAGCATAAGCCAAATCAAACATAACAGGAACGTCATCCCAACTTGTCACAAACTTTTGTTTTGCCATAATATCACTCCTTTTTTTAATTATTTCTTTTGACTTTTATACACGCAAATTATCAACGCAATAAATGCAATCAATAAAGTAGCGCAAATAATACTTGTTATTGCAATTGCCGTATTCACATTATCACCTCTTTTTATTACCACGAGAGTTGCGATTTTTATACTTTAATGTTAAAATCACTTCGAAAGGTTGTGATTTTTTGTTAGATAAAAAATGCAAGAAAATAGTTAAATGTTGTACTAAATATTTTTCAGAATCAATGGCAGTTTGTACCGAAGATTTGCAAAAACATCTACCATATTCCACTTCAGAAATATATTATTGCTGCACACACTTGAATGAATTAGGTTATTTTGAATCATTTAGTGTTTCAATGACACAAAGCGTAGTATTTCAAGTAGGATACAAAACATTTAACTATCAAGAGTATTCAAGGACTAAAACTAAAGAATTTTTGCTGAAATCTATATTAGTCCCAATTCTCGTAGCCCTCGCCACAAGCATATTAACGTGCTTGTTATCGCCGACGTTATTAGAGAAACTATAATCGTTGTTAATGTAGGATGTTTCATCAACCAATGCAACATTACTTTTCATCACCTTCTTTTAATAGCGTTTAGTTGCGTTACGCAACTCAAGAGGCAAAAAAATATAAACCAAAGTCCCCTGAATCAATTTCAAGCAATTCAGATAACTTTTCTGCTTCATCAAGACTAAACGGCCTTACATTGTTAATCTTCTGACACGCAGTCTGAGTTGCTATGTTCAACGCTTTAGCTATATCATTCTGTGTAAAACCTAGCTCTTTAATTCTACCTTTGATTTTATTGGTATTAACCATTTAACATACACTCCTTTCAATATTAGTTGCATAATGCAACTTTTGTATCTTAATATTATCATAAGCGATTTTACTTGTCAATAGCATTTTGCAACTTTTTTTAATTTTTTTCAAAAATAATATTGCATTGTGCAACATTTAATGTTATAATGTAGTCACTTTAGGAGGTATTAAGGATGACAAACCCTATTGATATTGGTAAACGAATAAAATTTGCTAGAGAAGAAAGAGCTTTAACACAAGAACAACTCGGACAAAAATTAGGAATGAATAAATCTACTATTCAGCGATATGAGAACGGCATTATAAAAACAATAAAACTCCCTGTTATTGAGGCTATGGCAAAAGTTCTTGAAGTAAACCCTGATTGGTTAATTTGCAAAAACGAAATTATGGAACCTACGCAGGAACAAACTTTATTTTCTTTACCACAGGAGAACATATATTTGATTCCTATCTATGACAGTGTTGCTGCAGGGTTTGGTGTAATTGCCCAAGACTGCGTTGTATCTTATTTACCTACTTACCTATCTTGCTCATCCGAAAAGGATAAATATTTATGGGTTAACGTAAAGGGCGATAGTATGGCTCCGTTAATTGATGATGGTAGTAAGATTTTAATCAAAAAACAAACTTCTGTTGATTCAGGCAGTATCGCTGTAGTTTTAATAGATGATGAAGAAGCAGTTGTAAAAAAAGTAATATATGGCGATACATGGGTAGAACTTCACTCTGCAAACCCTTATTACCCACCTCGCAGATTTGAAGACAGCGAACTTGAGAAAATTCAAATATTAGGACTTGTAAAAGAAGTAAGTAAGTCGTTATAACAAGGAGAATAATATGGATAGTTACAATTACATTGATTCACGTTTACTACCACAAATTAAATATTATGAGACACTTAGTAAAAGAAGTCATAATAAATATCGTATAATGTCAATTTCAAATATTGTTTTAACTGCTTTAATTCCTGTTATTTCACTCTCGCCTATTGACAGTATTATAGTTAAATATGTGGTTGCAATATTAAGTGCTATAGTATCAATTTTCACAAGTGTTATTTATCTTGATAAGTATAAAGAAACTTGGATACAATTTAGAACCACTGCAGAAAGCATAAAATCGGAATACGCAAAATTTTGCTCACATACTTGTGATTACAAAAATATAAATAATGAAGAAAGAATAAATCTTCTTATAACACGATGTGAGAATCTTATGAACGATAGCCATACAAATTGGATTGAATTCACTACTAATTAATTATAAAAAATCTATATAAAATGAGTATAAAATTTGTGCAGAAAGCATAAAATATGAAGGCTGGCAAATTTTTATATTGACAATACACAACATTGTCAGTATAATTATTACAGTGAACGCGTTGCAGTAACCTGCGGGTCTGCAACCCATTAAGCTCTCTGTACATTGGTACAGGGGGCTTTTTGTTTTGTCACAAAATAAAAGAAAAAAATTCTTAACTTATCAACAGCAGATTGAATTATTAAAATCTAAAAAACTTACTATAAATAACGAACAATTTGCTATACAAAAATTAAAGGAATATAGTTATTACTCACTTATCTCAGGATATAAAGACATATTTAAAGTAGAAAAAAACGGTGATTATAAATCTGATGCCACTTTTGAACATATTGTAACTTTATATATTTTTGATGATGTTTTACGAAATATGTTTTTACATCAAATTATTAAGATTGAAAAGAAAATTAAATCTTTATATTCATATTCTTTTTGCGAATTATATGGAGATAAGCAAAGTGATTATTTGAACGTAACTAATTACAACTATTCAGAATATCAAAACAAAATTAATGAGTTCACTTCTATTGCACAGGATATTTTAACTCATCCTAACAGACATGCTTACATAAATTACAATATACAAAATTATGGAACGGTTCCATTATGGGTGTTGATTCACACCCTCACTCTTGGTAATGTTTCAAAAATGTATGAATTTTCTTATCAAAAACTTCAAAGCAGAGTTGCTCGAGAATTTGATTGTGTATATGGACATCAACTAAAGTCTATGCTTAATGTTCTTTCTAAATTTAGAAATGTTTGTGCACACGGAGAAAGGCTTTACAATTACAAAACTCGAAAATCAATTTCAGACTTACCCATACATGATAAACTTAAGAATTATAATAGTCGTAGTAAAAACGATTTATTTAACATTTTTATATGTTTTAAGTACTTGCTTTCAAATGATGATTTTAATACATTCGCAATTACTTTTGAAAACATTATAGAAACAACATTTAAGCAGTTAGGTAGTTCTTATGCAACTGATATCATGAATAGTATGGGATTCCCTGAAAATTGGAAAGATGTAATCACATTGGATAAATAGAAAATAAAAAAGCCCCACCCTGCTGGAACAGAGTGAGGCAAAGACCGTATGAAACAAGGATATTGTTAATACAGCCCCGAACAAGTTGTATTATATCATACCCTTGTTAATTTAACAAGGGCTTTTTTGCGCCCTTTTTTAGAAAGGATGTAAAAATATGAAGAAAAGAAACGATGGAAGATATCAAGTTAGAGTTTATTTAGGTATTGTTGATGGTAAGAAAAAATACAAGTCTGTATTTGGAAAAACACAAAAAGAGGCTAATCAAAAAGCAAATGAACTTAAAATAAAACTCAATAAAGGTATTGATATTACTACCGAAAAAGACTCTTTCGAAAAATGGACAAACTATTGGCTTGTTTATAAAAAAGCGTTAATAAGTGAAGGTCAATATAATAATTATGTAACAATAACAAAACATTTTGAAGATATAAAACATCTTCCTTTGAACAAACTACAGGTATCTGATTTTCAAATGATTATAAATAGTTTGTCTATTAAAAATCCCACCACAGGTAAACCAACAAGCAAAAAAACTTTGCGTGATATAAAAATGACTGCGCAGCAGATCTTTGAGTTTGCTATAATGAACAGGGCAGTTGATTATAACCCAGCAAAATATGTACAAATAAATAAAGAAGCACCGAAAGAAGAACGCCGAGCATTAACACCAGAAGAACAAAAATGGGTTTTGAATTTTAAACACCGTGCACAATTACCAGCAATGATAATGATGTTATCTGGTTTACGACTTGGTGAATGTCTGGCATTGCAGTGGAAAGATATAGATTTAGTTAATTCAACCATAGATGTTAATAAAGTTGTTAAATCTATTGACGGAAAAGCAATTATTAAAAACGGAACAAAAACAAAATCAGGCATTAGAACTGTTGATATTCCACAAGTATTAGTTAGTTTCTTAAAAAAGCAACCACCGCACTCCCCTTTTGATTATGTTGTAGTCAACAAAAACGGTGATATTTTGAACCGTAATGCTTGGCAAAGTCTTTGGAAAACTTATTTACTTGACCTTAATTTAGCCTGTGGTGACTTCTCAGCGTATTTAAATAAGCCAAAGAGTAAATTCCAACCTGGTGGCGTTCCGTTCGTTATAGAACGCTTTACGGCTCATTATCTACGCCATACACACGCCACTAATCTATTTAAAGCAGGTTATGACATTTTGTATATCCAAAAACAACTCGGTCATGCTAACCCTGAAATCACTTTAAACACTTATACACATTTAGTTGAAGAAAGGAAGAAAAGCAGTGTTAGCAAGTTAGATGAGTATCTTGAAGCAATATAATTTTGACCCACCTTTTGACCCACCTTTTTAATAAAATCTAACTAAAATTGACCGTTTTTAACGGAATTTTTGCAAAAAAAGAATCGCACCAGAATACCTACAAATGGCTTTCTGATGCGATTTTTCTAATGGCTGAGGAATAGGGATTCGAACCCCAACAAACAGAGTCAGAGTCTGTCGTGCTACCGTTACACTATTCCTCAATATTATGCCGTGTTTGTCACAGCAATAATTATTATATTACAAAATTTGTATTTGTCAAGACTTTTTAGGATAAAAATTTAATTTTTTGAGATTCTTACGTCGTTACCAAAAAAGTCCAATCTTACTGCTTGTCCTACTATTCTTGACACAAAACGGTCTGTGTAGCGTTTATCAAGTTCGGACATTGAAAGGTTGGTATTTATGATAATTGGTTTGCCTGCAAGCAAACGAGAATTAAATATATTATAAATTGCAGAAGATGAGAATTGTGTAATAAATTCAGTTCCTAAATCATCAATAATCAACAAATCGCAATCAAGCACAGCGCTCTCGGTAGTGCTCTCCTCTCTGCCATAAGAAAAATGCTCTTTCTCTAGTTTGCTAACAAGTGCAGGAGCAGACACATAGATTACACCATAGCCTTTTTTGATAACTTCATTTGCTATAGCAAGTGACAAGTGAGTCTTGCCTAGCCCTGTTTCGCCACGCATAAATAATGAAGGTGAATTCTTGGTAAAATTACGAGCATAGTCTTTGCAAACATTAAGGTTTTTATTCATTTGTTCATAAGATGAACGAGGATAACCTGACTCAATATCGTGGCTATAATAATTAAGGCTAAAATCCTCAAATGTGCAAAGACTCAACGGAGAATAACGATTAAGTTCTGCACAGGCACTCTCTATCATTGCTTTTTTAAGGCACTCGCACATTACTGTACGGTTCTCAACCTCTACATAACCTGTATCATTACATTTTTTACAAGTATATTGAGGTTCAGTATCTTCGACAGTGTAGCCCATAGAATCAAGAACTGCCTTATATTCTTCTTGCAGTTTGAGACTTTTTGCCTTTAAGCTTTCGAGTTCTTCCTTAACATTACCACCCTTTAGCACTGCTTTTGCAGCCGTTACCCCACAAGAGGCAATTTGTCTCTCGTACTTTTCTGCTTCAGGCAACTCTTGGAATATTTTAATTTTTCTGTTTTCGGCTTCGTACTGTGCTGCTAAACGCCTGTTTTCCAGCTTTTTGATTGCAGCAGCCTTTACTTCTTTACTATATCCCATAATAACCTCTTACTTGATTTTATCTAACTCATTTATATCAAAAGAACGTTTTTTGCTACCTTTGGTTGCAGGTTTTTGAGCCTCTAACTTTTGAATATCATCAACATTGATGACCCCTGCATTGAACCAGCGTTGTAACACCTTGTCAATGTAATTCATAGTAAATTTGCCTGTTGTGTCAACGCAAATTTCGTAGGCTTTGCGAAGCATATCTGTTGAGAAATGCCACACGCCTATCCACTTTTGAGCATATTCAAGTTGCTTTTGGGTTGGTGAACCAACATTTGCAAGTCCAAACACACCTTTTACAATATTCCAATTTGCAGTAGACTGCTTAATCTCGTTGATTTTACTATCGGCTGCTCCAAGAGTATTGATACCCATATCTGCCCAATTAACGCCAATTTTTTCAATAGTACGCATATTGCCCTTGCCTATGCTTACACAGTAGTGCACCAGCATAAGCACTACTTCACAAGGCAGACCACAAGTGTCGTAAAGCATTACAACTGTTGCTACATCGCCACTTGACAACGGCTTTGAGAGGGCTACCTCTACCTCTGCAAGTAAATGCTGAAGCACTGCATCTGCAGACACTCGCTGTGCTGCAGAGATAATATCTGGCTTTGTTAAGCGTGGCTGAACGAGTTTTTTCTCCGACATTGCAGGCTGTTCAGTTTCATTATGTAGTTTGTTTTCTGCCACAGACGGAACAAGTTCCCCATTTGATTCTACCAAAACTTCTCGTTCTAACCAAAAACTAACGCAGTCGGCGATATCTTCTTCATCAACTGCGAAGAAATCTGCAATTTCCTTATATGTATATGATTTTTCAGAATTTCGCAATAAATATAATAGAACCTTTGTCTGCATTGGGCTTGCTATCTTAAGATGCTTATCAACAACTGCAGTAGGTACTGCAAAAATTGAACCCCAATTACCTAAATTTATGCGTACTGACATAAAAAACTTCCTTTTTCAATCTCTTTCTACATAGTATAACATAAAACTATTTATCTTTCCACTATAATTTTTACAATTTTAAATTTTGTAAAAACATTGTATTTTGCAATAATATGATATATAATTGAAATAATTTATTTGGGAGGCATTGAATATGAAACTAACATATATTCCAAAAGGGGTTTGTTCAAGACAAATGACTGTAGAAATAGAAAACGGTATTATTGAAAATTGCGAAATCATAGGAGGTTGCAACGGTAACCTGAAAGGTATTTGCAGTTTGATTAAAGGTATGGATGCAGAAGAAGCCGTAGAAAGGCTAAGAGGTATTGACTGTGGTGGCAGAGGTACATCCTGTCCGGATCAACTTGCTATCTGCATTGAAGAAGCATTGGAATTGTGTTAAAAAAGGCTCGAAGTTTTAACTTCGAGCCTTTATTTTATTTACTTACAAAGTAATCCATCATAGTGTAGCCTTTTTCTATGTAGTTACCTGTTGCTTTGGCAGTTTCTTCGTTAAATGAAGCAACTCCACTTTGAACTTCGTTTTTACTATCATAAATTAGGTAAGGTACAGGGTCACTTGTGTGAGTTTGAATATTAAGAGGTGTTGGATGGTCAGGGCACACAAGAACTGCAAAATCATCGTATCCCTTTAAGAATTCAACAACAGGACCCAAAATTTTCTCATCAATTAGTTCAATTGCTTTGATTTTGTTATCTGCTTCACCACGATGTCCACACTCGTCAGGCGCTTCTACATGGACATACACTAAATCCTGACCACGCTTAAATTCGTCAATACAAGCCTTGCATTTGCCCTCAAAGTTGGTGTCGATATAGCCTGTTGCATCATCAACATCCACACTTGTCATATCGGCACAAATCGCAATGCCTTTGAGCAAATCTACTGCAGAAATCATACTACCTTTAAGTGAAGTTTTGTTAGTAAAGTTAGCAAGTTGAGGTTTTGTACCCTCTCCCCAGAACCAACAGGAATTTGCAGGACGTTTTCCCTCTGCTTCTCTCTGCTTGTTAACAGGGTGATCTTTGAGCAAATCATAACTCTTTTTCATTAAATCGTAAAGACCGTCAACTTCCTCGCCTTGTGGTATATAATCAGCAATAACTCTGCCAGGAATATCGTGAGGTGGTGTAAGCACGCCAGGATGTGGATTGCCGTTATCCCATACAAGACAATGTCTGTATGCAACCCCTGGATAGAACTTGAAAATATCGTTGCCTAATTTTTCCTGAATATACTCAATAAGAACTCTGGCTTCTTCGGTAGAAATATCGCCACCACAATAGTCAACCATCTTTTTATCTTCGTAATTTTGTTCATCTGATAAAGTAACAAGGTTACATCTTAAAGTAACATCTGTATCCTTTAAGTCAATCCCAATACTTGCTGCTTCAAGCGGAGAACGACCTGTGTAACAATCGGCAGAATTATAGCCTAATACTGCTAAATTAGCCACGTCAGAGCCTGGCTTCATACCTTCCTGAACAGTTTTTACGAGACCTACTTCGCCTTTGCTTGCTAAGTAGTCCATATTAGGTTTTTTAGCAAGTGACATTGGTGTTTTACCACCCAAACCCTCAAATGGCTCGTCTGCCATACCGTCGCATAGCATTACAAAATATTTCATCAAAAACACTCCCTAATGTGTAATTATTGATTTAATGCACCTTGGCTTGAAGCCTTTAGATAAGCATTGATAAAACCGTCTAAATCGCCATCCATAACTTTGTCAATATTACCTGTTTCAAAAGATGTACGATGATCCTTTACCAT
Source organism: uncultured Ruminococcus sp. (assembly GCA_964629465.1). Taxonomy (GTDB): domain Bacteria; phylum Bacillota; class Clostridia; order Oscillospirales; family Acutalibacteraceae; genus Ruminococcoides. The sequence continues at coordinate 14,591 of CAZVRE010000017.1, read as the reverse complement.
TGTATAAGGCATAAATACATAGGAACGTATCTGGCTACCCCAAGTGATTTCTTTTTGAACGCCCTTAATATCTTCGATTTTATCGAGATGTTCTCTTTCCTTAATTTCCATAAGTTTTGAGATAAGCATTTTCATAGCCACATCACGGTTTTGATACTGGCTTCGTTCAACCTGACTGGCAACTACAATACCTGTTGGAATATGAGTCAAGCGAACAGCAGATGAAGTTTTGTTGACCTTCTGTCCACCTGCACCACTTGCACGGTAAACATCCATCTTAATATCCTCTGGGTTAATATCAACTTGAATATTGTCATCAATTTCAGGCATTACTTCTAAGGAAGCAAAACTTGTGTGACGTCTACCTTGTGAGTCAAATGGAGATACACGAACAAGCCTATGAACACCCGCTTCGCTCTTAAGATAACCGTATGCGTTTTCGCCTTCTACAAGCAACACTGCAGACTTAAGGCCTGCTTCATCGCCGTCAAGGTAGTCAACTTCTTTAATCTTAAAATTATGGTCAGTTGCCCAACGAGTGTACATTCTGTAGAGCATTTCTGCCCAATCCTGAGCCTCAGTACCACCGGAGCCAGCGTGGAAAGTAAGAATAGCATTGTTTTTATCATATTCGCCTGTAAGCAAAGTTTTCAATTTTTGACGAGCAAGTTCTTTTTCAACTGCTTCAACTTCGCTTAAAGCCTCATCGTACAAACTTTCGTCGCCCTCTTCGTCGGCAAGTTCAATAAGTGCATGAGCATCTTCGTAATGGGCTTGTAATTTCTCATACTCATCAACTACGCCCTTGAGCGCACCAGTTTTTTGCAAAACTTTTTGAGATTTTTCCACATCATCCCAAAAGCCAGGCTCTGTAGCACGAAGTTCTAACTGCTGAATTTCTGAAAGCATTGATTTAAGTCCTAAAGCATCTGATAAATCGTCAATATCAGACTTGGAATTTTCAAGTCTAAGCAAAAGTTCCTCAAACTGAACCATAGGAATACCTCTTTCACTAATTTTTAAAATACTAGATTATATTCTAACATATGAACAATATAAAGTAAACTGTCATTTTACCAAGAATTTCTTACGAAATAATTGCTTTTTTTATTATGTCTTGTTATAATATATAGTAATAAATCCACAAGGAGAAAATTATGGATTATATAGGAATGAAATGCGCCCTTTGCGAAAAAACTTTTGAAAGTGGCGACGACGTGGTAGTATGTCCTGAATGTGGTGCTCCACACCACAGAGAATGCTACGAGGCAGACAATAAATGTGCGTGTGAAGAGCAACATAGCGATACCTTTGAATATTCTGAAGAACCTGTGGAACAGACTGAAACATCTGAGGAAAATCAAGATACAGAAAACACTGCACAATGTCCAAGATGCAAAGCAGCAAATCAAAAAGATGCGTTTTACTGTAATAAATGTGGCTATCCTATGGGCATAAATAAAACTAACACCCCACCATACGGTCAACAATTTAATCCTTTTGACCCTATGGGTGGACTTGATCCCAATACTGATATGGGCGATAATGTAACATTGGGTGAAATGACAAAATTCACTCAAGATAAAACACCTTATTTTTCAAGAGTTTTCAATAATTTGAAATCTTTTAACAAAGGTAAATTCAATTTTTCGGGTTTTTTGTTTGGTGGTGGATATCTGCTTTACAGAAAAATGTACAAACTGGGTGGGTTCCTTACATTTCTAATGTTCTTTGGTTATATTGCATATTATTATCTTGCATACCACACCCCATTGTATCAGGAACTTACCAACCTCAATTACTTACTTGCTGATTCAGGAATTTCTACAACCCAAGTAACCATGGACTGGTTCTACGGTCTTGACTCTAATATTCAGATGTTGATGGTTGCTGCTTCTTTATCATCTATTGCACAATTAGTTATTCAGATCGTAACAGGTTTATGTGCTAACAAGTGGTATTACAAACACTGCAAAAAACAAATCATAAAAATTAAAAATACAAGAACAACCGATACAAAGGTAACTATTGAGACTAAAGGCGGTGTAAATACCCCTCTTGCTATCAGTATGTTTGTTGTATATATTATAGTTTATTACGCACCATACCTTTTTTAAATATTTAAGAAAGATAAAGGATTTTTATTATGAAAATTAAAAAAGCTGTTATTCCTGCTGCAGGATTTGGAACAAGAGTTTTACCAGCAACAAAATCTATGCCAAAGGAAATGTTTCCTATAGTTGACAAGCCAACGATTCAGTATATTGTAGAAGAAGCCGTAGAAGCAGGAATTACTGATATTCTTATTATAACTAATCGTGGCAAAAACATTATGGAGGACCATTTCGATTATTCACCTGAACTCGAGGGAACTCTGGAAAACAGCAACAAAGAGGATATGCTTCAGATAGTAAAGAATATTGCTGAATTAGCAAACATTACATTTATCCGTCAAAAGGAAATGAAAGGTTTGGGTCATGCAATACTTAAAGCAAAATCTTTTGTTGGCAACGAGCCTTTTGCAGTATTGTTTGGTGACGGTGTTATCTATAACAACGGCACACCTGCTATAAAACAACTTATAGATGTTTATGGTGAATACGGCGAAGGCGTACTTGGAGTTAAACAAGTAGACGAAAAAGACATACATAAATACGGTTCATTAAAGGTTGAAAACCTACATGACAATGTATTTAAGTGCACTGATATGATTGAAAAGCCACAGACAAAAGAAGAAGTACTCTCTTTATATTCAATTACGGATAGAGTTGTACTTCCTCCATCTATCTTTGAAATTTTAGAAAAAACACAACCTGGTGCAGGTGGTGAAATACAACTGACAGATGCAATGAAAGAGATTGCAACATCAAAGGGTATGACTGCCGTTGAAATGGAAGGCAAGCGTTTTGATATGGGCAACAAGTTTGGCATACTTCAGGCTAATATACAAGTTGGTCTTGACCACCCAGAAACAAAAGAACAACTTAAAGAATATATTAAAAAACTTGCAAAAACTTTATAAAACATAAAGGCATTGAGTTTTACTCAATGCCTTTTTTAGTACCATATTTCTATTAGTTTTGGGGTGCGCTTTTCGAACACAGTAAAGTATTTGAAACCACAAATTTTTGCTATATCTATTCCCTTTTCAATACCTTCACCAAGGTTTTGGATATTGTGAGCATCGCTACCCAAAGTTACGTATTTACCACCAAGTTCCTTAAATCTCTTAATAAGATTTATGTCAGGCAAAGTTGTGCCTATGGCTTTTAATAAACCTGATGTGTTGATTTCAAGGGCTTTGTTTCTATCTATAAGTGTCTTAAAAATCTCGTCAATAACTTTTGAATATTCACTTAAATCGACCTTGATGTTAGTTCTTTCTACAATATATCTCAAGGGATATGTTAAGTGTGCAAGGCTATCGAAATCTGCGTTTTGAGCAGTATCCAAGAGTTCATTAAAATAACGAGTCAGCAATGTGTTTACATTTTCCTCAGTATAATCTAAAAAATAAAAGTCTTCTTCACCCTTGAGATTATGAACTGATGCAAGTATAAAGTCAAAATCAGTAATTGACAATGCCTTTTTGGTAAGTTTAGGTTCATGCATAGGCTCACCAAGTTCTATACCCTTAAGCAAGACTAAATTCGTTACAAATTCCTGCTGACATTTCTCTACTTCTTTGACGGACTTTTTGATTTGTTTCATCATATTTCCGTACTGGCTTTTTTCTTTAAGAGAAATTTCAGGGACTTCCATATGATCAGTTATAGCAAGATACTTGATACCCTTGTCTACTGCGCTCTGGCACATTTCAGCCACAGTGTTTTCAGCATCAAATGAATTATTGGAATGACAATGACAGTCACAAAGAATTTTCATATAATAATCACCAATTAAAATATAACATTTAATATAAAATTATGCAACATAGAAAAGTTAGTTTTTTGTACCATATTTATTGAAAAATTTGATAAAAAGTAATATAATTATTCTGTGTTTATATACTTAGAAAGCAAATAATTACTTTGGAGGCTTTGAATATGAGGGCTATTATTACAGTAATCGGCAAAGACACTGTTGGTATTTTGGGAAAAGTTTCAACTGCATGTTCTGAAGTTGAAGCAAATATTGTAGAAGTAACACAGAGTGTTCTGCAAGATATGTTTGCAATGGTTATGCTTGTTGAACTAGACAAAAGTTTAGGTCTTGATACTTTAAAGACAAAACTTGAGGATGTTGCTATGGATACTAAAACAAAAATTCACGTTATGCACGAAGACATCTTCAATAGTATGCACAAAATTTAATAAGCAGAACTTTGAGAGGAAAACTATATGTTAGAAACTAAAGATATACTTGAAACTATAAATATGATAGATAACGAAAACCTTGATGTTCGTACTATCACAATGGGAATTTCTCTGCTAGATTGTCTTGATGAGGACATCGACAAGGCTTCTACCAAAGTTTATGACAAAGTTTGCAGATATGCACAAGACCTTGTTAAAACGGGCGAAGATATTGAGGCAGAATACGGTATCCCTATTATTAACAAGCGAATTTCGGTAACTCCTATTGGTATGGTGGCTGCACCTTGCCAAAGTAAAAATGTTGTTAAATTTGCTAAGGCACTTGATAAAGCAGCGGACACATTGGGCGTTAACTTTATTGGTGGATACTCTGCTCTTGTTCAAAAAGGCTTTTCATCAGGTGACTATGCGTTAATCGAAAGCATCCCTGAAGCACTTGCAACTACCGAGAGAGTTTGTTCATCTGTAAACATAGGTTCAACAAAAGCAGGTCTAAATATGGATGCAATTAGAATGATGGGTAAAACTATCAGAAAATCAGCAGAACTTACTTCTGATAGAGATTGCATCGGTGCTGCAAAGTTAGTTGTGTTCTGTAACGCACCTGAAGATAACCCATTTATGGCAGGTGCTTTTCACGGAGTTGGCGAGGCTGACTGCGTAATTAACGTTGGTGTATCTGGCCCCGGTGTTGTAAGAGCTGCTCTTGCAAAAGATGGAGCAGGTAAATCAATGGACGAAATTGCAGATATGATTAAGAAAACTGCTTTTAAGATTACAAGAATGGGACAACTGGTTGCTCAAGAAGCATCAAAAAGACTATGTGTACCATTTGGTATTGTTGACTTATCCCTTGCCCCTACTCCTGCAGTTGGCGACAGTGTTGCTTATATTCTTGAGGAGATGGGACTTGAAAGTTGTGGTTGCCACGGCACAACTGCTGCACTCGCTCTGCTAAACGATGCAGTTAAAAAAGGTGGTGTTATGGCATCTTCTCATGTTGGTGGACTAAGTGGTGCATTTATTCCTGTTTCTGAAGATGCAGGTATGATTGCCGCTGCAAAACGAGGCACATTAGATATTACTAAATTGGAATGTATGACTGCAGTTTGCTCTGTTGGTCTTGATATGATTGTTATTCCCGGCGAAACTTCTGCTGAAGTTATATCTGGTATTATTGCTGATGAAGCTGCAATTGGTATGGTAAACTCCAAAACTACTGCAGTAAGGCTTATCCCTGCTATTGGCAAAAAAGCAGGCGATGAACTTAACTTTGGTGGTTTGTTGGGCACAGGTCCAGTTATGTCTGTAAGAGAAGGAAGCCCTGAAATATTTATTAACAGAGGTGGCAGATTGCCTGCTCCAATGCAATCACTTAAAAACTAAAATCGGAGGTGCTTTTATGGAAGACATTATCAAATTGTTAAACGATATTGACAAAAAAGCCCAAGAATTAGATAAACAAGCCATTAAAGCCAAAGAAAATATGGAAGCAGATATCGCCAACGAAGCAAATGCCATAGAAAAAAAGTATATGGATGATGCTGAAAAAATAGTTGAAAAAGAAATTTCTTCCATGAGAAATCAAGCCCAGAAAGAATGGGAAAATGAAGAAGAAAACCGCAAAGCAGTTATGAACAGACTCACAAATGAATTTAACGATAACTGCGACAAATGGGTTAATCAAATAGTAAATGATGTTTTAATCTAACTTTTATATTAGCATATTGAGGAGGTGTGTATATGTCTGACGCAAGTTACGCAGTACTTACCAGAGCAAAAGCGAAATACGGCAAACGACTTAAAGAAAGCGACTATAATAGTTTGTTAGACTGTCGAGATATTAGCGAAGTAATGACATATTTAAAGACAAATACACACTATACCAATGCATTTGGTGAAGCAAATGAAAGAGATATTCACCGTGGTGTATTTGAAAACCTTTTAATCCAATATTACAACTACGAGTTTGACACACTCTCAAGGTATGAATTAAGTGTTGGCGAAAGTTTTTCGGAATTTATAAGACACCAGACTGAAATAAGAGAAGTAGTAAGATTTTTAACACTACTTAATGCTAGTGACAAAAAACATTTTCATTTTACCTTCCCTGCTCATCTTGAAAAACATACTTCAATTAACCTTAATCTTTTGACTAATGCAACAAATTACAATGAGTTTATGGAAGCAATAAAAAACACAAAATATGAAAAGGTACTAAAAGAATTTGTCATTACTGAAGGCAAGACAATTCCAATTGCTGATATTGAAGACAAACTCAATATTCTTAACTATACCGAATTATACAACTCTATTTCAGAATTACAAGGCACAGACGCAGATGAATTGAGAGACTTTTTTGACTGTATAATTGACTATAACAACTTCACGAGAATTATTCGTTTAAAGAAATTTTACAATTACGATTTAGAATTTGTCAAAAAACATCTTTTACCTTTTGGCACATTAACGGAGAATAAAGTTGTTGAGTTATACAATGCTGTAAACACGGGCAAATTTGAAGAAATAGTGTCAAAAACAAAACACGGTAATATGCTCAACAAAATTGAAGACGGAACACCAGATAAAATTATAAATAAAATTAAGTTCAAAAAAGCAAAACACAGTATGTATTTTTCTAACAGCCCTGCAATTGTTATGATTTCTTACATTACTCTGCTTGAAATTGAACTTCAAAATCTTATTTATATCATTGAGGGTGTTAGATATAATGTTGATAAAAATGAAATTAAATCTTTGTTATTATATTAATTAGGGGGTGAGTGAATTTGAGTGTAGAAAACATTAAGGCGTTCAGCATAATGGGTTTTGAGGACAAGTTGGACCAGGTTGTTAAAATTTTGGGTGAATCAGAAGTTTTTCAACCAGATGATGTTAAAACTTTTTACGCTGATACTACCGGATTTACAAATGCTACAGCATCAAATATATATGCCGAGCCACTTTCCTGCATAACAAGTGCAATGAAATCTGTTAAACTTGAGGAAAAGTTTATTGAGACAAAAGATTTTGACTATAATTTTGATGAACTTTGTGATATGTCCAAGGAGTTTTCCGAGAACATTAAGATATTATCAGATGCAAAGCACAACGCTAAACTTTGTTATAATGAATGTAAGCGAGCAATTGAAGAGGCGAAGCACTTTATAAATATAGACTTCAACATTGATGAACTTCAGAATATGAAGTATGTAAAGGCTATATTCGGCAGACTTCCAAAGGCGAATTTATCCAGATTGAATAAATTTAAAAACTCACTTTTTGAATTTGTTCCTTGTGCAGAAGAATATCCGTATATATGGGGTATTTTTGTTACACCAATAGGAGATTTGGATAATACGGAGAGAATTATTAGTCGTTTGCACTTCGAAAAAAGTAGTTTTGGAGAATTCAACGACACGCCATCCAACAAACTTAAAGAGTTAGAAGGCAAAATTGATGAACTTGCTGAAAACTACGAAAAATGCAAAAAAGATATTGAGTCTTACGTTGAAATTAACAAAGATAAATTTCTAAAATGTTACACAAAACTTTCCGAGTTAGCCTTGTACAATTCCATAAAAACCAAGACTATGATAAAAAATAATATTTTTTATTTAGTAGGTTGGGTTCCTGAAGAAAACACAAAGAGCCTTAAACACAAACTCGCTAAAATAGACAGTGTAAGAGTAAATGTTTCTAACGCAAAAAACGAACCATATCTTAACCCACCGGTTAAACTCAAAAACTGCTTTTTGGCAAGGCCGTTCCAGTTTTATACTGAAATGTATGGTGTACCAAAATTCAAAGAAATTGACCCTACTGCCTTTATTGCAATAACATATGTAATATTATTTGGAATTATGTTTGGCGATGTTGGTCATGGTTTGATTCTTGCGATAGCAGGATTTTTGATGTGGAAAATCAAGGAAATGGCTATAGGTAAAATTCTTATTCCGTGTGGTATATCGGGAGCAGTGTTTGGTTTGCTATTTGGCAGTGTATTTGGATTTGAACATGCACTTGATGGCTTTTACCGTATGCTTGGATTTGAAGAAAAGCCTATTGAAGTTATGTCAGCAGAAATGACCAACACTATCATCTATGTTGCTGTTGCTATTGGTATGGTACTGTTGTGTGTAGCAATGATACTCAATATATACACAAGTTTTAAACAAGGCAACATTGGCAAAGCGTTGTTTGACACAAGTGGAATATGTGGTCTTATCTTCTATGCTTCAATATGTGTTGGACTTATCAGTATGATATTATTGGGCAAAAATCTCTTTACCCTACCTCTTATTTTACTAATTATAATTTCATTTATATTTGTATTTTTTAGAGAGCCTCTGGGTGAACTTGTCAACGGTAACCCTAACTGGAAACCTAAGAAAATTGGTGGTTTCATCGTAGAAAACTTATTCGAGTCTATTGAAGTGCTGCTAAGTTATGTAACCAACACTATGAGTTTCCTACGTGTAGGCGCATTTGTTCTTGTACACGCAGGTATGATGCAGGTTGTATTTACCCTTGCAGAAACAGTAGGCAGTGGTGGTTACTGGCCTGTTGTGATATTTGGTAATGCACTTGTATGTGTACTTGAAGCATTGCTTGTAGCAATTCAGGTATTAAGACTTGAGTATTATGAAATGTTCAGTCGTTTCTATTCAGGCGAAGGCAGACCTTATGAGCCCATTAAACTTAATATAACAAAGAATTAATTGGAGGTTATTATTATGACATTATTTAATTTGATATTATTAGCAGTTCCTGTTGTATTTTTAGTACTATCAGTATTGTTGGCAACAAAAGTTTTTCATAAAACTTCAAGCGCTAAACGTTCAATGCTTGTTCAAGTTTGCTCTTTTGTAACAGTTGCTGCATTTTGCTTGATTTGTCCTACAGTTGCATCTGCTGCTACTGAAACAGTTGCTGCAGACACATCTGCAATGGCAGAAGGTTTGCGTTATATTGGTGCAGCCCTTGCTACAGGTTTGTCCTGTATTGGTGGTGGTATTGCCGTAGGTAAAGGCGCACCTGCTGCTATCGGCGCTACTGCTGAAGATCCAAAGAACTTTGGTAAGGCTATCATTTTCGTTGCTCTCGGCGAAGGTATCGCTCTATACGGTATGCTTATTTCTATTATGGTACTATCAGCATAATTAAGGACTGATATTATGAAATATTATCTTATAAGTGATAATGTTGATACGATGATGGGTATGCGACTTGCAGGAATAGAAGGTGTTGTTGTTCACAAAGAACATCATGTTAAACAAGAACTTGAAAAAGCGATGAAGATGCCTGATGTTGCAGTTATACTGATGACTGAAACTCTTGTGTCAAAATGCCCTGACTTGGTTTATCAACTTAAACTTAATCAAAAACAACCTTTGATAGTAGAAATTCCTGACCGTCACGGTAACGGAAGAACTGCTGACAGTATTACACGATATGTACAAGACGCTATTGGCGTAAAACTGTGATATTTTATTAAAAATGAGGTTTTAATATGGCAAAAAAAAATAAAACCGATAACTTACTTAGAGCAGTAGAAGAATATTCCACAAAGCAAAGAGAAGAACTTTTGGAGAGTATTGCTGCTACAAAGAAAGAGGCTTTTGAAGAAGCAGAAAAGAAAAGCAAAATTAAGGCAGATAAATATATAGTTAAACAAGTTGAATCATCAAAAGTAGAAATTGCAAGTGAATTTGCTGTAAAAAATTTAGAGTCACAAGGTAATCTTTTTAAACTTCGCAGTAAAATGACTGACGAAATTTTTGATAAAGCAAAAGATAAACTTATTGAATATACTAAAACTGCTGAATACAAAGATAAATTACTTACCTTTGCAAAAGAAATTGCAGAAACTTTTGGTAATAACAGTTGTGTTGTTTATCTTAACGAAAATGATGCTGAATATTTTGATGACATAAAGACAATATTTTCTGCTGATGTAACAGTTGAATACGATGATTCAATCAAAATTGGTGGAATTAAAGGTTACTGTCAAGATTTGAAAATTATTGCAGATAACACACTTGACACAAAACTTATGGAAGCTAAAGATAAATTTGCAGTAAATTCAAATTTAAAGATAGTTTAACTTACTAATTAAAGAGATGATTTTATGAAAAACAGTGTAATTTACGGTATTAACGGACCTGTTGTAACAGTAAAAGGCGCAACTGAATTTCAAATGATGGAAATGGTTTATGTTGGTGAAGATAATCTTGTTGGTGAGGTTATCGGCGTTACTGACAAACTAACTACCATTCAGGTTTATGAAGAAACCACAGGTCTAAAACCAGGCGACCAGATTAATGGTACAGGCGCACCTATGAATGTGCTTTTGGGTCCTGGTATACTTGATAATATATTTGACGGTATAGAAAGACCACTTAAAGCTATTGAGCAGAACTTCGGTGCGTTTATTAACAGAGGAGCACAGGTTACTCAATTGGATACTGAGAAACTCTGGAACGTTACAATAAAAGTCAAAGAAGGCGACCAACTTAATAATGGTGAAATTTACGCTACTTTGCCTGAAACTGCTATTATAGAGCACAGACTTATGGTACCACCTTACATTAGTGGTACTGTTACAAAGGTTATGCCTGACGGTCAATACAAATTATTTGATACTATTGCTGTTATTAAAGACGGTAATGGTAACGAACATAATTTGACTTTATGTCAAAAATGGCCTATCCGTACATCAAGACCGATTGGCGAAAGACTTTCCACTTCTATTCCGCTGATTACAGGACAGCGTGTTATTGACACTCTGTTCCCTATTGCCAAGGGTGGTGCTGCTGCTATACCCGGTGGTTTTGGTACTGGTAAAACTATGACTCAGCACCAACTTGCTAAATGGTGCGATGCTGACATAATCATTTATGTTGGTTGTGGTGAACGTGGAAACGAAATGTCACAGGTACTTGACGAGTTCTCGGAACTTATAGACCCTAAATCAGGTAGACCTATGACAGATCGTACTGCGCTTATTGCTAACACTTCCAATATGCCTGTTGCCGCTCGTGAAGCATCAATTTACACAGGTATTACACTTGCTGAATACTACAGAGATATGGGTTATGATGTTGCTATTATGGCTGACTCAACCTCACGTTGGGCTGAAGCATTAAGAGAAATTTCCGGCAGACTTGAGGAAATGCCTGCTGAGGAAGGTTTCCCAGCATATTTGCCATCCCGTCTTGCAGAATTTTATGAGAGAGCAGGCAGAGTAAACACACTCTCTCACAAGCAAGGTTCTGTAACAATTATTGGAGCAGTATCTCCACAAGGTGCAGACTTCTCTGAACCTGTTACACAAAACACAAAGAGATTTACTCGTTGTTTCTGGGCACTAGATAAATCTTTAGCATATTCAAGACACTATCCTGCTATTAACTGGATGGACTCTTACAGCGAATATTTCAACTCTATCGACCCTTGGTTTGCTGAAAACATCGGCGAAGATTTTATTGAATACAGAGATAGAATCTCTGCTTTGCTTCATGAAGAAAGCAACCTAATGGAAATTGTTAAGTTAATTGGTTCTGACCTATTGCCTGACGACCAAAAACTTGTTATAGAGGTTGCAAAAATCGTGCGTGTAGGCTTCTTACAACAAAACGCTTTCCACAAAGATGATACATTCGTACCTCTTGAAAAGCAAAAACTTATGATGAAAGTAATCTTACATTTGTATGACAGAGCAAAGGAAGTTATTGCAAAAGAAATACCAATATCAAAAATAATTGTACTCAATATTTTTGATATGTTATACAAGATGAAGTACGATATTCCAAACGACAAATTAGAAATGTTTGATGATTATATCAAGGTAATTGATGAAAAAATAAATTCAATTTTATAAGGAGGGAACGCTAAATGGTAATAGATTATGTAGGCGTTAAAGAAATTAACGGTTCGCTAATTGTACTTGACGGTGTAAAAGGCGTTTCCAACGAAGAAATTGTTGATATCAGACTTGACAACGATACTTATAGACAAGGAAGAGTTGTACAAATTGAAGGCGAAAAAGTTGTAATTCAGGTGTTTGAGGGTACTCGTAACATATCACTTGTAAACACAAAGACAAGACTTACAGGTCACCCTATGGAGCAACCTTTATCCCCTGAAATTATAGGCCGAGTACTTGACGGTGCTGGTAGACCTATTGACGGTTTGGGTAATATTTTCCCTGAAAAGAAAGCCAATATCAACGGTACTCCAATTAACCCTGTATCTCGTATTTACCCTACAAACTACATTAACACCGGTATATCAACTATTGATACTCTTACTACTCTTATTCGTGGTCAGAAGTTGCCTATATTCTCAGGTTCAGGTATGAAGCACAACGACCTTGCTGCTCAGATTGTAAGACAAGCAAAAATCAGTGGTGCTAACTCCAAAAACTTTGGTGTTGTATTTGCTGCAATGGGTGTACAAAAAGACGTTGCTGAGTTCTTTAGAAAGTCATTTGAGCAATCTGGAGTACTATCTCGAGTTGTAATGCTCCTAAACCTTTCCAGCGACCCGATCATCGAAAGAACTCTAACACCAAGATGTGCCCTTACTATTGCTGAATATCTTGCGTTTGAACTTGATATGCATATCCTTGTTATTATGACAGATATGACTTCTTACTGTGAGGCTTTGCGTGAATTCTCATCATCTAAAGGTGAAATCCCAGGCAGAAAAGGTTATCCTGGTTACTTATATTCTGACCTTGCTTCACTTTATGAAAGAGCAGGTATGATTAAAGGTCACAATGGTTCTGTTACACAGATTCCAATTCTTACAATGCCTAACGATGACATTACACACCCAATCCCTGACCTTACAGGTTACATTACAGAGGGTCAGATTACTCTAGACAGAGATTTGCAAGGACAAGGTATATACCCACCTGTTTCTGTTCTTCCTTCCCTATCTCGTCTTATGAAAGACGGTATTGGTGAAGGCTTTACAAGAGCAGACCATCAGCCACTTGCTAACCAGTTATTTGCCTCATACGCAAAGGTTGTTGATGCAAGGTCACTGGCATCTGTTATTGGTGAAGAAGAACTTTCAACTATTGACAAACAGTACATTAGATTCGGTAAATTGTTTGAGGAAAAATTCGTAAACCAAGGATATGACGAAAACAGAACTATTGAAGAAAGTCTTGATTTGGGTTGGGAATTGTTATCTAACCTACCAAAGAGTGAATTAGACAGAATAGACAACGAACTACTTGACAAATACTACAAAGGATAAATTTACGTTAAAGGAGTGTTCATCAAATGGCTATACAAGCAGTACCAACCAAAGGTAATCTGATGAATACAAAAAAATCATTAGGTCTTGCAAAAATGGGTTATGAATTGCTTGACAAAAAGCGCAACATTTTAATTAGAGAAATGATGATGCTTATTGACGAAGCAAATGAATTACAAGGCAAAATTGACGATGCATATGAAAACGCCTATATTGCCCTGCAAACTGCAAACATTACCCACGGTTATTGTGGTGATATTTGCAATAGTACCCCTGTTGAGAACTCTCTAAAATTGAGTTATAGATCAGTAATGGGTGTAGAAATTCCTAAAGTTTCTATTGATACACCTGATACTAATGCAATTTATTTTGGTCTGAGTTCTACAGACGCTAACCTTGACAAAGCCTATCAACTTTTTACTGAAGTTAAAGTATTGACTGCTCAACTTGCAGAAATTGAAAACAGCGTTTATCGACTTGCTGATGCTGTAAAAAAGACACAAAAGCGTGCAAATGCTCTCAAAAACATAATGATTCCAAAATTTGAGGAAGACGTTAAATTTATTACTGATGCACTTGATGAAAAGGACAGAGAAGAATTCTCAAGAATGAAAGTAATAAAAAACAACAAGTTAAAAGGAAATTAAAAAAGGGCTTGATTACAAGCCCTTTTTATTATGCAATTTTAAGAAAATCTAAACTTGTCAATAAATTTACAAGTTTACCACTAAATAAAAAAGCGAGGTACTATAATAGCACCTCGCTTCTGGCTGAGCTGGCGGGGTTCGAACCCACGAATGCGGGAGTCAAAGTCCCGTGCCTTACCGCTTGGCTACAGCTCAATATTTACAACGGTTTTTATTATATCATATTTTATAAAAAAGTCAATAATATAGATACAAAAAAGACCGCAAATAAAACAAAAGCACCAAGCCATAGACTTGGTGCATAATGGTGACCCATCGGAGATTCGAACTCCGGACACCTTGATTAAAAGTCAAGTGC
>CAZVRE010000016.1:0-33503 GCA_964629465.1 uncultured Ruminococcus sp. | reverse complement strand
AGGAAACAACGGCGTTCTTTGCAAACCTTGAGGAATACGGAAACAACAACCTGAACGGAAAGTACTATTTGGTTGGCAATTCCGCAATGAACTATGAGATGCAGAAAACCTTTGATAACGAGCTTTTATTTATTACTCTGCTGACTGCATTCGCAATCTTCCTGATTGTTGCATTTACCTTCAAATCCATTTCCATTCCGCTGATTCTTGTTCTGCTGGTACAGTGCGGCGTTTATATTACGGTTACCATAACGGGACTAACGAGTGGTCATATGTATTACCTGGCACTTTTGATCGTGGAATGTATTCTGATGGGTGCAACTGTAGACTACGGTATTCTTCTCACCAATTACTATTGCGAGGCTCGTAAAACGGCGAACGTAAAGGAAGCACTCAAGATGGCTTATGCCGGTTCTATTCATACGATTATGACCTCCGGTCTGATTTTGGTTTTGGTTACAGCCGTAGTTGGCGGTATGTTTGAAAATCCGACGGTAACTTCAATCGTAAAAACGATCTCCATCGGTTCGCTTTGTGCTACAATATTGATTCTGTTTGTACTGCCCGGCGTTCTCGCAGCTTGCGATAAGATCGTAACGAAAAAGCGTGATAGGGTTTAATTTCTACAGCCCACAAAACAATTAAATACGTACTATCTTATAGAAAGAATATCGGCAGGGAGAGCAAATCTCCCTGCCGATATTGTCGTTATGCGAATATCAAATCGGTGTTTACGATTTCGGTGGCTCTGTTGCGGATGATGAGTTACATCAATGAGCAATATTCATCTCGTATGTGGGGTTCACGTTTTTACAAAACTTACATCTTCGCTCCTCCCTAAAAATGCTCCACTGGAGCATTTTCTTAACGGTCGGCTTCGATTCTCATTCCTCTTTGCCAAAACAAAAAAGCACCCTGTTGGGTGCTTTTGTTTTGGAGCGGATGATGAGAATCGAACTCACACAGTCAGCTTGGAAGGCTGAAGTTCTACCACTAAACTACATCCGCATATTAGCGACGAAAAATATTATAGCAAAGATTCGTCGCTTTGTCAATGTAAAATTTGTCAGAATCTGAAAGGATTTTTAATTAAATTACTTGTAATTTAATTTCCTTGTTTTCTACAGAAACGTGAACGCCTGAAATTTCACCATCACGAGTTTCGATAATGGCATTTGTGATTTTATCCTCAATATTTTTGCGAATAAAATTACGCAAATCACGAGCACCACTCTTACCATTTGCAGCACTACTTGCAACAAAGTTGCAAACTTCCTCGTCAAATGTGAACTTGATGCCTTTTTCTGCAAGAGGTTCTTTATACTCTTCAAGCATTAGACCGGCGATTTCCTTGTAATTATCTGCATCCAAGTTACGGAATATAATTACCTCATCAACTCGTGCAATAAACTCTGGGCGCAAGAATTCCTGTAAGGACTTCATAACTTTTTCCTTAACAACATCTTCCTCCTGCTTGCCAAAACCAAGAGCGTTCTCACGCTTTTCGGAGCCTGCGTTAGATGTCATTACGATAACTGTATTCTCAAAGTTGACCTGTCTGCCGTGAGCATCAGTAACCTTTCCTTCGTCAAGAATTTGCAACAAAATGTTGAGAACATCAGGATGAGCCTTTTCGATTTCATCAAATAAAAGTACAGAGTAAGGTCTGCGTCTTACCTTTTCAGTTACCTGGCCTGCTTCGTCATAACCCACATAGCCAGGAGGTGAACCGATAATCTTGCTGACAGAATGCTTCTCCATAAACTCGGACATATCAAGTCTAATTAAAGTTTCTGGAGTATCAAAAAGTTGCTGTGACAATACCTTAACAAGTTCTGTCTTACCAACACCGGTAGGACCAACAAATATAAAAGATGCAGGTCTGCGACGAGGTGAAATTTGAACTCTACTTCTACGAATAGCAGATGCAAGGGCATCAACGGCTTCGTTTTGACCAATAATTTTCTTCTTAAGTTCAATATCGATGTCAGCAAGTTTTGCAAGTTCATTCTCTCTGATACGGCTTGAAGGAATACCTGTCCAAAGTTCGATAACCTTGGCAATATCCTCTTCAGTAACAGGAGAATTAACCTTGTTCATATCAACTGTGGCAAGTTCCTGATCAATCTGTGCAAGGCTTGACTTGATTTTTGCCACTCTTTCGTAATCAATTTCGTCCTCAGAATTCACTTCTTCCATTTGGAAATTGAGTTTGTTCTTCTCTAATGTGAGTTTGTCAAACCTTTCCATTTCTTTATTACGAAGTGCTGCACAAGCACAACTTTCGTCAAGAAGGTCAATGGCTTTGTCAGGCAAAAATCTGTCTGTGATGTATCTTTCGGACAGAATAACAGTTTTACGAACAATATCATCGCCAACTGTAACCCTATGGTGCATCTCATAATAAGACTTGATACCTTGAATTACATCAATAGTATCTGCTATAGATGGCTCAGCAACCTTAACAGGCTGGAAACGGCGTTCCAACGCACTATCCTTTTCGATATACTTACGATATTCATTAAAAGTTGTAGCACCAATAACCTGAATTTCACCACGAGATAAAGATGGTTTGAGAATATTAGCGGCATTCATTGTGCCTTCGTTATCACCTGTACCAACAAGGCTATGAACTTCATCAATAAATAGAATAATATTGCCTGCTTCTTTAATCTCTTGAATCAAGCCCTTAATACGGCTCTCAAATTGACCTCTAAACTGAGTTCCTGCCACAAGTGAAGTTAGGTCCAAAAGGAAGATTTCTTTGTCTGCAAGGCGTAGAGGAACGTTTCCGTTGCTTATTCTTAGAGCGAGGCCTTCTGCAATAGCAGTTTTACCTACACCTGGCTCACCAATAAGGCAAGGATTGTTCTTTGTACGGCGTGATAAAATCTGTACAACTCGTTCGATTTCTTTATCTCTGCCAATAATGTTATCGATTCTTCCCTCTTTTGCCTTTAATGTTAAATCTTCGCAATACAAATTTAGGTGCTTACGCTTCTTGTTATCTTTTTTTGCTTTACTCTTTTTGTCTTTTTTATCAACAGGTGTTCCTTTAGCGTTGCCAGAATTACCCTGATTACCACCACCGAAAAGATTGTTAAAGAATGTTGGAAAAGCAGGTGCACCTCCAGGAGTGAAATCGTCTGAATTTTCGTCCATTTCTTCCTGAAACTGTTGCATCTGTTCTGCAAGATTCTCCATATTCATTGATTCCATAAGTTCGTTCATATCGCCGTTAGCCATTAGGCTATCCATCTGATTTTGAACTAACTCTAAATCATCTTCTGACAATCCCATCTTATTGATTAAATCTTCAACGGGTTTGATGCCAAGTTCCTTGGCACAAGTTAAGCAATAACCCATTGTAGGTGAATCTGGTGATGTATTTGAAGACACAAAAACGACAGCAGGTCGCTTTCCACATTTACTACAAGTCATAAATTACTCCTCTGAATTTTCTTCTTTAAGTTCTTTCATAATACTTCTGTAAATTTGTGAATATTTAATAAACGCAAACAACATAAATGCTACTGTTACTGACATCAAAACACAAGTTAATGCGATACTAAAATAATCAAAAAATGCTTTTAAAAATACGATTAGTATTGTTGAAAAATAAAACAATATTGTGCCGATTTTGCCATACCATTTTGCAGCAGGAGGTGCGACTCCCTTCTTTATCATAGTTATACCTGCAATAAGCATCAAAAGGTCTTTGAGGCCAAGAACTATCATAAACGGTGTCATTATTGGTATGTATACAGCAAAGCAAATTGTAATAGCCAACAAAGTGAGTTTATCCGCTATTGGGTCAAGCACTTTACCAAGTTCGGTTACTTGATTAAATTTTCTTGCAATATAACCGTCAAAGCAGTCAGTAAGGCCTGAAATAATAAGCACTATTGCAGCCGATTTGAAATCTTCATTTAAAAAGAATTGAACAAATGGTGTTATAAGTAGAATTCTTATAAATGTCATCAAATTTGGTATTGTGAATAATTCTTTACTTTTAAATTCTTTCATAATTTCTCACTCCATTTATTTTACAACAAATAACGTCATCTCATTTATGTAAAAATTATTGTATAGGTAACTGAAAATATAGGTTGAGCTGATGGTTTCCTTTGGAATAACAGTAACGCCGTTCATAAACAATATCTTGATTATAAGTACTGCAAGAACTACAACGATTAACCCCTTGCACAAACCCATAACAAACCCTAAAATTTTGTTACACTGTTTTAGTACAGGAACTTTAAACAAAGATAATACAAGTTTCATAATACGTTTTACAACGAATAATAAAACTATAAATAAAATAATAATAAAAATCAGATTAAATATGCCTATTAAACTTGAAGAAACTGCTGATTCTACTGAAGACGCCGCTTCACCTGTTGCTTTATAAAGGCTTGCTGCATCATTAGAGAGTTTTTCATCAGTAACATTAAAAAAGTTAAATAAACTCACTACGCCCTTTGGCAAATTAGTCAATATGCTCTGTGAGGCATCTACAATAACAGACTGAATACTCTGGCTGATTTTCTCTTGAAAAAATGTTGAGTAAACCCAGTTAGAAAGGCATTTTGCTCCAAAAAACGAACCAATTACCGTTAAAGCAAAAGTTAATAAGCCAGAGATAGACTTTACAAAACCTCTTTTGTAATCGATTATTGAAGCAATTATCACAATAGCAATAATAATTAAATCAATATACATAATTAAATTTACTCTGTAAACTCTATGATTTTTCTTATCTCGTTAATACCAAGAACATAAGCACTTGATGATGAATCAAGACGTACAACCTTGGAACCGTTACCTGCATCAGCAGAGCCAAGATACTCGCTGTCAATATTATACAAATAAGCAGTATTGCTATCTAATACAACCACACGATTTTTATAAAGGCTGATAGATTCAATTGAACGATCTGTATCGTTTACGCTTACTACTTCGCCCTTATCGTTAATATATTGGATAGAACATTGTCTGCCGTCACCTGTTCTTGATAAAGATACAACAAATTTTCCAGTATTTTCATTAATATCATAAGCAGTTAACTGCATTTTATCGTAATTAATTTCTTTTAATTCCTGTTTTCTAACATTAAGTACAAACGAAGCGTTTGAACCTATTATACAAACTGAATTTGAATCAAGATAATCAATGTCATA
This sequence comes from uncultured Ruminococcus sp., assembly GCA_964629465.1. Taxonomy (GTDB): domain Bacteria; phylum Bacillota; class Clostridia; order Oscillospirales; family Acutalibacteraceae; genus Ruminococcoides. Next base: position 28,323 of record CAZVRE010000016.1, on the reverse strand, counting down.
AATAACATTATCATCTAACGAATAAGTGGCTTGAGGTGTTTCTTCCTTAAAATTGAGAACATAAGCAATAGCAGATAAACTACCGTTTTCTGCAGATAATCCACTAACAACACAACCTGAGCCATCAGCGTTGAGGGCTACGTTTGTAATGTAATACTCCGAGAAAGAGTAGGAATACAACTTTTCGTCATCATTATTATAAGCAGTTAGTTTACACAAGTAACCATCTGCTTTTGTAACAACACAATAATAACCCTTGGAGTTAATATCAGCTGTGTAGATATCATAATCGGTATCAAACTCGTTGGAAACTTCTTTGATTGTGCCAGTAGAAAATCCTTTTCCACCAAGACTATATATCAGCAGGTTATCTCCACTTACTTTTAATACGGGAGATTGGTACCCCATCTGGTCATAGCAAATCTCGTTACCTGTGTAACTCAAGGCAACATAACTTGTATCTGAAACATAATAAACCTCGTCATCAACAACAAAGTTCGCCTCATTAACAGTAGTACCTATAAGATCAACAGGAAAGCCTGTATCAGTTGAGCCTAACACATCGTATTTTATCCAGCGTTGAATTTTATCGGGTGTAAGATTATCTCTGTTAGCAACTGCAAATACTATCAACCCCAACACGAATAAAACTGCCACTAATATTAAGATTTTTTTAACTGATTCTTTGGAAAACTTAATATCTTCCTCATTAACTTCATCTAAAGGCACATCTTCGTAACTGATGACTTCACGCTTGGAATTATTATTTTCTTCTACTTTTTGGTATTTGTAACCTTTTTTATTTTTAAAAAAGTTCTTCATACTTACTCCATTTAATAATTAACCTTATTTAAATACAACCCACAAGCAGGAGCAGTTGGTCCTGCAAAATTTCTGTCTTTTTTATGGATAATATCCTGAATTGATTCCGGTTGAATTTTGCCTTGAGAAACTTCAAGTATAGTTCCTACCATAATTCGAACCATATTATACAAGAAGCCGTCTGCTTCTACTGTCATTGTTACTAAATCACCCTGACGCTCCACAGAGAACATCTTGACATTGCGAGTAAAATCACCCATCTCACGTTTATCTAATGTGCAAAAAGAAGTAAAATCGTGCTTTCCTACATAGTGCTGTGAGGCTTTATTGAGCAAATCAACGTCAATGGGATACCTGTAATGCAAGGCATATCCATTTAAAAATGGGTTAGGTGTGTCGCTGTTCCAGATTTTGTAGATATATTGCTTTGTTTTGCAATTATATCTTGCATGAAAATCAATAGGAACTTCCTTGCTGTCAAGACAAACAACAGAATCAGGCAGATATCTGTTAAGAGCAGGTTTGAGCCTCTCGGCAGGAATTGGATGAGATATCTTGACACTAATGCAATACATATTAGCGTGAACTCCACTGTCAGTACGGCTACAACCCTTAAGGTCATAATACTCCCCTACTACATCAGTGAGCGCCTTTTGAAATACCTCTTGAACAGTAATTGCATTGTTCTGAATTTGCCATCCGTGGTAATTTTTACCGTCATATGAAATTGTAATAAGAATATTTCTTAAATCACTGCCGGTAGAAATATATTCCATAAAACTACTCCACCAATTACTAAAATAGTTACTACAATTGCAACTATGTCTAATTTTTGAATGTGCAAAACTTTCATTCTTGTTCTGCCGTCACCACCCTGATAGCAACGGCACTCCATAGCCATTGCTAAGTCAAATGCTCTGCGAAATGCAGAAACAAAAAGTGGAATTAAAATTGGAATGAAAGACTTGATTTTGTTAATGATATTGCCTGTACCCAAGTTAGCACCACGGCTTTTTTGGGCAGCCATAATTTTGTCGGTTTCCTCAAGTAATGTTGGTACAAAACGCAAAGCGATAGTCATCATCATTGCGATTTCGTGGACTTTGATGTGAAACACTTTGAGTGGTTTTAGAAGCCTTTCGATAGCATCAGTCAAGTCTGTAGGAGATGTCGTAAAAGTAAGACAAGAACTAACTAATATTAAACAGACAATTCTGACTGTTACAAAAATCGCTCTGTAAATACCGTTGAGGGTAATAGTTAAAAAGCCTATTGTAACAAGTGGCTCACCTGAGCCATAAAACATATTGAGAATTGAAGTAATTAAAACAATTACCAAAATTACCTTGAGGCTTTTCAGGTACATTTTAACAGGAACGCCTGACATAAGAATTATGCCAATTATCGCCAAAAACATAAGAGCCAATGAGCCAAAATTAAAACTGCAAAAAATCAACACGATATATGCTATAAGAAGCAAAATTTTGACTCTTGCGTCCATTTTATGCAATATGCTTTCGCTAGGATAATACTGACCTAATGTTATATCTCTCATTAGATTTTACCTCCTTTTTTAAGAAGGTTAGCAATCTCCAAGAAGCCTTGCTCAACAGTAAGTACCACAGGAGGCAAATCGTAGCCTTTGTCCCTCAATGTAGTCATGATCTTGGTGATTTGAGGTACTCTCAAACCAATTTGCTCAAGTCTTTCAACTTGTGAAAAGACATTTTCAGATGTATCGAACATCTCAAGATGAGATTTGTTCATAACCATAATTTTATCGGATACCCTAGCAACATCCTCCATACTGTGAGATACAAGCAAGATAGTGTTCTGTCTTTCTTTATGATACTGCATAATCTGTGAAAGGAGTAAATCTCTACCTTTTGGATCAAGACCTGCAGTAGGTTCGTCAAGAACAAGAACCTCGGGATCCATTGCAATAACACCTGCTATAGCAGCACGGCGTTTTTCACCACCTGATAAATCAAACGGTGATTTATTAAGAAGTTCATCACTTAAGCCAACAAACTTTGCGGCAGTACGAACTGCATAATCGATTTCGTCTTTACTTTTCCCCATATTCTGTGGGCCAAAAGCAATATCTTTGTAAACTGTTTCCTCAAAAAGTTGATACTCTGGGTATTGAAAAACCATACCAACCTTAAAGCGAACATCACGAATTTTTTTGGGGTTTTCCCAAATATCTATATCTTCAACAAAAACTTTACCTCTTGTTGGAGTAATAAGACCGTTGAGCATCTGCACGAATGTACTTTTGCCTGAGCCTGTATGGCCGATTATGCCCACAACCTCACCCTTGTCAATTTTTACATTGACATTTTCAACGGCAGTTTTCTCAAGAGTGGTGCCTACTCCATAAGTGAAAGTTAAATCTTTTGTTTCAATAATACTCACTTTAGCACCTCCAATAACAAAGTTACAAATTCGTCGTCATTAAGAGGAATTTGAGTATATCTCAGACCTAAGCCTGTTAATTTATAAGCAAGTTCAGTTGCCTGTGGTACGTCAAGACCGTGTTTTTTGAGCAGACTAACCTGAGCAAAAACCTCACGAGGAGTGCCCTGAATAAGCACATCACCTTTATCCATAACTACAACTCTGTCAGCAAGAATTGCCTCATCCATATAATGAGTTATCAAAACTACAGTTATGCCATTTTGATGCATAGTTTTTATAGCGTTAAGCACTTCTTCTCTACCTCGTGGATCGAGCATAGCAGTTGGCTCGTCAAAAACTACGCATTGAGGTTTCATTGCTAAAATTCCTGCAATAGCAACTCTCTGCTTTTGACCACCAGATAACTTGTGAGGAGCGTGGTGACGGTATTCGTACATATCAACTGCTTTAAGCGCTTCATCAACTCGTATGCGAATTTCAGCCGGCGCTAAACCCAAGTTCTCAGGGCCAAAAGCAACATCCTCCTCAACTATACTTGCAACAAGTTGGTTATCAGGGTTTTGCAAAACAAGACCTACATTTCTGCGAATTTGATAAGTAAATTTTTCATCTTTGGTATTCATACCATCAACAAACACTATACCCTCATCAGGAAGATTTAGAGCATTGAGGTGTTTTGCCATAGTAGATTTACCACAGCCATTGTGACCTAATAGTGCAACAAACTCACCCTTTTCAACGGCTAAGTTAATGCCATTGAGGACATAATTTGACTGGTCATCATATGAAAATTTTACGTTCTCTGCAGATATAAATCTCATTTACTTCTCCCAAATTACCGTTGAACCACAAGGTAGTGAAAGTCCTGTTTCTGTTACCTTGAGTCCAATTTCGTCAGATGTAACCTTGCCTTTGTACTTTGAACACAACTGAACATTCAGCAAATACTCCATAACAGCAGGAGATAAACCTGTTGTGTATGAATTCAAAATAAAGAAAGCAGGGTCATCGGACATTACTTGCATACATAATTCTATTAAAGAATAAAGTTGTTCTTCTATCTTCCACACTTCTCCGTTTGGTCCTCTACCATAAGAAGGTGGATCCATAATAATACCGTCGTACTTGTGGCCTCGTCTGACTTCACGTTGAACAAACTTGATGCAATCATCAACAAGCCACCTTACAGGCTTGTCTGCAATACCTGAGGACACTGCATTTTCCTTTGCCCAAGTTACCATACCTTTACTGGCGTCAACATGGCACACACTTGCACCTGCATCCATACAAGCAAGAGTAGCGCAACCTGTATAACCAAACAAGTTAAGCACATTAATAGGACGGTTCTCTTTTATGATTTTATCTTGCACCCAATCCCAGTTGACAGCCTGTTCAGGAAATACACCTGTGTGTTTAAAACCCATAGGTTTAATGTTGAACACAAGATTTTTGAAGTTAATGTTCCAACTTTGAGGCACCTTCTTATACATTTCCCAACTGCCACCACCTTTATTACTACGGTGGTAGCGAGCGTGGGCATTGTGCCAAAGTGGGTTTTTCTTTCCTGTTGACCAGATAATCTGCGGATCAGGTCTTATGAGGATAATATTCCCCCATCTCTCAAGGCGTTCGCCGTCGGAACAGTCGATGAGTTCATAGTCCTTCCAGTTCTCTGATATTCTCATTATGAAAGTCTTTCCTTAACAACATTTGCAGTTTCTTCTGCAAGTGCTGTGATTTCTTCTAAATTCTCTCCCTCAAGCATTACTCGAACCAATGGCTCTGTGCCTGAAGCACGAACTAAAATTCTACCTCTGTCGCCTAAAATCTCTGTAACACGCTTAATTTCAGCCTTTAGAGTTTTGTCAGTATAGAAAGCGAGTTTACCCTCGTTGCTAACTTTTACATTAAGTAGTACCTGAGGATAACGCTGCATCAAAGTAGCGATAGAACTTAACTTTGCACCACGACGGTTAATGAGGCTCATAAGAGTTGCGCCAGTTAATTGTCCGTCACCTGTTGTACAGTAATCAAGCATAATAACGTGACCACTCTGCTCACCACCAATGTTGTAGCCTTCACGTACCATTGCTTCAAGAACATATCTGTCACCAACTTTTGTAGAAATAAACTTCATACCATTGTCGTCACAGAATTTGTTGAAGCCCATATTTGTCATAACAGTACCAACAACTGCGTTCTTCTTGAGTTTGCCCTGACTCTTTAAGTCAGCAGCAATAATTGCAATAATATAGTCACCGTCAACAAGGTCACCTTTATCGTCAACTGCAAGACATCTGTCAGCATCGCCGTCAAAAGCAAGACCACCGTCAAGATTGTTAGTAACAACATATTCCTGCAATTTCTCAATATGGGTTGATCCACAGTTCATATTGATGTTTACACCGTCAGGGGTATCGTATAACATATGAACATTTGCGCCAAGTCTTGTAAATAATTTTTCTGCTGTTTTTGATGATGAACCATTTGAACAGTCAAGTGCAATATTCATACCCTTTAGATCATAGTGAACATTCTCAACAATATGGTCAATATAATCATCAGTAGCAGTTGTAACAACCTCAACTGTACCAATGTTGCCATCTACTGCTCCTGTGTAAGGAACAACATTATCAAGAACGATAGCCTCGATCTGTTCTTCCAAATCGTCAGCAAGTTTGAAGCCTTCCTCGTTAAACACCTTAATACCGTTAAATTCAAAAGGATTGTGAGATGCAGATATCATAATACCTGCATCAGCGTTATATTTGCCAATTAAATATGCAACTGCAGGAGTTGGAACAACACCTAACAACTTAACATTTGCACCAACAGAACACAAACCAGCAATTAACGCACCCTCAAGCATATCGCCAGAAAGACGAGTATCTTTGCCGATTAAAAATGTTGGATGCTTTACGCTATCGTTAATAAGTACCATGGCAGTTGCTCTGCCAATGTTCATTGCTAATTCAGGAGTTAACTCCTTGTTTGCAATACCTCTTGCTCCGTCTGTACCAAATAATCTACCCATAATTGTACTCCTATTCTCCAAATAAACTTGGTTGTGAATTTGTATTGCCAGGATAATTATAACCTAAATGTTTATAAGCCTCTGCAGTTACACATCTACCTCTCGGGGTTCTGCTCAAGAAGCCGATTTGCAGTAAATATGGTTCATAAACATCTTCAATTGTTACCGATTCTTCGCCTATGGCTGCTGCCAGAGTTTCTACACCAACAGGGCCACCGTTATAAAATTTAATAATTGCCTCAATCATTCGTCTGTCGTTTTGGTCAAGTCCAAGTTCGTCAATACCCAAACGCTTTAATGCAATTTGTGCAGTTTCCTTAGTGATAATACCATCAGACATTACCTGTGCAAAGTCACGAACTCGCTTTAACAAACGATTTGCAATACGAGGTGTACCTCTTGAACGAGAAGCAATTTCTAATGCGCCGTCTTGCTCAATGCCAATGCCCAAGATTGATGCACTGCGAGTTACGATTTGTGCAAGTTCCTGGGGCGTGTAAAGTTCAAGTCGTAGCACTACACCAAATCTGTCACGCAAAGGAGCAGTCAACTGACCTGCTCGGGTAGTAGCGCCTACCAAAGTGAACTTTGGCAAAGGTAAGTGATAAGATGTTGCCATCTGACCTTTACCTGTAATAATATCAATAGCAAAATCTTCCATTGATGGATACAAAATTTCCTCAACAGCACGGCTCAAACGATGAATTTCATCTATAAAAAGCACGTCACCTTGGTTAAGGTTTGTGAGAAGTGATGCCAAATCACCAGGTTTTTCAATAGCAGGACCTGATGTGATACGAACTGATACACCCAACTCATTTGCAATAATTGCAGATAAAGTAGTTTTACCAAGTCCTGGTGGTCCATAAAGTAAAACATGGTCCAACACTTCGCCTCTTTGCTTTGCAGCGTCGATAAAAATTCTTAGATTTTCCTTGACAGCTTCTTGACCGATGTAGTCATCGAGAGTTTTGGGACGCAAAGGGTTATCTGTATCATTTACATCTTCAGGTATTTGAGAAGTATCCATTATTCTGTTTTCAAAATCAAATTCATCGGAATATTCAATACTCATTTTTTACCTCATTTTCTTCCCATTAACTTAAGTGTTTCACCAATTAGCATTTCAACAGGCAAGGTTGCATCCAATGTTGATATAAAAGGTGCAACATCTGCTGAACTATAGCCCAATACCGATAGCGCTTCCATAGCCTTGGTAATATTGCTACTGCTAACAGGAGCCACCTGTACACCTTCGCTTACATCTGTTGTAGTAATATTAAGATTAAATTTATCTTTAAGTTCAAGGACAATTCGCTGGGCAAGTTTTTTGCCAACGCCAGGAGCCATTGTAATTGACTTGATATCCTCAGATGCAATAGCAAGAGAGACTTGCTGAGGAGATAATACAGAGAGAATTGCAAGACCAACCTTAGGGCCCACACCACTAACACCAATTAGTGTTTTAAAAGCAGATAGTTCTTCCTCAGTGGAAAAACCATAGAGTTCCATAGCATCCTCACGAACATTGAGGTGTGTATAGAGTTTTGCCTCTGCGTTTAACTTTAAGTTCTTTTGTGTGTTGATTGTGGTTTGGCATTTGTAGCCCACGCCACCACATTCAACAACAGCAATGCCAGGTGCTAAATGAATTACATTTCCTCTTACGCTATAATACATCAGACTATACCTTCCTTATAAAGTCTTTGTCTTAAATCTCCACCTCTTGCCTGAGTATGACATATTGCAATAGCAAGAGCATCAGCAGTATCGTCAGGCTTGGGAACTGCCGGTAAATCAAGCAATCTGCGAGTCATCTCCATAACCTGTGGTTTTTTTGCTTTGCCGTAACCTGTAACTGCAGTTTTGACCTGCAAAGGAGTATACTCGTAAACAGGGATACCGTTCTGCTGAGCGCAAAGTAAAATTACTCCTCTTGCCTCTGCAACTTTGATGGCAGTCTTTTGGTTAGTTTGAAAATACAACTGCTCAATAGCAAGGGCGTCAAGTTTGTATAAATTTATGATTTCATTGACATCATCATATATAACCTGCAAACGCTTATTAAAGTCCATATCTGCATCAGTTATTACTGCGCCGTAACGCAAAGGTTTATATGTATTATTTTTGTATTCAATAAGTCCCCAGCCTACAATTGCATAACCTGGGTCAATGCCTAAAACAACCATACTTATCCCCTGTTAGAAGTCATACAAACGCAATTATTGCATTTTAAAAAATTATAACACAAAACAAGGAATATATCAATGTTTTTCAATGTACTTTTATGAGAATTTGTATAGAAATTTATGGTTTTGAGGCAAAATAAATAGCCTGCAGTAAAAACTACAGGCTAAATACTTGAAAATATTACTTTTTAACTACTTTTTCACCAAGTAATTTAAGGTTTGGAATAAGTAAACCACCCAAAATATTACCCAATGAAACATAGAAGATATAAACAACTCCACGTAAAGAAAGCATTGGCATACCTTCTGCCAAAGCAAAGTAGTACATATCTGCAATACTATGTTCAAAACCTGCCATTATAAATGCAGGTACGCACACAAAAATGCCTATGTACTTGGCAACTGTGTGAGAATTAGTACGGAAGTTGTCAACAGCAATATACATCAATATACCACAGAAGAAACCTAAGATGATTGACTGCAAAGGAGTCTGAGCAATTTTTGCATCAAAAATTGCGGTTGCCTTTTGTGCCAATTCAGGTTTTGCCATTCCAACTAGCCATCCACATAACACTGTACCCAATAAGTTACCTGCCCAGGTAATAAGACATTCTACAAGGTAAATTGGTTTGTTTTGTAAAATGTAACCTACTTTGCCTGTAAATAATGCCATCTGATACACACAAATTGTCATAAGACCTACGCAGAATAGCAATGCTCCCACGATTTTAACATCACTTGCAACAAATACTGTACCACCAATAGAGATACAAACGCCTGCAAGTATGGCGTTTATTAACGTTTTAATATGAGCCAAAATTTGACCTCCATAAATGTGATTATGTTCCATATTATAATCTAAAATTCACCATATTTCAACATTTAATTTCTTTGAAGGACAATTTCTCCATTTTCGTAGCCCAAAATTAACTGATTACCTGATAGTTTGTAACTGAATATATAGGTTTGATTATCAGTTTGATCAAAAATCACTATGTGCTCATCGTCAATTACACACAGTCCTTTTACTGTTACGTTCGCTTCGTTGTTATTTGTTATTACTTTAAATTCACTAATATCGTCATTAAAACTTAAACTTATATTGCTACCGTAATCGGTTTTAAGGTGCCAAGAATTAAGGCGAATCTCATCAATTGGAGTGCTTACAACCTCGCTACAGGATGCGAAAAATAATGTTAAAACAACACATAATAAAGTAAATAACCTTTTGACTTTAATCACCAACCAAATCAATTTATAAAAAATATGAAAATTTACTGACAAATATACCCTTTACAGTTTTGTTATAATTCTTGAAAAGCAAAATATAATTTGTTACAATAATAAAAATCTAAAGGAGGTATTATATGCAAAAGGTAATAGAAAATAGTAAAAATCTTTTTGACGAAAATGGCGAAGTTACCTTTGGCGGTTGGTCCAAAGCGCCAGTTTTTGAATACAATAAATCTCAATCTGCCTCCTCAAATAAAATTTGGGAGCACGACTGTTACTATATATCTAATAATCACGTAGGACTATACATTAGTGTAGAAACTCAAGGATTTGAGTTGGCTATAAAAATTGTACTGGCGAATTTTAGAAGGGGCAGAATTTCAAGCGATTATGTTGTTAAAAAGTTTATACTCTCCCCTCAAAACTTACCTCAGGCAGGTACTGTAGGTGAATTTTCGTACACTGACAAAAGAATTGCGCTTACACTTACCAATACAGTTGACGGAAGATACATTAAATGTGACTTTATAGACTTTGCGAACTTTAAAAATCTTTACGTTAAAATTCTTGTAAAGAAAATTAACGGTGAAAGTCTTAATCTTGTAGCACCATTTGACAACACTCCACGCAACTTCTACTTCAAAAGATTTGTTCCAAAATTTACGGCAACAGGTGTTGTGATGTTTGGTGGTACTCAATACAACTTTACTGAAGACAACAGTTTTGTGTATTTAGATTGGTCAAGATATTGCTTACCTCGTAAACACAAGTACCAAACAATGTCAGGTGTTTTTGAATTAGACGGAAAGCGATTTGCAATTAACCTTGGCTCACGAGTTGGCAACAACAAAAAAGGTAGCGAAAACTGTTTCTTTATAGATGGCAAGTTATATAAAATCGGTAGAGTTAGGGTTACAGGCGACGACAAGAGATTTGACCGTTGCTGGTACTTTGCAACTGATAACCAAGGGGTGGACCTTGTGTTTACACCTAAGGTTACTGACGGCGATTTGATGAGTTGCAAATGCGACAAAAATATCGTTGTGTTCGGTAAACTAAATGGATATTTACACCACAAAGATATTGGAGAAATTAGGCTCAAAGACAAAACTGTTCATATGATTTTTACAACTTTATAACGTCAAAAAGCACTTACCTAGCGGCAAGTGCTTTTTTCTTTTATAGAATTATCAAATTAAACTGGTGCTTCGTCCGCAGTGTTCTTAACATTAAGCATACGAGCAAAAATACCCATAACGGACAAGAAGAAAGTCATCACATAAAGGAACAATGCAAAAATTGCGCCCCAGTCTATACTAGCAAGGTCAAGTCCGTACAAAATTAGCATAACACCTACAAACGAGCAAATTAAACCTGCAATATTCTTGATGTTGTAAAATCTGTCAAAAAGTTGAAAGATAAGAGCAACAAGAGGTATTATGAAGAATAGCATAGATACAATACCTACGATTTTTGGAGCATAAGTAACAGTTGAATCTACGCTTTTTTCCTGAACAAACATAATCATATCAAGTACTGTCCAACTCTGGTATACACCGTCAATATAAATATACTGAAAAGGACAGGTTGTAAGCAACAAATGAAGCATAAATAATACAATTTGCGCAACTCTTATTCTCTTGGTTGATTTATTTTGAATCTTTACCATCCTGCCTCTTTTGTAATTATCGTTATATTCCATATTATCTCCTTAAATTTATATTTTTTTAAATTGTAACACAAATAAAAATATTGTGCAATACTATACATTATGATATAATAGACGCATATTTGGGAGGTAAACTATGAATTGGGTTAATGAATCAGTTATGTATAACATATATCCTTTGGGATTCTGTGGGGCTCCGAGGGATAATGACTTCAAATTAGAGTATCGATTGGATAAGGTATATGAGTGGATAGACAATTTTAAAAAATTGTCCATAAACACAATCGTATTCAATCCCCTATTCGAGAGTTCAAAGCACGGTTATGACACAATAGATTACCGTAAGGTTGACAGTAGATTAGGCGATAATAATTCCTTTAAAGAAATTTGCAAAATTCTCCACAAGAATAATATTAGAATTATATTAGACGGTGTTTTTAATCACGTTGGTAGAGATTTCTTTGCGTTTAAAGATGTTCAAAAAAACAGAGAAAACTCAAAATACTGTGGTTGGTTTGAGAACTTGCATTTTAACGGCAACACAAAATTTAACGACGGTTTTTGGTATGAAGGCTGGGCAGGTCACTTTGAATTAGTTAAACTCAACCTTAATAATCCAGAGGTATTCAACTACCTTTTGGAATCCGTTGAGTTTTGGATTGATGAATTTGACATTGACGGTTTACGCCTTGATGCTGCAGACTGCATTGACCTTGATTTCTTTAAGAAACTGAGAGATACCTGCACAAAAAAAAAGCCTGATTTTTGGCTATACGGTGAGATTGTAAGTGGCGACTACAAACGTTGGGCTAACGATAGCATATTGCACTCTGTAACAAACTATGAATGTTACAAAGGTTTATATAGTAGCCATAACGACCACAATTACTTTGAGATTGCTCATTCACTTAACAGACAGTTCGGTGATTGGGGTATATACAAAGATATTTACACATTCAACTTTGTTGATAACCACGATGTAAACAGAATTGCAAGTATGGTGCACAACAAGAAACACCTTAACAATATCCACACAATTCTATATACAATGCCAGGTGTACCTTGCATTTACTACGGAAGCGAATGGGCTATTGAAGGCAAACGCACACCTCATAGCGATTACGAGTTAAGACCTTGCCTTAATATAAATAATATTCCAAATGCTGATACTAATCTGTATAATCATCTGTGCAAACTTGGACAAATTAGACGAGGACTTGAACCACTAAAATACGGTCAATTCAAAAACATAGTAATCAAAAACGAGCAATATGTTTTTGCAAGAGAGTACAATGGTAAGACTGTTTATATTGCTCTCAATTTAAGCGACAATGCTTCCAATGTTGAGTTTGAGGCAAATGGTGAATATACTGACTTACTAACAAGCGAAGTATTTAACCTTAACGGTTGGTCAAGTATAAATATTCCACCATATAGTAGCAGAATTCTCTCAACTGAAAATTGCGAGATTAAGGAAGCAAAGGTAGCCACTACCCCGCAACCTAAAAAATCTAAAGAGATTAAGCCTTTGGCTGTAAAACTTGGCAAATACCGTCACTTTAAGGGCAACGAGTACGAAGTTATTGGTATTGCAAAAGACAGCGAAACTCTTGAAGAAATGGTTGTATATAAAGCGTTGTACGGTCAGGGAGAAATGTGGGTACGACCTAAAAATATGTTTGAAGAAGTTATAGAAAAAGATGGCAAAAAAATAAGAAGATTTGAGCCAATAGACTAAAAGTAAAAGCCTACCGAATAATCGGTAGGCTTTTGTTTATTCTGTAGTCGTAGTTTCTTCTTCGGCATTCAATATGCCCTCGTAAACAAATTCAGAAAGTTGTCTTCTTGATTCTTCCATATCATTGATTATAATGCAGGAGCCACAGCGTCTGTATATTTCCGTACCCATTTTTGAGTAACTCCACAAACCGTCCTGTGGCATACTGTATGACTCAAACTCATACTGCAAGTATGTTAACGCACGAGCCATAAGACCTGTGATTTCTTCTTTCTTGAGGTTTGTTGTAACCAAAGGTCCGATTTGTGACACAATGCTTACTAACTGAGTGAAAGATGCTTCTTTCATATCTTCAAACACAGTGTTGAGAAGTTTGCGCTGACGTTCTGTTCTGTCCCAGTCATCGCCTGAATACACTTCCTCTGGGTGTTTTGGATCATCATAGCCTCTGTTACGAGCATACCATAGCGCCTGCTGGCCTGTTAGAGTATATGTGCCATCCACCTCAGGTAGAGGGTAATTTTCTGCAGGGACTTGATTGTTAATTTCCATCTGCCAGTTAACATATGCTGCTTCGTCGGCTGATAGTTCCATTGTAATACCACCAAGAGTATCAATAATCTTCTTAAAACTGCTGAAGTCTACTACAGCATAACGGTCAATTTTAATACCAAAGTTAGCCTCTACAGTCTGAATTGAAAGAGCAGGACCTCCATAACTGAAAGCAGAAGTAATTTTGTTATAACCGTAACCCGGAATATACACATAAGTATCACGCTGGAAAGAAGTCAACTTGATTTTTTTGGAAACATTGTTTATTGACAATAAAATCATTGAGTCACTTCGACCGTTAGAGTTCTTTGTGTGATAATCTTCACCAAACAACATTATGTTGAGAACCTTTGAACTTGACTGTAAGTCGCCGTCCTGGATAAGAGTACTCAAGTTAGCCTCGTCATCATCAACCAATTCAGTTATACCTGAATTGTTGTATTCCTTGTAATTAAGAGAGCTCAAAATTCCATAATAATAAAGAATTAATGAACCTGAAAATATCATAATAATCGCAAGAACAAGTGATATTATACGTAGCACTTTTCCTTTTTTGTTATATATATTAACAACTTGGGTATTTGAATTTATATCTACTACATCAGTTGGCTTGCTATTTCTTTTGTTGCTATACCTTGCCATAGTTTATCTCCCTTGTTATTGATTTATATTTAAAAATTATATCACAAAAACATAAGTATAATAATTCTATAAAGGAATTATGACATATTATGTCGATTTTTACGCATTTTGCTCATCTAAAGTCAAAGAGAAAGAAGGCAAAAACACCTCCAAAAACTCCTCAACTTCAGGCATATTCATCTTTTGGAGGGAATGCAGAGTGCTATCCTTCGCCTGATTAAATTCACTATTGCCCATTTTGATTTCTTCAAGGCATTTTACAAGAGCAGAAAGTTTGTCCGCTGCTTTTACAAACTTTGCAAGAGTCACATCAGCCTCGCTATTCATAGAAAAAATATCAGCATAATAATCTCGATAATCTTCAACCATCATTGAGGACAACTTGTCCCCTGCTATTTTCTCGATATTCTTATAAGATTCGATAATAGTCTTGTCAAAATACTTAACAGGAGTTGGCATATCTCCTGTGATAATCTCAGTAGCATCGTGATACATACCAAGCAACGCTGCACGCTCGGCATTTAATTGCTCGTTGTTATTTTTGTTGTGGATAAGCACAAGATGATGAGCATACATAGCCACTTGCAGACTATGCTCACTGATGTTCTCGTTACGAGTATTGTTCATCAGTCCCCATCTGTTGATGTATTTCATTCTTGACATCATTGCAAAAAAATGTGAATTGTTCATACTAACCTCTTGATACATACATATTTCAACATTATAATACTATTATATTCTTTTTTTGTAAGTTGTAAAGACAAGTTGACAGATTTGTGAAATTGTCCTACCGGAATTATAAATAAAAACATATATGGTATAATTTACATCAAATATAAATTTGTACATTTATTCGAGGGTTAATATGAATTTTGGTAAAAAAATATATAAATACAAAGAAGATATACTAAAAGACCTTAAGACTCTTATGGAGATTGAGTCCGTCACAAGCAACAGGAATAAATGCAAAGAAGCACTTGACTTTATACTAAACAAGGCTAATGAGTTTGGTCTTGTGGCGTTAAGCGTTGATAATATTGCAGGTCACGTTCAACTTGGTAACAGTGGTAAATTATGTGGTGTGCTAACTCATCTTGATGTGGTGCCTGCAGGCAACAACTGGAGTTGTGAACCTTTTACATTAACAGAAAAAGATAACAGACTTTACGGCAGAGGCATCGCTGACAACAAAGGTGCCGCTCTGCTGAATTTGTACTGCCTTAAGGCGTTAAAAGACGAGAACATTCAAGGTATAAATACTTTGCGTTGCATTTATGGAACTGAAGAAGAAACAGGTATGGCAGACATTAAAAAATACTTTCTATCTAACCCTGTTCCTGATATTTCCTTTACTCCTGATGCTGATTACGGAATTTGCAATGCTGAAAAAGGCATCTTGCAACTTGAAGTTAGTATGGATAGAAACGACGGAAAACTATTAAGCGCAGTTACGTCAGGTAACGCAATTAACGCAGTACCTGACGAGGCAAGTGCGTTGATCTATTCCTCTGAACTTGAAGCAGAGAATATTATTTCAGACAGTAAAAACATTGAGGGTAACTTTAAATTTACAGAAACTATTGACGGTTTGGTAATCAAAAGTTACGGTAAATCTGCTCATGCTTGTGAGCCTGAAAAAGGCTTTAATGCTGCCCTTGCACTAGTTGAATTACTCAACAATTACCTGTCATCAGATGAAGTTGGCAAGTTATGCTCTTTTGTTGGTTTTGCTTTAAGAAATGAATTTAACGGCACATCATTAGGTATTAAAATGCGTGACTTTGCCTCAGGAGATTTAACCTGCACAATGGGTAAAATCCGCCTCAATGATAGCAAAGCCTACCTAACACTTGACATTAGATACCCTGTAACTATGAACGGCGAGAAAATACTAAATCAAGTTACAAAAGTTGCCAAACTAAAAGATTTACAGGTAAAAGTTATTAACCACTCACTACCTTTATATTTACCTAAAAACAGCTCAACTATCGACCTGCTATCTTCTGCTTACGAAGATGTTATGGGTGAAAAACCTGAACTTTATTCAACGGGTGGTGGCACTTATGCACGAGTGCTGGGCAACAAAGGTGTTGCGTTTGGTCCTGCTTTTAAGGGTGACCAAATAAATATGCATAATGCTGATGAAAGTATGGACGCAGATAATTTCTTTAAACACGGAGAAATTTGTTTGCAAACTATGTATAAATTATTTACAGAAAAGTTATAATCGGTATCAAAAGGACGGATAAATGCTATGATTATTACAGTTGGTGTTATCGCCTATAACGAAAAAAACAGATTAGGCGCATTACTGAAAGATATATGCGCTCAAACATATGATCACAAAAAAATTGAGGTACTGCTTGTTGACAGTAATTCCACTGATAACACAAAAGTTATTATGGAAACTTTCAGAAAAAACAAGATAAACGATTTTTATGACATAAAGGTTTTGAGTAATCCAAAGAAAACTCAGCCATGTGGTTGGAACGTTGTGCTTAACAATTATTCCGGTGATGCAGTAGTACGAGTTGATGCTCACGCATCTATCCCATCTAACTTTGTCGAAAAAAACGTAGAAACATTGGAGAGTGGCGAGTTTATTTGTGGTGGTTTTAGGCCTAATATTATTGACCAAACTACTCCTTGGAAAGAAACTCTGCTATTGGTAGAAACATCTATGTTCGGCAGTTCTATTGCACCTTACAGACGCCAACAAGGTAAAAGTTACGTTAACTCATTATTCCACGGTTGCTATAGGCGAGAAGTGTTTGACAAAGTTGGCTTTTTTAACGAAGATCTTGCTCGTACTGAAGATAACGAGATACACTACAGAATGCAAAAAGCTGGCTTTAAGTTATGCTTTAACCCTGAGATTATCTCTTACCAGCACACAAGAAACAACCTAAGAAGTATGATTAAACAAAAATTTGCAAACGGCAAATGGATAGGTCTTACACTTTCTGTTTCTCCAAAATGCTTATCATATTATCACTTTGTGCCTTTCTTGTTTGTTGGGGCACTAATTACTTGTTCAATTCTTGCTTTGGCAGGTATGCCATTGCTACTGGAAATTTTGCTATTACTTTACGCAATGTTTGACTTTGTAAACACTGTAAGTTGCTTTACAATGAGAGATATTCAAATTCAGTTTTTCTTATTACCATTTTTGTTCCCATTATTACACCTTGCGTATGGCATAGGTACTGTTGTGGGAATTGTGCAGATACCGTTTTGGAAAAGAAAGTTAAAAAAGAACAAATAGAGGTTTTGTATGGCTAGTAAGTTGGAACTTTCTCCTAATGAGATTAGAAAATTGCAATTAAAAGAACTTGATATTCTAAAGCATTTTCACAAATTTTGTCAGGATAATGGCATTACATATTTTTTGTGTGGTGGTTGTTTAATCGGCTCCTTAAGGTACAAAAAGTTTATTCCTTGGGACGACGACGCAGATGTGTTTATGCCAAGAGCAGATTATGAGATTTTCATAAAAGAATGGCAAAAACAACAGGCTGACGGAAGATTTGTGCTACTTAACGAAACCGATGAAACTTTTACTCGAAATTGCTTTGCAACTCTTGTGGACACAAGTATGACACTTGTTAAAAATTATCAGCAAGGGCTTGAGATACCTCACGGCGTTGCCTTTGATATTTTTCCCATTGACCCAAGACCAGACGGCAAATTACAAAAATATATGCAGTATTTTTGGTGCATTATATACTCATTATTTCGTGCACAGACTTTACCTGAAAAGCACGGTGGGATTATGGTAATGGGAAGCAAAATTCTGCTTGGAATTTTCAAAAAATACAGTACTCGCAAAAAGATATGGAAATATGCTGAAAAGCGTATGACTCAATATAAAATTGAGGACTGCAAGAATGTGTGTGAACTTTGTGCCGGACCAAGAATTATGAAAAACGAATATCCTAAAGAATTATTTGAAAGTACAGTTGATGTGGAACTTGAAGGTTATAAATTCAAGGCAATGGCAGGTTATGACAGATATTTGCAAATTGCATTTGGCGAGGACTATATGACTCCTCCCCCTACAGATGAGCAGGTTATGGCACATGATTTGGCTTACATTGATTTTGACACACCTTGTATATAAAATATGAATATAAATTTAAGTAATTGGTCTGAGCACGACTACTCCGACTTCGTTGTATACCTAAAATCTATTGAGGATATTAAGTACAAAGAATTCAATTCAAAACTTATTCCTAATACAGCCAAAGAGAAAATGATAGGAATACGAATGCCTGTTATAAAGAAAATTGCCAAAGAAATTAGCAAAGGCAATTATTGCAGTTTTCTTGAGGTTTGCAAGTGCAATTATTATGAAGAAATTATGATAAGAGGACTTGTGATAGGTTTGATTAAAACCAGCGATTACGATGAATTTTGTAGCCTTTTAAAAAGCCACATAAAGTACATTGATAACTGGGCATTATGCGATAGTTTTTGCAACAACTTAAAAGAAACTAACAAATATAAAAAACAGTTAATTAAGGATATTCCTAAATTCATAAAATCAAGCAACCCTTGGGAAATCAGGGTTGCAATTGTGTTGCTATTGTCATATTATCTTGACGATGAATACATCAGTAAGGCACTTAAACTTACTGATATGGCTGATTGTGACCATTATTATGTAAGTATGGCAAAGGCGTGGCTTGTTGCTACTGCATTTGCCAAAAACTGCCAGATAACAATGAAGTTTTTTAAAAATTGCATGTTTGACGATATTACATACAACCGTACTATTCAAAAAGCAAAGGAAAGTTACAGAATAGACGATGAATTAAAGCAAAAACTAGCCAAAATGAAACGCAATATTGACAAGAACTAAACATCTGCATATAATAAAATTGAAGTTGTCTTCGGGGCGGGGTGCAATTCCCCACCGGTGGTATAGCCCACGACCAGAGTAATCTGCTGAACCTGTGAAATTCAGGTGCCGACGGTATAGTCCGGATGTAAGAAGATTCATGTAAATTGCGCTCCGTTACATTGTGACGGAGTTTTCTTTTTTCCCTAAGACTCCTTATGGGAGGTAAATATGACAATAAACACTAAAGCAAACACAAAAACAGCATCAACAAAGTTAATTGTAACTGCAATGCTATCTGCAGTAGCTGCAGTGTTGCAATTTCTGGAATTCAGCGTACCTTTTGCACCTTCATTTTTAAAGATTGATTTTTCTGCAATTCCTGAATTATTAGGAGCATTTTCCATTGGACCTGTAAGTGGAATATTGATATGCTTTATTAAAAACCTGATACACCTGGCGTTTACGACAACGTTCGGAGTTGGTGAACTATCCAACTTTATTTTAGGTGCAATATTTGTATGGATAGCAGGGTTTATTTATAAACGCAAAAAAACTAAAAGTGGAGCAATCGTGGGTGCGTTGTTGGGAACAATTATTATGACTGCATTGAGCATTATCACAAATTACTTTGTTGTATATCCAGTGTATGCAGTATTGCTGTTTGGTGGAGATATAAACATAATAATAAATATGTACCAAGTAATCTTTCCTATCTGTAACAACCTAATCAAATCAATTCTTGTGATAAATGTTCCATTCACTTTAATAAAAGGGTTGTTAAGTGTGTTTATAACTCATTTAATCTACAAGCCACTTTCGGGGTTGATTTATTCACTAAACAAAGCAATAAATAAAAACAAAAATTGACATTATATAAATGATATTATATAATTATATTGTTCACAGAGTAGAAATTTGTGCGTAAAGTGTCCTTTGAACGGGGAGTTGTCAAGGGAACGAAGGTGTGACCGCGGTACAAGTTTCGCATCCCACTGTTACAGTCATAAGTAAAGCGGGCAGTCTTGAACTGTCCGCTATTTTATTTGATTGTAGCATACAAACCACAGGAGGTTTTATGTTAACAAACAACAAGTTTTATAATTCTTTTAAGGAATTAAGTGATGTTTATTCTCTGGCTGCTTTAGGTATGTTGCTATCCCTTAGAATAGTGCTTGGAATTTTTGCTAATTACACTATGGCTATGTTTGGCAACACCGTTAAGATTAGTTTCAACTTTCTGCCAATTATTGTGGCTGCTATTATGTTTGGACCTGTAGGCGCTGGCATTGTTGGAGCAGCAGGCGACTTTCTGTCTTTCTTTATTAACCCTGCAGGTGGAACGTATTTTCCTGGTTTTACCTTGAATGGGTTGCTGACAGGAATTATTTTTGGTTTATTTCTTTATAAGAATAAAGATAAAGTATTGAATATCATACTTGCCTGGGCAGTAAACACAGTATTTGTTGAAGTATTGCTCTCAGGATATTGGCTTTACTTTATGTACGGTGCAGGAAGTGGTAATTCATTTGGAGTTTATCTTGGAATCAGAGCAATATCAGAACTTTTAATTAAATCAGTCCCAACAATATTGCTGATGATAACATTCTGTAAAATATCGGTAAAAATTAAAATTCCACAAAAGAAAAAACACTAACATTAAAGGGCAGTTCAAAAGAACTGCCCTTTTTGTTTAATAAAGTATTAGATTTCAGGATTGGAGTCAAAAAACAATAGACTTGCTTTACCTGATGAATTTGCATCGTCAATGACTATCCATAGTTCAAGTTGTGTAAATCCTTTTGCATCAACTGACTGCTGACCACCATTATTGGAAATAATGATATTATAAGCATCGTCAGTACTTAGCGCTTCAAAACTTGTTGTATACCAACCGTCTTCACCCATTTCAAGCGTATCACCAGGCCAAGACTTATTTTTACAATAGTTTGAACCACTATCCTCGCCTTTACTCTGACCCCATATCCATATTGTTGGAGCCCATGTTAAATCGCCGTTATGCTTAATGTGGATTGTTACATTAGAACCTACATAATCGTAGTAATAATTGATTACCTGATTTGCACCATAAGCAACTACTACAGAGTCATTTTCGGGCAAGTTATCAGTATTTAGAACATAGCCAAGAGATGAGCCTACAGGCAAATCATATATTTCGCCTACTCTACCCACATATGTAACAGAATTTGTGATGGACTGTTGTGTACCTGTTTTGTAGTAATTAACTGTTACTGTGCCTGTGCCTACTGAGTATTTAGCAAGGTGCATCTGCAAAGTTGTAACATCGTTTATATCAACTTTTCCGTCCATATTGTAGTCGGCTGACTGAATCTGAATATCGTCTAAAGTTTTCATTTCTGCAAGATATTCTTGAATGATTGTTGCATCTCTTATATTGGTCTTACCATCGCCCGTTACATCATTTGACATAGAATCAGGCACATAGTACTCATAGTAGTAATTTACAACTTGGTCTTCCTCTGCAAATGTACCAATTGTATCGCCATCAACATTTGACAGAACATAAGAAATGTCGATAGCAGTTGACTCGGAAGTTTGATAAGTTGAGCCAACTGAGCCTGTGATGACTGCTTTATCCATTACTTTTCCGGAATGTTTGTCGATGTAATTAACAGTAACTTTGCCTGTGTTAGTAGTTAATCCAACTTCTTCGTAACTTGCTTTGTCAACTGCGATTATTATTGAACGAGCAGGAACTGTAAATATTCCGTCGGTAACTGTGCCCAAAGAACTTACACCTGCACATTCGTCGTTAGCAATAATAACCCATTCTTTGATGGTATTGAAAGCATTATTGATATCTATCTCCGTAGGAGAACTTGTATTATTTGCTAAAAATGCTAATTTATCCCATTGACCCTCTGTGTCGTTAGTAACTGTAAAGGCAATTTTGCTGGAATATGAGCCACTTATATAAGAAATATAATTATCAATACTATCAGTTGTACTATCAGTAATTGGTGCAAAATTATCTCTGATTTGTAGCAAACCTCTATAATATGAAACAAGGTCAGCGTTGGAACTGATAAGTGACCAGTCTATCATATTTATCTCTGCAGGTGAACTATAACTATTATGGTCACCTAATTTGGTGCGTCCCATCTCTTCACCTGCATTCAAAAACAGAATGCCCTGAGATACACCAAGCACACCAGCAGCGAGTTTATTTTGTGCCAATATAAGTTCACTGCGTTTGTCGTAATAGTCAGT
Organism: uncultured Ruminococcus sp.; assembly: GCA_964629465.1. Taxonomy (GTDB): domain Bacteria; phylum Bacillota; class Clostridia; order Oscillospirales; family Acutalibacteraceae; genus Ruminococcoides. The sequence continues at coordinate 5,931 of CAZVRE010000016.1, read as the reverse complement.
CATATCATTAGACACGCAAAGTTTATCCCATAATGTCATATTGTCGTGACAGGAAGCATATGTTACACACTGAGATGGCGAAGGAGAAGACCACCCTGTTAAGTAACGAGTGTTGGCAAAAATACCGTTATAAACCTTTTTGTAGCCTGAAGTAGAACCCTGTACCCAACCTTTTTCGGTTGCATTAAGAGAACCTCCCTTTAGGTTATCACGCATACTGTCGTTGAATAAAGCAATATTAGAATCAAGATATTTAGCATTTGCCAATGTGGCAGGCTTTAGAGTTTCGCCTGAGCAGGTTGTTGCTGGATATGTGCAAGTACCACCTGTCCAGCCTTCGCCCCACATTGTAATTCTTTCGTCTACTTTATCAAGTTCCTCACGGATAAGGTTCATTGTTTCTACATCCATAACACCCATAAGGTCAAAGCGGAAACCATCAACGTGATATTCATTTACCCAGTACAAGCAAGACTGAATGATGTAATTACGATACATTAGACGTTCGGACGCCATTTCATTACCGCATCCTGAACCGTCGGAGTATGAACCGTCCTTCTTCATTCTGTAATAATAATTTGGAACAGTATAGTTAAAGCAAGAGTTATAAGAATATGTATGGTTATAAACAACATCCATTACAACTGAAATACCTGCATTATGAAGTGCTTGAATCATCTGCTTACATTCTTTAATTCTTACATTACCATCATATGGGTTTGATGAATATGAGCCCTCAGGAACATTATAGTTCATTGGGTCATAGCCCCAGTTAAACTGAGTGTTGGAGCCTGTTTCGTCTACTGAACCATAATCATAGAAAGGCAAAATTTGTACAGTAGTAACTCCTAATTCCTTGAGATAATCAATACATGTCGAAAGGTTGCCCTCTGCGTTAAGAGTTGTTCCTCTCTCGGTAAAGCCTATGTATTTACCACGATTTTCTTCACTTACACCTGAAGTTACGGAGTATGTAAAATCTTTAACATGAATTTCCCATACAACAGACTCTGTGTTGGAATCAAGCAAAACGTGGTTATCGTTTTCCCAACCTTCTGGGTCTGTGCTATCCAAATCACATACCATTGAACGCTGACTGTTGGCACCTGTTGCTACTGAATAAACATCTTGTGTTTCTTTTGTGGTAACGGTTTCGCCTGTTACATTTTCAGCAGTTATTGTATAGGTATAGTAGATGTTCTTTAAATCACCAATAACAGTTACAGACCAGACACCTGTAAAATTGTCGTTATCATATACTTTTTCTAATGAATAATTACCTAAATCAGCTGCGCCTTCTTCTGCATCAGTACCTGTTGCAAAAAGGTTGAGGGTTACCTCTGTTGCAGTAGGAGACCAAACCTTGAAGGTAGTCATTTCAGGTGTATAATTAGCACCCAAATCGTCACCATCATAACCGTAAAGAGTGTCAATTTCTTGTGACGCCACTGTATAAGGATTGGTGGAAGTGGTTGAAGTTGTATTAGATTCTGCATAAACAGGAACAGTTATTGATGCAAATAGCAACAAGCACAATACAACTGATAATATTTTTTTAGCCATACAAGTTCCTCCTTGTTTGTTAAATATCGTTAATGAACATAGATAAAAATTGTACCTAACCAAGTTCATTGAATATACTAATATTTTATCAAAGTGTAATAATTACATTTTTCTGTAAAAGAAAAAAGGCTTTGACTTAACATTGTTCAATGTAGAAAATCAAAGCCCATTTATGTGTATTTTGACAAAACTATTTAAACTTGTAGCAACTATTTTCGCCCTGTTCTTGTTCGATTTGTAAAAGTCTGTTGTATTTTGCAACCCTATCTGTGCGGCAAGGAGCGCCTGTCTTGATTTGTCCACTATTTACTGCCACGGCAATATCTGCAATAGTCGTATCCTCTGTTTCACCACTACGGTGAGAAATCACGGTGGAATAACCAGATTTGTGTGCCATATCTATTGCTTCAAGAGCCTCTGTAAGAGTACCGATTTGGTTAATCTTAATTAAAATAGAATTACCTGCGCCAAGTGAAATACCCTGTGATAAACGTTTAGTGTTTGTTACAAACAAATCATCACCTACAAGTTGAACTTTACCTGATAAACTTTCTGTAAGTTTGCTCCAACCCTGCCAATCGTGTTCACTTAAACCATCCTCAATAGAAATAATTGGGTAGTTTTTGGTAAGAGTTTCAATCCAAGTTATAAGTTCATCTGTTGACATAGTTTTGTTGCGTTTTGGCAAATGATACTGGTTATTTTCGAACCATTCGGAGGAAGCAACATCTAATGCAATTTTAGTATTTTCAGTTGTATAACCTGCCTTTGCAATAGCTTTTATGATATATTCTATAGCTTCTTCGTCACTACCCAAATTAGGTGCAAAACCACCCTCGTCACCTACTGAAGTCGAAAGGTTTTCTCCTTTAAGCAATGCACCCAAAGTGTGGTATATCTCACAGCATTGTCTTAAGCCCTCTTTGAAATTAGGTGCACCAACAGGCATTATCATAAACTCCTGAATATCAATGTTGTTGCTTGCGTGAGCACCACCGTTGAGAATATTCATCATAGGAACAGGCAGACGATTTGTTAATGTGCCACCCAAATATCTATACAATGGTATTCTAAGTGACTTTGCTGATGCCTTTGCAACTGCCAAAGACACTGCCAAAATAGCGTTTGCTCCTAATTTGCTTTTGTTGTCTGTGCCGTCAAGTTCACACATAAGACGGTCAATTTTTATTTGCTCAAACGCACATTCACCACGCAAATCAGGGGCAATAATACTGTTGATATTATCAACTGCTTTTAATACTCCTTTGCCCAAGTATCTATCCTCTTTATCTCGGAGTTCAACTGCCTCAAAAACACCTGTTGATGCACCTGATGGTACACTTGCAAAGGCAGTAGTGCCGTCACATAATGTAACTTTGCATCCTACTGTTGGATTGCCACGAGAATCTAAAATCTCAATACCTTGTAGCTTTTCTATAGTCAATATAATTCCTCCTTTTTAAATATTGTTAAATAAAAAGGTAATTTTATACTCACAAATCAGCAAAAATTGTATATTGTGTATTGAACGGAGGAATTTTATGGAAACTGTTAATTATACTGTACGACCAGGCAACACCTTGTTTGCTATAGCACAATTTTTTGGCACAACAGTTGAAAACATCTTGAAATACAACCAAATTCCTGATCCTAACCAGATATATGTAGGTCAAACTCTCGTAATACCTACTGACACAGGAGATATGGTAGGATTTAGGTATATTACAAGACCAGGTGATACACTATGGTCTATTGCTCAAAGATATGGCACAACTGTTGAAAGTATTAAAAACAAAAACGGCATTGCAAACCCAAACATTATTTACCCAGGCACATCTTTAATACTATAAAAAAAGCCCACAGTATAAACTGTGGGCTGATTTATTAGTCTAAGTAATCTTTTAATTTTTTACTACGAGAAGGATGGCGTAACTTTCTTAGTGCCTTGGCTTCAATTTGTCTAATACGTTCACGAGTTACCTTGAACTCTGTACCAACCTCTTCAAGAGTACGGCTCTTGCCGTCTTCAAGACCAAAACGCAAGCGAAGAACCTTTGCTTCTCTTGGAGTTAGAGTGCTAAGCACTTCCTCCAACTGTTCTTTAAGCAGAGCGTGAGATGCTTCGTCAGCAGGAGCAGGAGTATCGCTATCAGGAATGAAGTCGCCAAGGTGACTATCTTCCTCTTCGCCGATAGGAGTTTCAAGAGATACTGGTTCTTGTGCTACTCTTACAATTTCACGAACTTTATCAACGGACATATCAAGTTTTTCTGCAATTTCTTCAGCAGATGGTTCGTGACCTTTTTCGTGGAGAATCTGTGTGGAAACTTTTTTAACCTTGTTAATAGTTTCTACCATATGAACAGGAATACGAATAGTACGAGCCTGGTCAGCGATAGCTCTTGTGATAGCCTGACGAATCCACCAAGTAGCGTATGTGGAGAACTTAAAGCCCTTTGTGTAGTCAAACTTTTCTACGGCTTTAATAAGGCCAAGGTTACCCTCCTGAATCAAATCAAGGAAGTGCATACCTCTGCCCAAGTAACGCTTTGCAATACTTACAACAAGACGTAAGTTAGCCTCGGAAAGACGCTTTTTGGCGTTAACGTCACCCTCTGCGATTTTGATAGCAAGTTCTACTTCTTCCTCAGAAGACAAAAGAGGAACTCGTCCAATTTCTTTAAGATAAACTTTTACTGGGTCGTCAACTGATAATGCCTCGCCAGATTCTGAATCATCGTCTTTCTTTTCTACAACATCTAATTCCTCGATTTCGAGAATATCGTCCAAATCAATTTCGATAATCTCAACACCCTGTTGTTCCAAATTATCGTATAGTTTTTCGATTTCTTCAGGCTTGAATTCGACCTCGCCCAAAGCCTCCATAATTTCATCGTTAGTAAGATTACCTTTTGCCTTACCTAACTCAGTAAGTTCCTTAATTATTGTTTTTTTATCCTGTAGCATACGAATTTCCTTTCTATATCACTGATGACTTTCCTTTAACCTTTTTAACTGAGCCTCAATATCCTCCATAGAGGCGTTGCCGGCATCTTTGGTTTTGAGTTTGTAATACTCATCATTGATAACCTTTATATATTCTTCCAACGATTTGTCTGTTGCAACCTGAGTTGAATAGGAATTTGCAAGTTGGAAAATTTTTGCAGATTCTTCTACGGTATAGTCACCTGACACCGTAGTGAGAGGATCTTTGCCCTCTAAAATTCTTGTCTTGAGATATATGTAAAGGTCGCGATTAAACTGCGACTGAAACATATCGTCGTTAAGTTTACTATCAACAAATTTAATTTTGTCAGGGTTTTTCATAAGATAAGCCAACAAAGCTTCCTCTGCGGTAATACTGCGAGGTTTGTTGTACCTATCGCTGTTTATTTTGTCATCTCTGCCATTAAGGCGAGATTGAATTGCCCTAAATTCTTTTTTTTGCCTATCGTTAAAATTACGCTTGTTTTGTTTGCGTAACTGTTGCATTACGGAATCTTTGCTGACATCTATCTCACGGCTTAACTTGGAAGCGTAAATTTCTTGCTCTACGGTGTTATCCAGAGTAGCCAAAATTTTCACAGCCTCTGTAAGATACGCAACCTTACCCTCGGATAATTCCAAATTAAAGGAATTTTTGGCTTTGTTAAGTCGATATTCTACATCGTTACCACTTGCTTCGATAATATTCTTGAAAGCCTCTGCCCCCTTGTCACCTTTTGAGCGAATAAACTCGTCAGGATCTTTACCTTGAGGGATAGTAATAACTCGTATTATAAGTCCTGCTTTGCGCAAAAGACTGATTGCTCTTGCAGTAGCCTTTTGACCTGCTTCGTCGGAATCATAGCAAATAATAACTTCGTCGGCGTAGCGCTTCATAAGTATTGCTTGTTCCTCAGTAAGAGCAGTACCCAAAGTAGCAACTGCATTCTTAAACCCTGCTTGATTTACAGCAATTACGTCCATATAACCCTCGCACAAAATCAATGTGCGTTCGCCTGAGTTCTTGGCGTTATTAAGGGAAAATAGATTAGCACTTTTCTTAAAAACGGGAGTATCGGAAGTATTTAGATACTTGGGCTTTTGGTCGGTCATAATTCTACCACCAAAAGCAATTACATTACCTCTTAAGTCTATAATTGGGAACATTACTCTGTCGTTAAAGCGGTCATATATTCCGTTACCGTTTTTACTTTGGAAGGCCAAGTTTGCAGCAACTATCTCGGAGTTTTTAAAACCAAGACTCTTAAGATGATTACATAACGAGAATCTGTCTGCATCAGAATATCCTAAGCCAAAGCGTCTTATGGTGTTTTCAGTAAGACCTCTGCCCCTAAAGTACTGCAGACCATTTTTACCCTTGTC
>CAZVRE010000015.1:22787-33517 GCA_964629465.1 uncultured Ruminococcus sp. | reverse complement strand
CCGGCGATATCAATATCCCCAAGGATTTTACCTTTGAGAAAATCGAAATAGACGGTGACACATCGGAGGTTGGTTGCTTTGCATCTGTTTCCAATGTCCTTGAGATCGAATTAAGCACCGGCGATATCAATGTAGATAGCATTACAGCAGGTCGGGTAAACCTTACTACAACAACGGGTGAAATCACGGTCAATAATGTAACCACTAAAAATGACATTGATATCGAAACTGATACAGGTACAGTAAGATTGACGAATGTTTCTTGTGCGGACTTTGTGGCAGAAAGCGATACTGGTACTATAACTTTAAAGAATGTTGTGGCAATGGGTAGCTTTTCTGTTGAGAGTGATACAGGTGATGTGAGATTTGAAAATAGCGACGCTGCACAGATTTCTGTCAAGACAAGTACGGGTGATGTTACCGGCACATTACTTTCCGAAAAGGTATTTATCACCGAAACCTCTACCGGCAGAATCAGCGTTCCAAAAACAACATCAGGTGGAAAATGCGAGATCACAACCTCAACTGGGGATATAAAAATTGATGTAACCCCTTGAATTTCTAAGCAAAATAGCTTATAATATATCTATATTCAACTTCCGATTATCCACGGTAAAATTATTCTTGTTATCAACGTCGATAACAAAATGATAACAAGGGCGGTTTAACACAGGATAATACAGATACGTCGTGTATCAAAAAAATCAAGACTAACGAGAAGCAAAAATACATAAACAGAATTGTTTAGTCTTGGTCGAGTGGGAGTAAGTTATAATGTTTGAAGCCAAAAACTCTATGTTTTTGGCTTTGTTATTTGAGGGGGATATTGTGGGAAATATAAAAAGAATTGAAAAGCCGAGGACGTATTACCTAGATTATTTACGTATATTTGCAACTTTTGCTGTAATTGTAATACATGTTTGTGCTCAAAATTGGTATAGTGTTACTCCTGATTCAGAGTATTTTAATATGTTTAATATTTTTAACAGTGCTGTTCGTTGGTGTGTGCCTGTTTTTGTAATGATTAGTGGTGCTTTGTTTCTTGATAACGACAAGCCTCTCAAAACATCTACAATATACAGTAAGTATATTTTGAGACTTGTTATTGCGTTTTTGTTCTGGTCAGCAATTTATGCTTGGTATACTTGTTCGATTACTAAAACATATGATAATTACTTTTATCTTTTTATAGAAGGTTCTTTTCATATGTGGTATCTTATAATGATTATTGGACTTTACATTCTAATCCCTCTTTTGCGAGAAATAACAAAGTCCAAAAAAGCAACGGAATATTTCATTGTTATAGGTACAATATTTACAATTATAATACCGAGAATTATGTCTTTCTTAAATATACTTAAAATTGAGAAAATAACTAAATTGCAAACTTCAGTACAGGCTATTTTGAATGATATGAATTTTCATTTCACTTTAGGTTATGTTTTGTACTTTGTATTGGGCTATTACCTTGCAAAGTACGGAATGCCAAAGTTAATGCGTTACTTTTCCTATTTTTTAGGTCCATTGAGTTACATTGCGACGGTAATATTAACTGCTAAAAACACCGACAGAATAGGCAAAGCAAGTGAGTATTTCTTGGATTATATGTCTATAAATGTGTTTTTAATGTCAATTTTTGTATTTGTTTTTGCAAAGTACGTGCTCTCAAAATTAACTCCAAAGAAAACTATGTCAAAGTTTATTTTGGCTCTTTCAAAATACAGTTTTGGCGTGTATCTGGTGCACATCTTGGTGCTTAATATACTTAGAGATAAATTGCATTTTACAACTTTATCGTTTCCACCTGAAATTACAGTTCCTGTAATTGCTTTATTGATTATAATTGTGTCATATATAATATCTGCAATTATTAATCATATACCGCTACTCAAAAAGTACATAGTTTGATATAAAAGCCTGACTCTGTCAGGCTTTTATTTATACCATTTTTGCATATCTGACACTTTTAATTCTTTATTCTCATTTAAGATTACAGTTGTGTTATTTTAATTTACTTTACACAAGATATTGTGGTATATTATAAAAGTAAAATTCTGTAATTATATCTATTAGGAGGCTTTACTATGGAACAGTACAAAAAGGAATTTATTGAATTTATGGTTGATTGCCAGGTTTTAAAATTTGGTGATTTTGTAACAAAAAGTGGTCGCAAGACTCCTTTCTTTGTTAACACAGGCTTCTATAGAACTGGCGCTCAGTTAAAGAGATTGGGCGAGTACTATGCAGTTGCTATCAAAGAAAAGTTTGGTCTTGATTTTGATGTGCTATTTGGACCTGCTTACAAGGGTATTCCACTTTCTGTAGCTGCTACTATTGCTATCAGCGACAAATACGGCAAAGATATTAAATATTGCTCAAACCGTAAAGAGGTAAAAGATCACGGCGACACAGGTATTCTTTTGGGTAGTCCTATCGTTGATGGCGACAAGGTTGTTATTATTGAAGACGTTACTACTGCTGGTACATCAATTCAGGAAACTCTACCTATTATCAAAGCCCAGGGTGATGTAAACCCAATTGGCTTGGTAGTATCTGTTGACCGTATGGAAAGAGGTCAGGGTACTAAGTCTGCTCTTTCTGAAATTGAAGAAATGTACGGCTTGAAGACTACTGCTATCGTTACAATGGCTGAGGTTGTTGAGCATTTATATAACAAAGAGATTAACGGAAAAGTTGTTATTGACGATACTATCAAATCTGCTATTGACAAATACTACGAACAGTACGGAGCAGAAGCATAATAAAATAAGGAGAGGTCTAAATGTCCAATTTACATAAAGGCCACAGAGAAAGACTTAAAAATAAATATTTGTCCTTTGGTTTGGATATTTTAAATGACCATGAAGTGTTGGAATTACTACTTTATTACGTAATTCCGTATAAAGACACAAATCCTTTAGCACACAAACTTCTCAACGAGTTTGGTACAATTTCTGCTATTATGGATGCACCTTTGTCACGCTTACTTAACTTTGGCTTAACTGAACACCAAGCCTGTTATTTCAAACTTTTGCCGGAGATTTTTCGAGTTTATGAAGAAAGCAAAGCAGGTAATAGAGACAAAATGTTTGATATGTCAACTGTGTGCGAATTCTTCAAGATAAAATACATAGGTCGTAGTGAAGAAGCAGTTTATTTGCTTTTGCTTGACCCAAAGATGAAGAATATATTTTGTGGAGTTATCTCAAAGGGTGATATAAATTCCACAGATGTACCAATTCGCAAGATTGTAGAGATTTCTTTGCGCTACAAAGCCAAATATGCAGTTATGGCACACAATCACCCAAGCGGGCTTGCTTTGCCGTCTGCTTCTGATTTGGCTACTACCAAAGATGTGTGCCAATCTTTGTATAGAATTGGAGTAACATTACTTGACCATATTATTGTTGCTGACAATGATCAACTTTCTTTGCGTCAAAGTCAGTATAACAATGATTTATTTACTCCCGTTATATAAAATGTTTATATGAATTTTTGTTGGTAATATTAGATTTATAATTATCGAAAGGTCGGTTACTGTGGATCACTTTGAATTAGTATCAAAATACAAGCCTACAGGCGATCAGCCTACAGCGATTGATAACATAGTTAATAGTATCAACAATGGTAATAAACATCAGACCCTTTTGGGTGTAACAGGTAGTGGTAAGACTTTTACAATGGCAAATGTTATTGCAAAGGTTAACAAACCTACGCTGATATTAGCACATAACAAAACCCTTGCTGCTCAGTTGTGTGCAGAGTTTCAGCAGTTTTTCCCTAATAATGCAGTAGAATATTTTGTTTCCTATTACGATTACTACCAGCCTGAGGCTTATGTGCCAAATACTGATACTTATATTGAAAAAGATAGTTCAATAAATGACGAGATTGACAAACTCCGTCATAGCGCAACTCTGGCTTTGTCCGAACGCAGAGATGTTATAATTGTGGCATCAGTATCTTGCATTTACAGTTTAGGCGATCCAATCGATTATCGTAATATGGTTATTTCTCTCCGTCCGGGTATGGAGAAAAGTCGAAACGAACTTATCAAAAAACTTGTTGAACTCCAGTACGAGCGTAACGACGAGAATTTCGTTCGTAATAAGTTCAGAGTTAGGGGAGATACTCTCGAGATTTTCCCTGCATATGCAAGTGATAGGGTAATCAGGGTTGAATTTTTTGGTGATGAAATTGACAGAATCAGCGAGATTAACCCATTAACTGGTGAGTTGCTGGGTGTTTTGCGCCACGCTGCTATTTATCCTGCATCTCATTATATAGTTTCTAAAGATAAATTGTTAATTGCTATCGACGAGATTAAAAGAGAATTAACAGTAAGACTTGATGAGTTCAGAAGTCAAGGTAAATTACTTGAAGCGCAACGACTTGAGCAACGTACAAATTATGACATTGATATGTTGCTTGAAACAGGTTTTTGTAGTGGAATAGAAAATTATTCTCGCATAATGTCAGGTAGAAAGCCAGGCTCTGCGCCTTTTACGCTTATTGATTATTTTCCTGATGATTACTTGTTGTTTGTTGACGAATCTCACGTTACATTACCTCAGGTTAGAGGTATGTTTGCAGGTGACCATGCACGCAAAAAGAGCCTTATTGATTATGGCTTTCGTTTGCCTTCTGCATATGATAACCGACCTTTGAATTTTGACGAATTCAGTGAAAGAATAAATCAAGTATGCTATGTATCTGCTACTCCCGGCGATTATGAATTGGACAAGTGTGGTATTACTGCAGAGCAGATTATTAGACCTACAGGTCTGATAGATCCTGAAATTTCAGTTAGACCAACAGAGGGCCAACTTGATGATTTAATCTCAGAGATTAACACAAGAGTTGCCAAAAATCAGCGCACATTGGTGACAACTCTTACTAAAAAGATGGCAGAAGACTTAACTGCTTACTTCATTGATATGGGCATTAGAGTACGGTATATGCACCATGATGTAGATACCGTTGAACGTATGGAGATTATTCGTGACTTGCGACTTGGCGAGTTTGACGTGCTTGTAGGTATCAATTTGTTAAGAGAAGGTCTTGATATTCCTGAGGTGTCTTTGGTGGCTATTCTTGATGCTGATAAAGAGGGTTTCTTACGTAGTGAACGCAGTCTTATTCAAATTGTGGGTAGGGCTGCCCGTAATGCAGAGGGTACAGTAATTATGTACGCAGATGCTGTTACAGATTCTATGAAGAATGCGATTATTGAAACAAACAGACGTCGAGAAATTCAGGATAAATATAATAAAGAAAACGGAATTATTCCTAAAACTATAGTTAAAGAAGTTAGCAAAATACTTGAAATATCAACTCATACTGACGATGAGTTTAAGAATATTAAGCAAATTCCTCGCGAAAAACGTCAGGAAATGATTAAAACACTTACAAAAGAAATGCACGCAGCGGCTAAATTGCTTGAATTTGAGCACGCAGCGTACTTGCGAGATAAAATTAAGAAGTTACGAGGTGACAAATAGTGGCCAAGAAAAAAGTGAATGAATATAATGACGACAGTATTACTTCGTTAAGTGGTGCTGACCGAGTTCGAAAAAGACCTGCTGTTATCTTTGGCTCCGATGGTATTGAGGGTTGTCAGCATTCTGTGTTTGAAATTCTATCTAATTCCATAGATGAAGCAAGAGAAGGCTACGGCAAACAAATTCAAGTTACTCGATATTCAGATGGCTCTTACGAAGTAGAGGACCATGGTCGTGGTATTCCTGTGGGTTTCAACAAAAATGAAAATAAAATGAACTGGGAACTGCTGTTTTGCGAGATGTACGCAGGTGGTAAGTATAACAACAACGAGGGCGAAAGTTACGAGTTTTCACTTGGTCTTAACGGTCTTGGTTTGTGTTCTACTCAGTATGCTGCCGAGTTTATGGATGTTGAAATCAAGCGTGACGGTTACAAATACTCCTTACACTTCGAAAAAGGTATCAACATTGGTGGGTTAAAAACCGAGGAATATAATAAGAAAGATACTGGTACAAAGATACACTGGAAACCTGACATAGAAGTTTTTACTGATATAGATGTTTCTGCTGAATATTTTATTGATATTCTAAAACGACAGGCTATTGTTAATGCAGGCGTTGAGTTTATCTTTCGTAATCAAAACGGAAGAAGTTTTGATGTGGAAACTTTTAATTACCTCAATGGAATTGAAGATCACGTCAAAGAAATTGTAGGTGAGGACAGCCTCACATCTGTACAAACTTGGGAAACCGAGCGCAAAGTTCGTGATAGAGCAGATAAGCCTGAATATAAGTGTAAAATCAGAGTTTCTTTGTGTTTCTCAAACAAAGTAAATCAGGCAGAGTATTACCACAATTCAAGTTGGCTTGAACACGGTGGAGCGCCTGAAAAAGCTGTAAAAAGTGCTTTTCAGTCTATGATAGACGGCTATCTCAAGCAGAATAATAAATATAACAAAAACGAAGGTAAAATCAATTTTGACGATATCAAAGACTGTCTTGTTATTTGTATTTCATCTTTTTCAAGCATTACATCTTACGAAAACCAAACTAAGAAGGCTATAACTAACAAAGGTATTCAAGAGGCAATGACAGAATTTTTGAAGCATAGCCTTGAGATTTACTTTATTGAGAATCCAATAGAAGCAGAGAAAATCGCTACACAAGTTTTGATTAACAAGCGTAGCCGTGAGAATGCTGAAAAAACTCGTCTTAACATTAAGAAAACGCTTACAGCAAATCTTGATATAACAAACAAAATTAACAAGTTTGTTGATTGCAGAAGCAAAGATGTAAATGAGCGTGAGGTATTTATCGTTGAGGGCGACTCTGCGTTAGGTGCTTGTAAGCAGGCTCGTGACCCTGATTTTCAGGCTATTATTCCTATCAGAGGTAAGATTCTAAATTGCCTAAAAGCTGATTATGATAAGATTTTTAAGAGTGAGATTATTACCGATTTATTAAAAGTTTTGGGTTGTGGCGTAGAAGTTAAAGCCAAGTCAAACAAAAATATTTCCAATTTTGACATCAATAACTTGCGTTGGAGCAAGGTTATTATTTGTACTGATGCCGATGTTGACGGTTTCCAGATCAGAACTCTTGTTTTGACTATGCTTTATCGTCTTACTCCTACTCTTATTCAAGAAGGAAAAGTATATATTGCAGAATCTCCTCTATATGAGATTACTACAAAAGACAATGTTTATTTCGCTTATGATGAATTAGAAAAAGAGCGATATATACGTGAAATCGGCGACAAAAAGTTCACAATTCAACGAAGCAAAGGTCTTGGTGAAAACGAACCTGAAATGATGAACTTAACAACAATGAACCCTGCCACTCGCAGACTCATCAAGGTTATGCCTGATACTGCAGAGGCAACAGCAACGATTTTTGATACATTACTTGGTGATGATTTGCAAGGTCGTAAAGATTTTATAGTTGACCATGGCGCAGATTATATTGACCAGTTAGATTTATCTTAACTTTTTAACCCCAAATATGGAAGGTGAATTATTTGGCTAAGAAAAAGAAAACTACAAAAACACCTAAATTAGCGCCAGTTACTGGTGTAATTGAGGGCGCAGGAGAAGTAGTGGAACAGCAGATTGTATCTACAATTCAAGAAAATTATATGCCTTATGCTATGAGCGTAATTCTTTCTCGTGCTATTCCTGAGATAGATGGTTTTAAACCAAGCCACAGAAAGTTGCTTTACACTATGTATAAGATGGGCTTACTTAGTGGCGCAAGGACAAAATCTGCCAACATTGTTGGCGCTACAATGAAGTTGAACCCTCACGGTGACGCTGCAATTTATGATACAATGGTTCGTTTATCTCGTGGCTACGAGGCATTGCTACACCCTTATGTTGACTCAAAGGGTAACTTTGGTAAGTTCTACAGCAGAGATATGGCTTGGGCTGCTTCTCGTTATACAGAGGCAAAACTCGATAAGTTGTGCTCAGAACTTTTTAAAGATATTGACAAAGATACTGTCGATTTTGTTGATAACTACGACAACACAATGAAAGAGCCGTCTTTACTGCCTGCAACATTCCCGTCTGTGCTTGTTAACGCAAACACAGGTATTGCTGTAGGTATGGCTTCCAACATTTGTTCTTTTAACCTCAAAGAAGTTTGCGAAACTACGGCTGCTTTGATTAGAGATCCTGACCACGATGTTATGTCAACAATGCCTGCGCCTGATTTTTCAGGTGGCGCTAATATCGTCTATGACGAAGAGGTAATGAAAAAGGTTTACGATACCGGTAGAGGCAGTATTCGTTTGCGTTCAACTTATGAATACGACAAATCTGCAAACTGTATTGATATCTTAAGCATTCCTAATACTACCAATAGTGAGTCAATTATTGATAAAGTAATTGACCTTGTAAAAGCAGGTAAGATTAAAGAAATTTCTGATATTCGTGACGAAACCGGTCTTGAGGGCCTTAAGATTACTATAGACCTCAAACGTGGTGTTGATCCTGATAAACTGATGAAACGACTATACAAGATGACTCCTCTTGAGGACAGTTATGCTTGTAACTTTAATGTGCTTATTGGTGGCGTACCAATGGTGCTTGGCGTTAAGGCACTACTTACCGAGTGGATTGCATTTAGAATTGAATGTGTACGTCGCAGAACATACTATGACCTTAACAAAAAGAAAGAAAAACTTCATCTGTTAAAAGGCTTAGAGAAGATTTTATTGGATATTGATAAAGCCATTAAAATTGTTCGAGAAACCGATGAGGAAGCAGAAGTTATCCCTAACTTGATGATTGGTTTTGGCATTGACGAAATTCAAGCAGAATATGTTGCAGAGATTAAGTTAAGACATCTTAACAGAGAATATATCTTAAAGAGATTAAGAGATGTAGAAGACTTACAGGCAGAAATTCAAGAACTTGAGGCTATTCTTGCAAGCAAGGCAAGAGTTAAGACTATCATTGTCAAGGAACTCAAGGAGGTTGCTGAAAAGTACGGTCAGTCTCGTAAGAGTTTGATTATCTATAACGATAGTGCTGATGATGAAGATGAAATTGAGGAAGTTCCTGATTATCCTGTCAATTTGTTCTTTACAAAAGAAGGTTACTTCAAGAAGATTACTCCACTTTCTTTGCGTATGGGTGGCGAGCACAAACTCAAAGAAGGCGATGAAATTACCGAGGCTGTCGAATTTACCAACAACTGCGACTTGTTATTTATTACTAATATGTGTCAGTGCTACAAGGCAAAGGCATATGAATTCAGTGACACAAAAGCAAGTGTACTTGGTGAATATATCCCTGCTAAATTACAGATGGATGAGGGCGAAACTGTTGTTAAAATGATAGTTACAAAGGACTACAAAGGATTCGTGCTATTTGGTTTTGAAAATGGTAAAGTAGCCAAAGTTCCACTTGAGTCATTTGCAACAAAAACAAATCGCAAAAAACTCACAAAGGCTTATTCCGACAAAAACCCACTTTCTGCAGTTGCTTATTCTCTTGATGACAAAGAATTTATTATTTCATCTTCTTCTGGCAGAAAGTTACTTCTTCATACTGGAGCCATTAACCTAAAGGTTTCTCGTACAACTCAGGGCGTGTCTGTGCTTAAACTAAAGAAAGGTCATAGACTATTTGGTATTGAGGAATATAAAGAGGGAACATTTAGTAAGCCTACGAGATACCGAACTCGTAATCTACCTGCGTTAGGTGCATTACCTTCTGCAGAAGATGATTGTGAACAGTTGTCTTTGATTTAAAAATTTACCAAAAAACTCTTGCAAAAAGTATTTGACTGTGGTAATATATTAAGGCTATATTATAAATTAACGCGTTTGCGTAGTCGAAAGGAACGATATAAATGGGCGTATGGCATTATATTTTAGGTGCTTTAGTTATTGTAATGGCAATCATTATTATTCTTGTTATTATTCTACAGGAAGGCAACACTCAGGGATTGGGTGTAGTTAGTGGTGGTGCTGACACATTCTTCGCAAAGAATAAGGCTCGTTCCATTGATGCTATTCTTGCAAGATGGACAAAGTTTGTTGCTATATTTTTTGTTGTAGCAGTAGTTGCAATCAATGTATTAACCAAATTCGTTGGTTAATCTGCATATTTTCATAGTTTAACAACATATATTAGACCATAGGTTTGTCCTATGGTCTTTTTATTTTTTGAGGTGTTACTATGAAAATTTGTATTGTCTATTTAGTTGTTATTATAGTTTTTTCAATAATTCATAAAATAGGTAAAAACAAAAAACCTGTCAGAAGAAGTTTTATCTCACTTCTGACAGGTTTTGGATGCTTGCTGTTAGTTAATATTGCAAGTTTGTTCACAGGAGTTTACATACCATATAGTTTGCTATCAATATTAGTTTCAACTATTGGTGGTGTACCTGGAGTAACTGCGTTGTTAACCGTTAATTTGCTTATTTAATATGACTTACTTACATCTTCAAGTGCTTCGGTAATCATATCTTTATTTCCGGTTAATGTGCCCATAATAACTTTGTATGTGATTTCTGGGTCTTTATGAAAGTTCTTTTTCATAATTTTTGCTTGAACATAGTCTGGCGCATAGATATCCAAAGAAACAAGGTCAACATTACCACCCGAGATTTTGCAGTTAACATTATATCCCATATCCGTTTTTGTGATAGTAACCACATTTTCTTTTTCTATACGTTTTTGACGTAAAAGTTCAATTGCACAAGTGTACGCTTTTTCTT